>NZ_JBEOUL010000005.1:0-355121 GCF_040304075.1 Kitasatospora sp. NPDC094015
GTCGAGACCGCCCCCGTCCACGAGCTGTACGCCAACCCGGCGCACCCGTACACCAAGGGGCTGCTGCGCTCGATCCCGCGCCTGGACCAGAAGGGGCAGGACCTGTACGCCATCCAGGGCCTGCCGCCGAGCCTGCTGCAGCTGCCCGCGGGCTGCTCCTTCAACCCCCGCTGCGACCGGGCCACCGACCTCTGCCGGTCGGACCGCCCGCTCCTGCAGCCCGTCCTGGACGCGGACGGTGCCGAGCTGACCGGCCGGCGCAGCGCCTGCCACTTCTGGAAGGAGACCCTCCATGGCTGAGCCCATCCTGGAGGTCCGCAACCTGGTCAAGCACTTCCCGCTGACCCAGGGCATCCTGTTCAAGAAGCAGGTGGGCGCGGTGCGGGCGGTCGACGGCGTCACGCTGACCCTGCACCGGGGCGAGACGCTGGGCATCGTCGGCGAGTCGGGCTGCGGCAAGTCGACGCTGGCCAAGGTGCTGATGAACCTGGAGCGGGCCACCGCCGGCGAGGTGCTGTTCAAGGGCGAGGACATCAGCCGGCTGAGCGGCCGTGCGCTGCGGGCCGTGCGGCGCAACATCCAGATGGTGTTCCAGGACCCGTACACCTCGCTGAACCCCCGCATGACGGTGGGCGACATCATCGGGGAGCCGTACGAGATCCACCCGGAGGTGGCGCCGAAGGGTGACCGCCGCAAGGCCGTCCAGGACCTGCTGGACGTGGTCGGGCTGAACCCGGAGTACATCAACCGGTACCCGCACCAGTTCTCCGGCGGCCAGCGCCAGCGCATCGGCATCGCCCGGGGGCTGGCGCTCAAGCCGGAGATCATCATCTGCGACGAGCCGGTCTCCGCGCTCGACGTGTCGGTGCAGGCCCAGGTGATCAACCTGCTGGACCAGTTGCAGAGCGAGTTCGAGCTGTCGTACATGTTCATCGCGCACGACCTCTCGATCGTGCGGCACATCTCCGACCGGGTCGGCGTGATGTACCTCGGCAAGCTGGTGGAGATCGGCACCGAGGAGCAGATCTACGAGCACGCCACCCACCCGTACACCCAGGCGCTGCTGTCCGCGGTGCCGGTGCCGGACCCGACCGGCCGGGAGACCCGGGACCGGATCGTGCTGGTCGGCGACGTGCCCTCGCCGGCCAACCCGCCCTCGGGCTGCCGCTTCCGCACCCGCTGCTGGAAGGCCGAGGACCGGTGCGCGAGCGAGGTGCCGCTGCTCGCCGTGCCGCAGGTGCTGAGCGGCCCGGCCGCGCACGAGTCGGCCTGCCACTTCGCTGAGGTCAGGCAGCCGACGGCGGCCTGAGCGCCGCCGGCAGCACCGTCGGGCGGGCCCCGGGGACGCACCCCGGGGCCCGCCCTCGCGCTGCGCCGCAGCGGGCCCCAGAGGGCCCCAGCGGGGCCGGGGACGGCAGCGGGGCGGGCCCCGGGGAGATGATCCCCGGGGCCCGCCCCGTCAGCTGTCCGATCAGACCCGGCAGGTCGTCACTTGGTGAAGCCGATGTTCTCGTAGATGTAGTCCGACAGGCCCGGGGCACCCAGGTTGGCGACCGACTTCTTCACACCGAAGATGGCGGGGCGCTGGTACAGGGTGATCAGACCGGCGACCTTCCAGGCCTCCGCGTCGGCCTTGTTGATCGCGGCGAACTCGGCGTCGACGGACTGGGCGGCGGCGGCGTCGGCCATCGCCTTGTCCAGCTCGGGGCTGCCGACCTGGCTGTAGTTGGCGCCACCGTCGGTCTTGAAGTTCGCGGTCGAGGAGCTGGCCGGGAACGGGGTGCCGATCAGCGAGAACGCCGTCATGTCGAAGTCGAACTTGTAGATGTACTTGTCGAAGAACTCGTTCGACGGGGCGGTGAAGATGTTCACCTTGACGCCGACCTGCTGCAGCATCTGGGTGAGCATCGAGCCCTCGTTGGTGGCCACGGTCACGCCCGCCGGGATGACGAACTTGAGCGCGAGCTCCTTGCCGTCCTTCTTGCGGACGTCGCCGTCCATCTTCCAGCCGGCCTCGTCCAGCATCTTCTTGGCGGCCTCGGGGTCGAACTTGCTCAGACCGTCCGAGTTGTCCTTGTAGCCGTTCTGGTTCGGCACCAGGAAGTGGTTGTTCATGGCCTCGGCCGGCCAGCCCAGGCCGTTCAGGTCCGACTTGGCGATGGTGTCGCGGTCGATCGCCTTGAAGATGGCCTGGCGGACCTTGACGTCCGTCAGCATCGGGGACTTGCCGTTGAACATGAAGTGGCGGAAGTTCGGGCCGCCGGCCTCGCGGACCTCGCCGTCCGGGGTGGCCAGGATCTGCTTGTAGCCCGAGGCGTCCGGACCGTTGTTGTAGAAGTCGATCTCACCGTTCTGGAACGCCTGCGGCATGGTGTTGGTGTCCATGGCCTTGTAGACGATCTTGTCCAGCAGCGGCTTCTGGCCCCACCAGTTGGGGTCGGCCACCACGGTGACGGTCTTCGCGGTCTGGTCGATCTTGTCCAGCTTGAACGGACCGGCGGTGACCGGGATCTTGTCCGCGTAGGCGGTGTTGAAGACGTCCGGGGTGGCGACGTACTTGGCCGGGAACAGCGGCGCGTTGGCGGCGTTGTTGAACAGCGCCTGCCACTCCGAGAACGGCGTCTTGAAGGTCATGACGGCCTGGTAGTCGTCGGCGCCCTTGACGACGCTCTCGACCTGGTCGAAACCGGTGGTCGAGGTGGCCTTGAAGTCCGGGTTGCTGCCGTTCTGGGACTTCCAGTTGGCCTCGATGTCCTGCCAGGTGATCGGGGTGCCGTCCGACCACTTCGCCTTCGGGTTCAGGGTCCAGGTGACGACCTGCTTGCCGTCCTTGGTCTCCGACTTGGCGTCGAGCAGGTAGTCCTTGTTCGGGGTCTGGGTGCCACCGGCGTCCGAACGCCAGAAGGTCGGCATGAGCGCCTTCATGACATCGGTGGTGGAGACCTCGTTGCCGTCCGCCTCCAGCGGGCTCCACTGGGTGGAGAGCTGGTCGATCGCCCAGTTGAGGGTGCCGCCCTGCTTCAGGTCGCCGCGGTCCTTCTCGTTGATGGCCCGCTGGGTCATCTTCGGGGCCTCGGACTTGGCCGGGGCGGCCGAGTCGTTGGACTTGCTGCTCGAGCAGGCGGTCAGCGAGAGCGACGCGGCGGCGATGGTGGCGACCAGCGCGACCGGGATCCGGGTGTGCTTCAAGGGAGTCCCCCTGTGGTGACGGATTGGGTGAGTAGAGCCCAGCGGAGCCGCCGGAGCGGGTGGTGCTGGAGGGTTGGCAATGCGGCCGTGCGGGTGGGGCGGGAAGCGCCTGTCAAGCGGCGCGGCTCGTGGGGGTCAGATCACTTCGAGGGCGGCCGCGAAGTGGCAGGCGGCCACGTGGTCCGCGGCCAGGCTGGTGTTCGCGGGGTCCTCGTCGTGGCAGCGCTGCTGCTCGCCCTCGGAGAGGGTCAGGTACTTCGGGCAGCGGTTGCGGAACCGGCATCCGCTCGGCACGTTGGCCGGGCTGGGCAGGTCACCGGTGAGCAGGATGCGGGTCCGCTCGCGCTCCCGGCGCGGGTCCGGGAGCGGCACGGCGGACAGCAGGGCCTGGGTGTACGGGTGGGACGGAGCGTCGAAGATCGACTCGGAGTCGCCGAGCTCGACGATCCGGCCGAGGTACATCACGGCGATCCGGTCGGCGATGTGCCGGACCACCGAGAGGTCGTGGGCGACGAACAGGTAGCTCAGGCCGAGCTTGACCTTCAGTTCGTCCAGCAGGTTGAGCACGCCGGCCTGGATGGAGACGTCCAGGGCCGAGACCGGCTCGTCCAGGATGACCAGCTTGGGCTCCAGGGCCAGGGCACGCGCGATCGAGATGCGCTGGCGCTGGCCGCCGGAGAACTCCTGCGGGTAGCGGTCGGCGTGGTCGGGGTTGAGGCCGACCATCTCCAGCAGCTCGGGCACCCGGGCGGCGATCCGGTCCTTGTCCCAGCCGTGCGTCTTGAGCGGCTCGGCCAGGATGTCGCCGATCGGCATCCGGGCGTCCAGGGCCGCCATCGGGTCCTGGAAGACGATCTGCATGTCCCGGCGCAGCGCCTTGCGGTCGGCCCGGCCGAGCCCGCGGACGTCCTTGCCGAACACCGTGACGGTGCCGGCCTGGCCGCTGGGCAGGTCCAGGATCTCCAGCAGGGTGGTGGTCTTGCCGCAGCCGGACTCGCCGACCAGGCCGAGCGTCTCGCCCTCGCGGATGTCCAGCGTGATGCCGTCCACCGCCTTGACCACGCCCACCTTGCGCTTGATCACGGCGCCCTGGGTGAGCGGGAAGTGCTTGGTCAGGCCGTCGAGTTCGAGCACCGTCTTGCGCTGCTCGCGCGGCACGTTCTCCAGCTCGACGGCGACCGGGATCTCCGGGACGGGGTAGATGGTCGCCGGGTCGAGCGAGCCGGCCAGCTCGTGGCTGCGGTGGCAGGCGGTCGGGTGGGTGTTGCCCTCCTTGACCGAGAGCACCGGCTCCACCTCGCGGCAGCGGTCGATCGCGATCGGGCAGCGGGCCGCGAACGGGCAGCCCTGCGGCAGCTCGACCATCGACGGCGGGGTGCCCTCGATCGGGGTCAGCGCCTTGCGCTCGGTGTTGTCCAGGCGCGGGATCGAGCCCAGCAGGCCGATGGTGTACGGCATCCGCGGCTGGTAGTAGACCTCGTCGACCGCGCCGGACTCGACCGGCTTGCCGGCGTACATCACCTGGACGCGGTCGGCGAAGCCGGCGATCACGCCGAGGTCGTGGGTGATCATCACGATCGCCGCGCCGGTGACGTCCTGGGCCTTCTTCAGGACCTCGAGCACCTGGGCCTGGATGGTGACGTCGAGGGCCGTGGTCGGCTCGTCGGCGATGATCACCTTGGGGTCGTTGGCGATCGTCATGGCGATCATCGCGCGCTGGCGCATGCCGCCGGAGAACTCGTGCGGGAAGTTGTCCACCCGGCGCTTGGGGTCCGGGATGCCGACCACGTCGAGCAGTTCGATCGCCCGGGTGCGGGCCTGCTCCTTGGTCATGTCCTGGTGGATCCGCAGCGCCTCGACGATCTGGGTGCCGATCGAGTACACGGGCGTGAGCGCCGACAGCGGGTCCTGGAAGACCATGCCGATCTCCTTGCCGCGGATCTTCGACAGCTCGTTGTCCGAGAGGCCGAGCAGCTCGCGGCCGTTCAGCTTGATCGAGCCCGAGACCTCGGCGCTGTCCGGCAGCAGGCCGAGCACGGCCATCGAGGACACCGACTTGCCGGAACCGGACTCGCCGACGATGCCGAGCACCTCGCCCGGGCGGACGGCGTACGACACGCCGCGGACCGCGCGCACCTCGCCGGCCTCGCTGGGGAAGGAGACCTGGAGGTCCGTCACTTCGAGAACGGGCTGAGACTTGTCCAGCCGGGTGTCGGTCACCGGTCGGAGTCCTTCCTTGGTACGGGGGCTGCTGTCCGCGGGCTGCGAGGGGATGTTCGCGGCGGTCACGAGGCGCTCAGCACGTCGTTGGACTTGTTGGGCATGGACGCCCTGAGGTGGGCCTCGTTGCGCTCGGCGAGCGCCTTGCGGCGCCTGCCCTTCGACTTGGCGCCCGAGGAGTTCGGGTCGAAGGCGTCGCGCAGGCCGTCACCGATGAAGGAGACCGCGATGCCGATCAGCACCAGGCAGCCGGCCGGGAAGTAGAACAGCCACTGGAAGGTCGGGGCGTTGGTGGTGTTCTCGGCGATGATCGTGCCGAGCGAGACGTCCGGGGGCTGCACGCCGAAGCCGAAGAAGGACAGGCCACTCTCGCCGATGACCGCGGCGCCGATCTGGATCACCGTGTCGATGATCAGCAGCGAGGCCATGTTCGGCAGGATGTGCCGGAAGATGATGACCGGGCCGGGGACGCCCATGTACTTGGCGGCCTTGACGAACTCGCGGTCCTTGAGCGTCATCGTCATGCTGCGGACCACCCGGGCGGTGATCATCCAACTGAACGCGGCCAGCAGGACGACGAAGATCAGCCAGCTGGTGTTCCGGAACAGCGGGGACAGCACGGCGATGATCAGGAAGCTCGGCAGCACCAGCAGCAGGTCGACGCCCCAGGTCAGGGTCTTGTCCATCCAGCTGCCGTAGTAGGCGGCGAAGGCACCCACCACGGACGCGACCAAGGTGCTGATGACACCGACCAGCAGGCCGATCACCAGCGACTTCTGCAGGCCGCGCATGGTCAGCGCGAACAGGTCCTGGCCGCCCTGGTTGGTGCCCCACCAGTGGTCGGCGCTGGGCGGCTGGGTGAAGGCCAGGTAGTCGTGGAACTTGTAGTCGTACTTGCTGAACATCGGGCCGATGTAGGCCGCCAGGAACAGCAGGACGATGATGCCGACCCCGACCAGCGCCAGCCGGTTGCGGGTGAAGCGGCGGAGGGTCAGACGGCCGCGGCTGGTCCGCTTGGTCGCGGACTTGGCGGCCCCGGGCAGCGGCGGGGTGCCGGCCGTGGCGGTGGCCAGGGCGGCGACCGCCTCGCCGCCGGCGGCGGAGGTGTTCGACGGGGCGGGCTGGTTGGCGCTCATGCTCTCTCTCCTCTACGGGTGTTCGGTGCTCGGTCGGGGGAACGGTGCGTCAGCGCACCCGAACCCGAGGATCGAGCGCCGCGTAGAGCAGGTCGGACAGCAGTCCGGCGATGAGGACCAGGACCGCGGTGAACAGGGCGACCGCGGCGGTCGAGTTCACGTCGTTGCGGGTGATCGAGTTGACCAGGAGCTCGCCCATGCCGTGCCAGCCGAAGGTCTTCTCGGTGAAGGTCGCGCCGATGAACAGCAGCACGATGTTGAAGACCAGCAGCGGGACGACCGGCAGGATCGCGGTCCGCAGGCCGTGCTTCACCAGCGCGGCACGCCGCTTGAGGCCCTTGGCCCGGGCGGTGCGCAGGAAGTCGCTGCCGAGCACGTCGAGCATGGTGCTGCGCTGGTAGCGGCTGTAGAGCGCGACCTGAATGAGGATCAGGGTGAGGCCCGGCAGCAGCATGTGCTCGGCCCGGTTGCCCAGGGCGGCGAAGTCCCAGCGGCCGGCGAACTCCGGGTCGGTCTCGCCGGTGAAGTGGATGGTGCCCGCACCCAGGAACTTCATCGTGAGCAGCTTGAGGAACAGGCCGAGCACGAAGGTCGGCATCGCCAGGATGAAGAACGACGCCAGGGTCGAGGCCCGGTCGAAGAACTTGTACTGCTTGATCGCGCCGACGGTGCCGAGCGCGACGCCGCCGATCGAACCGAGCAGCGTGGCCAGCAGCAGCAGTCGGGTGGAGACGCCGAGCCGGCGGCCCACCTCGTCGTTGACCGGCGCGCCGTCGATGTTCTTGCCGAGGTCACCGTGGACCACGCCGTTGGCCCAGGTCCCGAACCGGCTGACGATGGGGGTGTCAGGGTTCATGTTGACGTCGTCGAGCGTCTTGGTGATGGTGCTCTTCGCCAGTGGCGGGTTACGGCCCTCGTAGTTCGCCTGCGGGTGCAGGCTGAGCCCCGCGATGAAATAGGAGAGAGATGCCGCGAGCGTGACCAGAATCAGATAATTGGCCAGCTTGCGAAGCATATAGCGACCCAAGGTGGTTCTCTCCCTCGTGCGGACCCGCGCTCACCGACGGAACAAGGCCCCGGTCTGCGCGATCCGTGAGGATGGCGGGCTCTGCACAGAGTGCCTCGGGGCGTCTCGAATGTCGGACGTTTGGTCAGAAAGTCGGTCGCCGCTGTGGAACGGCTCGCTGCCACATCTTGCTGACCTGGTGAAGACTTGTCGACCGGCCCCGGATCAAAGATTGGTAACGCCGGATCCAATCCTTGAGGTGGTGGCGGGTTTTGACCATGGGTTCATCGGCATGACCCGCAGGCCACAGGGGGTTTTCCAGGTCGACGCCGCCCCGGAACGTGGGGTTCCGCTGTCGCGCAACACTTGAGTTGGAATGTCCGGTTATATACCGCCAATGGCGAGGATTCGCCAACAAATGACCGCTGGTGAGCGGCTTGATTGACGATTGAACGGCTGCGAAGTCCGCAACAGGTGAACATGGCTTGAATTGGTTGCTATCCGTCCGATATTCGGACGGCTTCGTACGGAATCCATGGCACCCAGGGCCCGGCACGCCGGAAGGCCGGGACCGGACGTTCGGTCCCGGCCTCCCGGGTGGTGCCGAGGGGCGCCGATCGGCGCCGACGGCGGGTCAGACGGTGAACTTGAAGACGCGGTCCTTGCCGGTCTTGTCGAGCACCGAGGTGATGGCGTCCGCGACGTCCTGCGGGGTGATGGTCACCACGGCGCCGTTCTTGCGGATCTTGGCGGTACCGATGGTGCTGTTCATCGCGGCGCCCAGCTTGTCCAGGTCCCACTTCGGCACGATCTTGCCGGTGTCGTCCGGGACCAGGGTGAGCGCCTTGGCCGCGGTGACCTTGCCGAAGTCGAACTTCCGGGTCCCGACGTTGATCGTGACGTTGCCCGCCAGGACCTGCTTGCCGAGGCCGTCGGCGGCCGCCTGGAGGGCGTCCTGACCGACCTTCGGCTGAGCGTCCGTGAGCTCGAGCGCGACCTCACCGTCGGGCTGCCCGGCCGCGCGGTTGCGGAACGCCTGCTCGACCTTGTCCACCGCGCCGGCGGCGTTCAGGGTCTGCCCGGCCTTGCCCGGTACCACCTCGGTCTGCCCGGCCTCGGTGAACCGGACGAAGCCCTCCTGGAGCCCCTGGCCGGAGCTGGAGGCCAGCCCGTCCAGCGCCGCCTTCAGCTTGGCCCGGTCGACCCGGACCTCCGGCGCGACGGCCTTGCTGCCGCCGGCCAGCGCACCGATCACCACGACCGGGTTGTAGCTGTGCTTGGTGAGGCCCTCCACCGTCGCGGTGGTGTCGAAGCTCAGCCCGGCGCTGGCCGGGTCGAGGTTGACGGTCTGCCCGGCCACCTTGAGCTGGACCGGCTTCTGGGCCGTGGGGCCGACCGCGCCGTCCAGCGCGCTGACCGCCTGGTCGCGGGTGTCGCCGCCGATGTCGGTGCCGAGCACCGTGGTGCCCTCGGGGATGTCCGCCTGGTTCATCATCAGGCCGGTGCCGTACGCCGCGGCGCCGATGAACAGCAGCCCGCCGACCGCGTACACCACGAGCTTGCCGCCGCGGCCCTTGGCCTTGGTGGGCTTCGACTCCTCGGCCGCCTCCTGCGGATCCGGCTCCTGCGCCGCGTCGGGCCGGTGCGAGACCTGGTCGGGGGACTGCGGCACCCGGGGCGGGGTGGCGGCCCGGGGAGAGCCGGGGAAGGGCTTGGCGGGCTCGTACGGGACGTCGGCGAAGCGGCCGCCGCCCGGCTGCTGGCCCTGCTGGGCCTGCTGCTGTGCGGCCTGGCCCTGGTGCTGCTGGGCCTGGGCCTGCTGCTGGGTCTGCTGCGCCTGCTGGGCCTGCGGCGAGGGGGCCTGGGCCCGGTGCTGCTGGTTCTGGTGCTGCGGTGCCTGGTGCTGCGGCGCCGCGAACGGGTCGGCCGGCCCGAACGGGTCCGCCGGGGCGAAGGGGTCGGCCGGGGCGAACGGATCGGCCGGCCCGGCTATCCCGCCGGACTGCTGCTGCTGCCGGCGTGCCTGCGGCTGCCCCTGCGGCCGCTGCTGCTGCGGCTCGTCCCGGATCGGCTCGAAGCCGCCGATCTGGGTGTCCTCCGGCTCCTCCACGGGGAGGCGGCGCTGCGCCCCCATGCCGGGACCGGTCCCGAACGGGTCGCTCTGCGCCGGCGCCTGCGGCCGCTGGGCCGGCGTCGCGAACGGGTCGTTGCCGTACGGGTCGTTGCCGTACGGCTGGGCCGGCGCCGGGCCGGCCGCGTACGGGTCCTCGGGCCCGGGGCCGGGCTGCGCGGCGGCGAACGGCGAGGCGGGCGCGCCGGTCGGGCGGGGGGCCGGCGCCGCCTGCGGGGCGGCGCCACCGGCCGCGGCGGGGGCGCCCGCCGGCACCGGGGCGGGAGCGCCCTTCTGCCGGGGCTTGAACCATTCGCCGGTCGACTCGGACTCGCTGGTCGCGGCCGGAGTCGGAGCCGGGGCGGCGGCGGCCGGGCGGTCCTGCCACTGCGGCGGGACGTTGGCCTGCGCGCCGGCCCGGGCGCCCTGGTCCATCACGCCGAGCACCGGCGAGGAGCCGCCCGCGGCGGCCTCCGGCTCGGCGGCGGCGTCCTCGTTCTTGACCGGCGAGCGCACCACCACCGGCGGGATCGGCCGGGAGCCGGGGATGTTGATCCGCACCCGGGTGGTCAGCGTGGTCTCGGTCTTCGGTACCCCGTCGTCCGCCGGCAGGTCGGGCGCCGCGGCGGGCTGCCCGGCCTGGCCGAACGGGTCGCCGCCGAAGCCGCCGGGCACGCCGGTGCCGTACGGCGGGGTGCCCGACGGGTAGGCGTCCGGGCCCGAACGGCGGGGCTGCGGGTTCGCGCTGTCAGATTCGCGGCTGCTCAATGCTGCTCTGCTCCGGGTTCGCGCTCGGGCCGGGGCGCCGATCGCGGGTTGTGGGGTGTCCGCCCCGCCGTACGGCGTCAGCCGCCGGGCGAGGGAGTGGAGTGACCCCTCCGACACCAGCTTCTTCACGTGTGGGCTGCGGCGGTGGCATCCGGGGCCACCGCGGGAACGGGGTCGAAGGTACCTTCCCGGCCGGCCGCCGGAGGCACCGGGTCCGTTGCCGCGGGACCACCTTACTGGGAGTTGGCACCCGGCGACTTGGAACGGAAAGAACCCGATACGTCCGAATCCTCCGGTATGAGACTACGGGCGGGGTGCCCTGACTGCCCGTTGGCCGTCGTTCTGCGGCACCCCGAACCCGTACCCCGACCGGGTCGGCAGGGTCGCGCAGACCACACCGCCGACCGAGCCGAGGAAGAGGTAGAGGTAGGAGGTCACCGCCGTGGAGATGACCAGATCGCCCTCCGGCCGCGGGGTCATCAGCACCAGCAGCACGGCGAACCAGCCGGCCATCGGGATGCCCGCGCCGAGCTTGGTCCCGGTCAGCCGGAGCCCGCCGTAGAACACCGCCAGGGTCGCCGCCAGCGCCAGCAGCAGACCGCCGGGCGGCCACAAGGCCTGCACAAACGCTCCGCAGAGCGAGACCAGCCCGCCCAGCACGAACAGCAGCACGTAGGCGG
This sequence comes from Kitasatospora sp. NPDC094015, assembly GCF_040304075.1. Lineage (NCBI taxonomy): Bacteria > Bacillati > Actinomycetota > Actinomycetes > Kitasatosporales > Streptomycetaceae > Kitasatospora > Kitasatospora sp. NPDC094015. The sequence continues at coordinate 11,110 of NZ_JBEOUL010000005.1, forward strand.
TCACCCGCCCGCCGCGCGGCGGCAGCGGCTCGGCCAGCCGCTCGGCCCGGCTGCCCAGCAGGGCCCGTACGTATCGCCTGATCACCGCTGCTCCTCCTCCTCGACACCGGCGAACAGATCGGTCTCCGGCCGCCCGCCCGCGAGCTCCCCGCGGACCAGCTGGTAGTACTCGGTCGCGATCAGCGGCTGCCCGAGGTCGTTGCTGAGCGCGAAGAACGGGCCGTCCACGGTGATCTGGGTGGCGTGCGCCCGCATCGCGGCCGCCTTCGCCCCGGCGTACGCCGTCCCGTCCAGCACGGTGGTCACCACGCCGTCGTCCACCACCCCGGGCACGTCGCCGACCTGCGCGACCCCGGGGAAGGGCGCCTTGGCGGCGGTCTCCCGCAGGCCCTGCTCGATCACCGACCGGGGCATCCGGGCGTAGTAGACCTTGACGATCCGCCAGGCCGCGCCCAGCTCGGGGCGGAACAGCGGATCGGCGGCCAGCTCGGCGGAGCGCAGCGCCACCCGGTGCGCCTGGATGTGGTCCGGGTGCCCGTAGCCGCCCTGCTCGTCGTAGGTGACCAGGACCTGCGGCCGCACCTCGCGGACCACCGCCGCCAGCCGGGCGGCGGCCTCGTCCACGTCGGCCCGCCAGAAGCAGGCCGGGTCCTCGTTCTCGGCCGTGCCCATCATCCCGGAGTCGCGGTAGCGGCCGGGGCCGCCGAGGAAGCGGAAGTCGGTGACCCCGAGCTCGCGCATCGCGGCGGCCAGCTCGCCGATCCGGTACTCGCCGAGGGTGCCGTCCCGGTCGGCGGTCAGGTGGGCCAGCTCGGCCGGGATCACCTCGCCGCCCTCGCCGAGGGTGCAGGTCACCAGCGTGACCCGGGCACCCTCGGCGGCGTAGCGCGCCATCGTCGCGCCCGAGACGATCGACTCGTCGTCGGGGTGGGCGTGCACCAGCAGCAGGCGGCGGGGTGGCTGGTCGTCGGCAGCGGTCATGCCCGGCAGCCTATCGAGCGGGGGCGCCGTCAGAGTTTCAGGCCATTGATCATCCCTGCGACGTTGGTGGTCACCTGCTGGATCGAGGGCGCGATCGAGCTGGAGGCCAGGTAGAAGCCGAGCAGCGCGCAGATGATCGCGTGCACCGGCTTCAGACCGGACCGGCGGATCAGCAGCCAGACGACGACCAGCATCAGAACGGCGGCGGAGATGGACAAAGCCATGACGGCTCACACCCCTTCTCGGGTGTGCCGCCCGCGGGCGGGGCGGCGGTCGGGACCTGCGGGGACCTGCGGTCGCTCCGGGGCCGGTGGGAACAGGACGTTCCGACTCCGGATCGATGGGACAACACATACCCGATCGGTGACCGCCGCATGACGTTCCGTGAACGCCCCCGGCCCGGCGAGCCGCCCGGCAGGCCCGCTGCGGGGCCGCTGCCGCAGGGCCCGGGGGCCCGTTCGCAAGCTCCGCGGCGGGCTGCTCCGAACGAGTGATCACCGCGCCCCCAGCGCATAGGGTCTGGTGCCATGACCACCGAGAACCCCGCGGACACCTTCCCCCGGCAGTACGCGCGCACCCTGCGCTACACGGTCGGCGCGCCCCGCTCCTTCGCCGTCGCACCCGACGGCTCCCGGGTCGTCTTCCTCCGTTCCGACGCCGGCTCCGGCCGGGCCAACCTGCTCCGGACGCTGGACACCGCCACCGGTGAGGAGCGGGTCGCCGCCGACCCGGCCGTCCTGCTCGGCGGCGGCGAGGAGCACCTCTCGCCGGCCGAGAAGGCCCGCCGCGAACGCAGCCGGGAGGGCTCGGCCGGCATCGTCGGGTACGCCTTGGACGGCGCCGCCGCGCTCGCCGCCTTCGCCCTCTCCGGCCGGCTGTTCGCCGCCGACCTGGCCGCCGGCACGGCCCGCGAGCTGCCCGCGGCCGGCCCGCTGCTCGACCCGCGGCCCTCCCCGGACGGCGTGCACGTCGCCTACGCGACCACCGCCGGCGAGCTGCGGATCACCCGCACCGACGGCACCGGCGACCGGGCGCTCGCCACCCCGGAGCGCGCCGGGGTGACCTGGGGCCAGGCGGAGTTCATCGCCCAGGAGGAGATGGACCGCGACCGCGGGTACTGGTGGGCCCCCGGCAGCGACCGGCTGCTGGTCGCGCGGGCCGACGACGCGCCCGTCCAGCGCTGGTGGATCGCCGACCCCGCCAACCCGGCCACCGTGCCCGCCGAGGTCGCCTACCCGGCGGCGGGCACCCCCAACGCCGAGGTCGGCCTCTGGCTGATCGACCTGGACGGCGGGCGCACCGAGGTCCGCTGGGACCGCGAGGCGTTCCCGTACCTGGCCCGGGTGCACTGGTCCGCCGGCGGCGCGCCGCTGCTCCTGGTGCAGGCCCGCGACCAGCGCAGCCAGCAGATCAGGATCGTCGACCCGGCGACCGGCGCCACCGAACTGCTGCTGGCCGAGCAGGACGAGGTCTGGCTCGACCTGTTCCCGGGCGTCCCGGCCTGGACCCCGGACGGCCGGCTGGTGCGGATCAGCGACGAGGGCGGGGTGCGGGCCCTGGTGGTCGGCGACCGCACGGTCACCGACGCCGGCCTGCACCTGCGCTCGGTGTTCGGGATCACCGACGAGGCCGTGCTGTTCAGCGCCTCGGCCGGCGCCGACGACGACGCGCTGCCGCCCGGCTGGCAGGGGCTGTTCCGGGCCGGCCCGGACGGGGTGTCGCCGTTCGCGCCGAACGGCGACGGCGCCGCCTCGGCCGTGCACGCCGGCGGCGTCACGGTGCTCGCCACCAGCTCGGCCGAGCTGCCCGGCGCGACCGTCCGGGTGCTGCGCGGCGACGAGCTGCTGGCCACCATCGCCTCGCACGCCGAGGCGCCGCTGCTCACCGCCCGCCCGGTGTTCCGCTTCGCCGGCGAGCGGCGGATCCCGGCCGCGGTGTTCCTGCCCACCGGCTACGAGCCCGAGCGGGACGGCCGGCTGCCGGTGCTGATGGACCCGTACGGCGGCCCGCACGGCCAGCGGGTGGTCCAGGCGCACAACCCGCACCTGACCTCGCAGTGGTTCGCCGACCAGGGCTTCGCGGTGGTGGTCGCGGACGGGCGCGGCACCCCCGGCCGCAGCCCCGCCTGGGAGAAGGCGATCGCCCTCGACCTGGCCGAGGTCACCCTGGACGACCAGGTGGCGGCGCTGCAGGCGCTGGCCGAGGAGTTCCCGCTGGACCTCGACCGGGTGGCGATCCGGGGCTGGTCGTACGGCGGCTACCTGGCGGCGCTGGCGGTGCTGCGCCGGCCGGACGTGTTCCACGCGGCGGTCTCCGGTGCGCCGGTGACGGACTGGCAGCTGTACGACACCCACTACACCGAGCGCTACCTCGGCCACCCGGCCGAGCAGCCGGAGGTGTACCGCGCCAACTCGCTGATCGAGGACGCCCCGAAGCTGGAGCGGCCGCTGATGATCGTGCACGGGCTGGCCGACGACAACGTGGTCGCCGCGCACACCCTGCGGCTGTCCTCGGCGCTGCTGGCGGCGGGCCGCCAGCACACCGTGCTGCCGCTCTCCGGGGTCACCCACATGACCCCGCAGGAGCAGGTCGCGGAGAACCTGCTGCTGCTCCAGGTGGACTTCCTGAAGCAGTCGCTCGCCCGCTGATCCGGGTCCGCGCGAGCGCTCGCGTCCGACGGCCGGGGCCCCAGGGTCCCGGCCGTCGCCATGACATCCGTCATACCGAGCGCACGACGGCGCACACTGACCGCGGACCCGCGTTCCGGGGACTCTTGAGGGGTCGGGCCGAAGGGCGGCCCCGTCGGAGAGGACCTGGACGGATGAGCACGGTGGCACGGACACGCGAGGGCGAGGTCGCCGCCTTCCGGGACGTGAGCAAGAGCTACGGTCCCGTCCGGGCGGTCGACGGTCTCGACCTGGTGCTGCGGCCGGGGGAGACGGTGGCGCTGCTCGGGCCGAACGGCGCCGGCAAGTCCAGCAGCCTGGACCTGCTGCTCGGCCTGCGCGATCCCGACCACGGCAGCGTCTCGCTGTTCGGCGGGACCCCGCGGGCGGCGGTGGCGGCCGGCCGGGTCGGCGCGATGCTGCAGAGCGGCGGGCTGATGGCCGACGTCAAGGTCCGCGAGCTGGTGAAGTTCGCCTGCGACGTGCACCCGCGCGGCCACCGGGTGGACCGGGTGCTCAGCGAGGCCGGCATCACCGAGCTGGCCGACCGCAGGGTCGACAAGCTCTCCGGCGGGCAGGAGCAGCGGGTCAGGTTCGCGCTGGCGATCGCCGGCGCCAACGACCTGATCGTGCTGGACGAGCCGACCACCGGCATGGACGTCTCCGTCCGGCAGGCCTTCTGGGCCGCGATGCGGGCGCAGGCCGCCGAGGGCCGCACGGTGCTGTTCGCCACCCACTACCTGGAGGAGGCGGACTCGATCGCCGACCGGGTGCTGGTGCTGCACCGCGGCCGGTTGATCGCGGACGGCACCTCGGCCGAGATCAAGGCCAGGGCCGGGGCCCGCCGGATCGGCTTCGAGCTGCACCCCGCGGACGGCGCGTTCGACGAGGCGGTGCTGCGCGCCCTGCCGGGCACGGTCGGCCTGGACGTCACCGGGCAGCCGGGCGGTGTGCGTACGGTGCGGATCCGCACCACCGACGCGGACGCGGGGGTCGCCGGGCTGTACCGGGCCGGCCTGTACCCGCGCGGGCTGGAGGTCACCGGCCTGGGCCTGGAACAGGCCTTCCTGACCATCACCGGCGCGAAGGACGCCCAGGACGAGGCCCTCGAGGAGAGTGCGCGATGACCACCCTGATCCAGCTGGAGATCGTGCGCACCCTGCGCAACAAGCGGTACCTGATGTTCACGCTGCTCTACCCGGCGCTGCTGTACGTCTTCTTCATCAACGCCTACAGCGGCGGTGAGGTGGCCGGCGGGATCCCCGCCAAGTCCTACTTCATGGTCTCGATGGCCACCTTCGGCGCGGTCGGCGCGGTGCTGACCGGCTCCGCGCAGAAGATCTCGCTGGAGCGCAAGAGCGGCTGGGTGCGCCAGCTGCGGCTGACCGCGCTGCCGGGCCGGGCCTACACCCTGGGCAAGATCGCGGCCTGTGCCGTGACCACGCTGCCGGCGATCGGGGTGGTCTTCGCGATCGGCGCGATCGAGGGGGTCCGGCTCCCGGCCGGGCAGTGGCTGGGCCTGGCGCTCGCCCTGTGGCTGGGCAGCTTCGTGTTCGCCGCGCTGGGCGTGGCGCTCGGCTACGCGGCCGAGCCGGACGCGGTGCAGCCGATCGTGATGATCGTCTACATGCTGATGGCGCTGTTCGGCGGCACCTGGTTCCCGGTCTCCGACTCGCTGAAGGCCTTCGCCCGCTTCAACCCGGTGTACCTCTACAACCAGCTGGCCTCCTTCACCCGGCCCGGGCACGGGCTGGACACCGTGGCGGTGGCCGGTCTGGCCGGCTTCCTGGCCGTGTTCGTCGCGGCCGCGGCCTACCTGTACCGCAAGGACGGCCAGGCGGCATGATGGCCACCATGTCGAAGCCCTCCCGGACCCTGCCCGTCGCCGACCCGTCGGCGGCGGAGCAGGGCTCCGGCTCCTTCTCCGTCGCCCCGGGGCAGCCGGTGGAGAACCGGCGCCAGCTGCTGGTCAAGCTCAGCTGGATGTCGCTGTGGATGATTTACCTGGTCTACCCGGTGAAGGACCTGACCGGCGGCGGCCACGGCACCCCGGCCGTGGTGGCGGGCTCGGTGGCGCTGACGGTCTTCGTCGCCTCCTACCTGGCGCTGGTGGCGATCCGCTCGACCAAGCCCGACGGCTGGCACGGCAAGTACGTCGTGGTGGCCGGGATGCTGGCGATCGCGGTCGTCACCTCGTTCACCCTCGGCGAGGCGTGGCTGACGCTGTTCACCTACACCTCGGTCTGCGTGGCCACGGTGCTGCCGAGCGCCCTCGGCCTGCGCGGGGTGCTCGCGGTCACCGCGCTCACGCTGGCCGTCGCCCTGCTGGTGCGGGCCGAGAGCGACACCCTGGTGGCGATCCTGCTGCCCTGCTTCCTCAGCGGACTGGCGATGACCGGCCTGCAGCGGCTCATCTCCACCATGCGCGAGCTGCGTGAGGCCCGGGCCGCGGTGGCGCACCTGGCCGCCTCCGAGGAGCGGCTGCGCCTCGCCCGCGACCTGCACGACCTGCTGGGCCACTCGCTGTCGCTGATCACCATCAAGAGCGAGCTGGCGGGCCGCTTCCTCGAGCAGGACAAGCAGCCCGAGGCGCGGGCGCAGGTCGCCGACATCGAGAAGGTCGCCCGGCAGTCGCTGATCGACGTCCGTGAGGCGGTCAGCGGGTTCCGCCGGCCCACCCTGCCGGTCGAACTGGCCGCCGCCCGGACGGCGCTGGCGACCACCCAGATCACCCTGGAGGCCGGCCCCGGGGTGGCCGAGGGCCGGCTCGCGCTGGACGCCGAAGGGGCGGGCGCGCTGGCCTGGGCGCTGCGCGAGGCCGTCACCAACATCGTCCGGCACGGCACCGGGGCGAGCGTGTGCACCGTCACCCTGGACGAGGTCTGGGACGGCGACGGCGAACGCTACGCCGCGCTGGAGGTCGCCGACGACGGCCGCGGGCCCGGCAAGTCCTCGCCCGGCAACGGTCTCACCGGCCTGAGCGAGCGGCTGCAACTGGTCGGCGGGCGCCTGGAGAGCGGGCCGGGACCGCGCGGCAAGGGCTTCCGCATGCGGGCGCTGGTGCCGTTGCGGACCGCGCCGGTGGGCGCGGCCGATAGTCTGCCGAAGTGATCAGAGTTCTGCTGGCGGAAGATCAGGGGATGGTCCGGGAGGCGCTCGCCGCCCTGCTCGGACTCGAAGGGGACATCGACGTGGTCGCGCAGGTCGCGCGCGGCGACGAGGTGGTGGCCGCCGCGGCGGCGCACGAGGTCGACGTGGCCGTGCTGGACATCGAGATGCCCGGGATGACGGGGATCGACGCGGCCGCCGAGCTGCGCCGGCAGCGTCCGGCGACCAAGGTGGTGATCGCCACCACCTTCGGCCGGCCCGGCTACCTGCGCCGGGCCATGGAGGCGGGCGCAGACGCCTTCCTGGTGAAGGACGCGCCGGCCGCCGAGCTGGCCGAGGCGATCCGCCGGGTGCTGCGCGGGGAGCGGGTGATCGATCCGACCCTGGCCGCGGCGGCGCTGGCCGAGGGGGCCAACCCGCTGACCGGGCGGGAGCGGGACGTGCTGGAGGCGGCTGCCGACGGTTCGGTCAACGCGGACATCGCCCGGCGGCTGCACCTGTCCGAGGGCACCGTGCGCAACTACCTGTCGATGGCGATCCAGAAGACCGCCGCGCGCAACCGCACGGAGGCGGTCCGGGTGGCCCGGGAGAAGGGCTGGCTGTGACCGCCCGCCCGGGGCCGCTCAGTTGAGCCGGTGCCGGGCCGCCTTGGCCTCGTGCCGGACCCGGGTCGCGGCCTCCGGGTCGAAGGCGTCCAGGATCTCGGCGTAGGAGTCCATCTCGGCCGCACCGGCGAGGAAGTCGCCGGTGCGGACCAGGAGTTCGGCCCGTTCCAGGCGCAGCTGGGCCGGGTGGCGGGGGAGCAGCAGGGCGAGTTCGGTCGCCCAGAGCTGGGTCCTGGCCTGCTCGGGGCGGTCCGCGGCCCAGCTGCGGATGTTGCCGAGCACCCGCAGCACGATGTCCAACGGCTGTGCGGGGGTGAGCAGTTCGGTGCCGAACCGCTGGCCGGCGGCCTGCACCAGCTTGGCCGCGTCCGCGATGTCGAGCAGCCGGCCGCCGTGGTACGGGTCGGCCAGCACGAACTCGTTGCCGCCCTCCGGGGCGCCGACCGCGACGATGAAGTGGCCGGGCAGCGCGATCCCGTGGACGGTGAGCCCGGCCCGGGCGGCGACCTCGACCCAGACCAGCGACAGGGTGATCGGCAGCCCGCGCCGGCGCCGCAGCACGTCCGGCAGCAGCGAGGACTCCAGCCGCCGGTAGTCCGCCTGCCGGCCGTGGAAGCGTTCGCGCCCGCCCAGCACGGCGGCCAGCAGCGCGGCGGTCTCCTCCGGCCCGCTCGGCCGGCGCTCCAGGACGGCGTGCCGGATCGCCGCGGCGTGCCGGTCCAGCGCGGCGTGACAGGCCGACAGCAGGGCGTCCAGGGTGGGCGGTTCCTCCGGGCCCTCCGGGCGGCCGAGGTCGCCCAGGGTGTGCTCGGCGGCGGCCAGCAGGCAGAGCAGCACCGGGTCGGGGTGCTCGGCCCTGGCCGCGGTGCGGAAGCGGGATCTGCTCTGCTCGGTCACAGCAGCCTTCGTCGGTACGGGATGGGCGGGGCGGTTCGGGGCGGTGCCGGCGGTCCGTGGGCGGTGCCGGGCGGTACGGGGTGGTGCGGGGCGGTACGTGGGGTGGTGCGGGCGGGCCGTGCGCTACTGCTGGGAGAGACGGGCGTAGTGGTAAGTGTGACTGGTCGTGAAGCCCATCCGGTCGTAGAGCGCGAGAGCGGCGGCGTTGTCGGCCTCGACCTGCAGGAAGCCGCCGCGGGCGCCCTCCTCGGCGGCGCGGGCGGCCAGCGCCGCCATCACGGTGGTGGCCAGTCCGCGGCGCCGGGCGTCGGGGGCGACCTCGACGGCGCCGAAGCAGGCCCAGGCGCCGTGCACGGTGATCCGCCCGATCGCCAGCGGTGGCTCGCCGGCCGGTCCCGGCGCGGCGGCGAACCACACCGACGGCCCGCCGTGCAGCACCTGCCGCGCCGCCCGCTCCACCGCGGGCTCGCCGCTCACCCGGCGGTAGAGCGACAGCCAGCCGGCGTCGGCGGTGCGGGACAGCCGGACGGCCTGCGGCTCGCGGGTCGGCGCGGCGAGCGCGGCCAGCGGTGCGACCCGGACCTCGGTGGCGGCCTGCGCGGCGCCGTCCCGCTCCAGTTCGGCCGCCAGCCCGGGCGGCGAGCCGGGGGTGACCACCTCGACGTAGGCGGGCAGCGAGCGGGCCGCGTACCAGTCCCGCACGGCGTCGAGTGCAGCCGGCAGCGGGAGGCCGGGGTCGCCGAGGGTCTGCACCGAGTTGGCCCGGCGGGTGAATCCGGCGGAGGCGCGCAGCGTCCACCCGCCGAGCCGCTGCTGCTCGACGGCGGGCCAGCCGGCCGCCGCGATCCGTTGCAGTTCGGTCGGCGTCGCCTCGGGCATCGGGGCCCGGCGGGCGGGGAAGGGCGGCACCGCCTTGCCGGCCACCAGCAGGTCCTCCGGGAAGGTGACCGACTCCCCGGAGCGCGGAACCACGGTCAGCCCATGATCGTTCCAGGACTCGAGCACCCCGATCGCGTCGCGGAACACCGGGCGGCCGTCCACGACCTCCGACAGGCGGCGGACGGACACCCGTCGCCCCACGTCAGAACGGTCTATCCGGACCTCCGGACGGCCCGTGGCCGGGATTCCACCTGTCATCAAGGGCACCTCCTGTGCATTTGTGGTCTCTGACCCGCGATACTAGGTGCGGGCATCGACGACGCCGCGCTCACCCGCGCGACCGAGTAAACAGTAGGGCGGCAGCCCTTCCGAGGAGGAACGACAGCGTGACCTACGTCATCGCGCAGCCTTGTGTCGACGTCAAGGACAAGGCGTGCATCGAAGAGTGCCCGGTTGACTGCATCTACGAGGGCCAGCGCTCTCTCTACATCCACCCGGATGAGTGTGTCGACTGTGGTGCGTGCGAGCCGGTCTGCCCGGTCGAAGCGATCTTCTACGAGGACGACACCCCGGAGGAGTGGAAGGACTACTACAAGGCGAACGTCGAGTTCTTCGACGACCTCGGCTCGCCCGGTGGTGCTTCGAAGCTCGGTGTGATCGACTCCGACCACCCGTTCATCGCCGCTCTGCCGCCGCAGAACGCCGAGCACTGATCGGTGGCAGCACAGCTGTGAGCATCGAGAACAGCAAGCACGCGCCGCTCCCGGGCCACCCGGGGGCGGCGCGCCGCGTGTCCGACCTCCTGCCGGTGTTCCCCTGGGACAGGCTGGAGCCGTACAAGGCGACCGCGCTCGCCCACCCCGGCGGTCTGTGCGACTTCTCCGTGGGCACGCCGGTCGACCCGGTGCCGGAGCTGATCCAGAAGGCGCTGGCCGCCTCGACGGACACCCCCGGCTACCCGACCGTGTGGGGCCCGCCGGAGCTGCGCGAGGCGATCGCCGGCTGGCTGGCCCGCCGGCTCGGCGCCCGGATCGGCCCGCAGGCCGTCCTGCCGACCATCGGCTCCAAGGAGCTGGTGGCCTGGCTGCCCGGCCAGCTCGGGCTCGGCCCGGGCGACCAGGTCGCGTACCCGCGGCTGGCCTACCCGACCTACGAGGTGGGCGCCCGGCTGTGCGGCGCCGAGCCGGTCGCGTACGACTCCGTGGACGACCTGGACGGCTCCCGGGTCCGGCTGCTCTGGCTGAACTCGCCGTCCAACCCGACCGGCCGGGTGCTGTCCGCCGCCGAGCTGCGCCGAGCGGTGCAGTGGGCGCGCGAGCACCGGGTGCTGCTGGTCAGCGACGAGTGCTACCTGGAGCTCGGCTGGGAGGCCGACCCGGTGTCGGTGCTGCACCCCGAGGTGTGCGGCGACGACCACGAGGGCCTGCTGGTGGTCCACTCGCTCTCCAAGCGCTCCAACCTGGCGGGCTACCGCGCCTCCTTCGTGGCCGGCGACCCGGTGGTGGTGCGGGAGCTGCTGGAGATCCGCAAGCACGGCGGGATGATCGTGCCGGCGCCGGTGCAGGCGGCGACCGTCGCCGCGCTGGCGGACGACGCCCACGTGGCCGAGCAGCGCGAGCGGTACGCCGCCCGGCGCTCGGTGCTGCGGGCGGCGCTGGAGGCGTACGGCTTCCGGATCGAGCACTCCGAGGCGAGCCTGTACCTCTGGGCGACCCAGGACCGGCCGTGCTGGGAGAGCGTGGCGGAACTCGCCGGGCTGGGCATCCTGGTGGCGCCCGGCGACTTCTACGGCCCGGCCGGTGACCGGTTCGTGCGGGTGGCGTTCACCGCCACCGACGAGCGGGTGGCGGCGGCGGTGGAGCGGCTGACCGCCTGACGGCGACGTGCCGAGGGGGCGGGCGCACGGTGTGCGCCCGCCCCCTCGGCGTGCCCCGGGCCGTCCTGCCCCGGGGCCGGTGTCTGCCGGGGCTGCGGTCAGCCGCCCAGGCCGCCGCCGCCGATGCCGCCGAGCAGGCCGCCGATCGGGCCGAGGCCGCCGGTCAGCCCGTCCAGCGGGGTGCTGCCGAGGCCGGGGACGCCGCCCAGCCGGTTCTCGGCGGCCGGGTGGGCCAGCGAGGTCAGGCCGTCGGCGCCGGGGACGGCGTGGGTCAGGCCGGTGAGCGCGTCGGTGCCCGGCAGGCCGCTGGTGGGCAGCAGGCCGCTCGCCGCACCGAGCGGGGAGCTGGCGGCGGAGGCGCTGCGGGTGGTGGCCGGGACCACCTTGTCGGTGACGGCGGGCGCGACCTTGTCGGTCAGCGCCGGGCCGACCCGCTCGACCAGGGCGGGGCCCGCCACGGCAGCCAGCTTGGTGACCGTGCCGGCCGCGGCGGCCGTGCTGGCGGCCGGGGAGGTCACCTTGCCGAGCGACTGGTTGGTGTCCGGCAGCGCGTGCGCCACGGTCTTGCCGGCCGCGTCGGCGGCCAGCGGGACGCCGGTCGCGACGGTCTCCGCGCCGGTCGCGCCGGCGACCTGGCCGAACTCGTGGGCCGTGTCCTGCACCGTCGCGGAGGAGCTGGGCGCGTTGTCGAGCGTGGACGTCAGGCCGGCCCCCAGGTCCGTCTGCGGCACCAGGTCGGCGGCGGACGCGCTCCCGGCGACTGCCATGGGCGCCGCACCGGCTGCTGCGACCAGCAGCGCGGCCTGGGCGATCCGGCGCTTGAGGGGGTGAGACATGGTGCTCCTAAGAGGTGAGGATGCCCGGCGCGGCCCCCGGCGACGGGTGCCGGTGGCGACGGGTGTCCGTCGGGCGGACGACGTGATTACCGCCGCAGGAGCGAGAAGGTTTCGGGCCGTCAAGGTAAAGGGGACCTAAAGATCGGACGATCCGCTTTCTGGCATTCGGGACAAATCGACCCGGTCGAGCGTGGCCGAAGAATCGTCACTCCCCTTGGTGCGACAGGTCGGCGCAAGCCGCCGCCGGGCCCGGTGCGCCACCCGGCCCGGCGCTCCTCGGCGGTAACCCTGGATTGACGCGAATCACCCGTTGGGCGGTAACCCGCTCACCAGTCCGTCAAGCCGTCCGCGGGCTCCCGGTCACTTCTTGGCCGGGGCTCCGAGCCCGACCAGCACCTGGTCGGTGCCCGAGCTCTCGGTCTGCGCCTTCCAGCCGTCCTTGGGCCGGTCCACCCGCCAGACCTTGCCGTCGTAGACCACGCTGCCGATCCCGAGGTCCTGGGCCTGCGCCACCGCCCACTGGGCGACCGCCCAGCCGGCCTGCCGGGTCGCGTTCGGCCCGGAGTCGGCGGTCGCGGTCGGCTGCGGGGTGAGCGCCAGCATCTCGCGCGGGTCCTTGCCGGCCTTCGGGGCGGGGGCCACCGAGACCGCCCGGCCGAACTCCCGGCGCACCCGGTCGGTCAGCCCGACCGGCTGCTGGCCGGCGGCGGGGGAGGCGCTCGCGGCGGCCGGGGCCGCGGCGGAGGCCGGCGGCGAGGAGGTCGGGGCGGCCGGCGCCGGGCCGGAGAGCTCGTGCACCACGCAGGTCAGCGCGGCCGGCTCGCGTCCGGTCAGCGCGGCGGCCACCAGCGTCGCATTGGTCTCGTGCTTGGCGTACGCCTGCGGGAATCCGCTCTTCTGCACCTGCTGGGCCGCGTCGGTGAGCGGCAGCCGGGCGTACCCGGGCACCTTGACCAGGCTGTCCAGGAACTTGTTGGTGGCGTAGACCGGGTCCTTGATCTGGGCCGCCGTGCCCCATCCCTGGGACGGGCGCTGCTGGAACAGGCCGACCGAGTCGCGGTCGCCGCCGTCCAGGTTGTGGATCTTGGATTCCTGCATCGCGGTGGCCAGCGCGATGGTCACCGCGCGCTCCGGCAGCCCGCGGGAGAGCGCCACCGCGGTGATCGTCGCGGCGTTGGCGGCCTGCACCAGGTCCAGCGTGCCGGAGCCGGCGGCGGTGTCGATCCGGCAGCCCTCCGGCGGCGCGGAGAGCTTGTCCCGGTTGAGGTACAGCACCAGTCCGGCCACCACCAGCAGGGCCACGAACCCGGTCGCCAGCCGCCGCAGCGGCCGGCCGCGCCGCCGCTTGCGCCCGGAGCCGCCCGGTCCGCCGCCCGTCTCCTCGGACACCTGAGCTCCTCTCGTCCGATCACACCGCCCGCACACCGTACCCAGTCGGACGCCCGGGTGCCCCGCCCCGGTTGCCGGACCACCCCGCCGACCTGCGCACCGACGGCCGGCGCGGGCCCGCCACCGCGCTCTCACCCGGCCCGCCACCCCGCCCGCGCCGGGCCCGGGCGGTCGGGCCCCGGGCGGGCGGCCACCGATAGGCTGGGCGACCATGAGCAGCCCGAACCCGCGCCTCGACCTGACCCTCGACGGCGGCGCCCTGACCGCGCAGCTGGTCGACTTCCCGTCCGTCAGCGGCGACGAGCAGCCGCTCGCCGACGCGGTCGAGGAGGCCCTGCGCGCCTTCCCGCACCTGACCGTCGAGCGGTACGGCAACAACGTGGTCGCCCGCACCACGCTGGGCCGCACCGAGCGGGTGCTGCTGGCCGGCCACCTGGACACCGTGCCGATCGCCGACAACCTGCCCTCGTACGTGGACGGCGACCTGCTCTACGGCTGCGGCACCTCCGACATGAAGTCCGGCGTCGCGGTGCAGCTGCGGCTGGCCGCCACGCTGAGCGAGCCCAACCGCGACCTCACCTACGTCTTCTACGACTGCGAGGAGATCGAGGCCTCCCGCAACGGCCTCGGCCACCTCGCCACGCACCGGCCCGACTGGCTGGAGGCCGACTTCGCGGTCCTGCTGGAGCCCAGCGGCGCCGTGGTCGAGGGCGGCTGCCAGGGCACCCTGCGGGTGCAGGTCACGCTCACCGGGACCCGGGCCCACTCGGCCCGCAGCTGGCTCGGCGACAACGCCATCCACCATGCCGCCGAGGTGCTCACCCGGCTCGACCGGTACCGGGCGCGCACGGTGGAGATCGACGGGCTGGAGTACCGCGAGGGCCTGAACGCCGTCCGGATCGACGGCGGGGTGGCCGGCAACGTGATCCCCGACGAGTGCGTGGTGACCGTCAACTTCCGCTACGCGCCCGACCGTTCGCAGGAAGAGGCGCAGGCCCACGTCCGCGAGGTGTTCGAGGGCTACCAGGTCACCGTCACCGACTCCGCGCCCGGCGCGCTGCCCGGCCTCGGCCGGCCCGCCGCCCAGGACTTCCTGGCCGCGGTCGGCGGCCGGCCCCGGGCCAAGTACGGCTGGACGGACGTGGCCCGGTTCACCGCCCTCGGCGTCCCGGCCGTCAACTACGGCCCCGGCGACCCCAACCTCGCCCACAAGCGCGACGAGCACTGCTCGCTGACCGCGATCGCCGAGGTCGAGGAGCGGCTGCGCGGCTGGCTGGGCTGAGTCCGGCGGGGCTCACGGGGCGTACGGGGCGCGGCCGGCGGTTTCACCGGACGCCCTCCGGCGTTTCCCGAAAAGACGTCATCGCAGGCGTAGGGTTTCGTCATGACAGCCACAGGAGATGACACGAACGACGGGACCGGGCCGGAGGAGTTCGGCGCGCCCGAGCGCAAGAAGCCCTGGCCGGAGAAGCAGAAGGGCCCGGTGCTGCTGCGCCGTGACCAGGTCGGCACCAGCACCACGGACCAGCGCCTGCTGGACACCACCGGCCCGACCGACTGGCTGCACACCGACCCGTGGCGGGTCTGGCGGATCACCTCCGAGTTCGTCGAGGGCTTCGGCGCGCTCGCCGAACTCCCGGCCGCGATCAGCGTCTTCGGCTCGGCCCGGACCCCGGTGGACTCGCCCGAGTACGCGGCCGGCGTGGCCATCGGCCGGGCGCTCTCCGAGGCCGGCTACGCGGTGATCACCGGCGGCGGGCCGGGCGCCATGGAGGCGGCCAACCGCGGCGCCTCGGACGCCGGCGGGCTGAGCGTCGGCCTCGGCATCGAGCTGCCGTTCGAGCAGGGGCTGAACGAGTTCGTCGACCTCGGCCTGAACTTCCGGTACTTCTTCGTCCGCAAGACGATGTTCGTGAAGTACTCGCAGGGCTTCGTGGTGCTCCCCGGCGGCCTGGGCACGCTGGACGAGCTGTTCGAGGCGCTGACCCTCGTGCAGACCAAGAAGGTGACCCGGTTCCCGGTGATCCTCTTCGGCACCGCCTACTGGGGCGGCCTGGTCGACTGGCTGCGCGACACCCTGGTCGCCCAGGGCAAGGCCTCGGCCGCGGACCTGGAGCTGTTCCACGTCACCGACGAGATCGACGACGTGCTCAAGATCCTGGAAGCGACCCGCCGGCCGAACGGCACCCCGGCCTGAGACCGGCCGCCGACCGGGGCCGGCCGCCGGCGCTCACGCCAGCCCGCGCCGGGCGACCGCCGGCGGCCGGGTGCCGCGGATCGAGGCCACCATGTCGAGCACCTGCCGGGTCTCCGCGACCTGGTGCGCCCGGTAGATCCGGGCCCCCAGCCAGGCGGAGACCGCGGTGGTGGCCAGCGTGCCCAGCAACCGCTGGTCGACCGGGCGGTCCAGGGTCTCGCCGACGAAGTCCTTGTTGGAGAGCGAGACCAGCACCGGGAAGCCGGTCGCCGTCATCTCCGGCAGCCGCCGGGTGGCCTCCAGCGAGTGCCGGGTGTTCTTGCCGAAGTCGTGCCCCGGGTCGATGATCAGCGCGTCCCGGCGGACCCCGAGCGCGGCGGCCCGCTCGGCCAGCCCCACGGTGACCTCCAGGATGTCGGCCATCACGTCCGGGTAGCCGGTGCGGTGCGGCCGGGTCCGCGGCTCGGCGCCGCCCGCGTGGGTGCAGACCAGCCCCACGTCGTACCGGGCGGCGACCTCCGCGAGCTTCGGGTCGGCCCCGCCCCAGGCGTCGTTCAGCAGGTCCGCGCCCACCTCGCAGACCGCCTCGCCGACCTCGTGGCGCCAGGTGTCCACGCTGATCACGGCCGCCGGGTGGCGCTCGCGCAGCTGCGCCACGAACGGCACGGTGCGGCGCAGCTCCTCCTCGACGGTGACCTCCTCGCCCGGCCCGGCCTTGACCCCGCCGATGTCGAGGATGGCCGCGCCCTCGGCCACCGCGCGGTCGGCCGCGGCGAAGGCGGCCTCGTCGGCGAAGGTCGCGCCCCGGTCGAAGAAGGAGTCCGGGGTCCGGTTGACGATGGCCATGATCACCAGTTCGTCGTCGCCGAACTCTCGCGGCCCAAGGCGCAGTGCCACCGGTGTCTCCTCCACAGCTTCTCCGGGTGCAATGATGGGCCCCGGCCTACCGGGGTCCATGATCCCACCTCTGTCGAGGCCGACCGGGAACTCTGGAGGACAGCTCGTGTTCTGGGTGATCGTGGTGGCGATGGCCGTGGTGGTCGGCGGCGCCGCGCTGGTGGCGCTGGGCGGCGGTGGCACGCTGCCGGAGGCGGAGCACGACCGGATGACGGTCAGGTTCCCGCAGGACCGCCCGCTGAACCGGTTCGACGTGGACGGCCTGCGGCTGCCGATGGCGCTGCGCGGCTACCGGATGGACGAGGTGGACGACGTGCTCGACCGGCTGGCCGCCGAGCTGGCGCACCGCGACGAGCGGATCGCCGAGCTGGAGGCGGCCGCGGTGGTCCGCGGCGCGGTCGAGGCCGGCGCCGAGGGCGAGCCGGGCGCGGAACCGCTGCCGGGGCTGGAGGACTTCGCCAAGGTGGTGGGCGGCGCCGAGGCCGCCGGCCGGCAGCCGGCCGACCGGTCGGGCGAGCGGTCGGGCGAGCGTTGAGCGGGGCGGTGCCCGGGCCCGACGGGCTGCTGCGCTGCCCCTGGGGCGAGTCGGCCGACGACTACCGGGTCTACCACGACACCGAGTGGGGCCGGCCGGTGCACGGCGAGGACCCGCTGTTCGAGCGGATCAGCCTGGAGGCCTTCCAGTCCGGGCTGTCCTGGATCACCATCCTGCGCCGCCGGGAGGGCTTCCGGGCGGCGTTCGCGGGCTTCCGGATCGCCGAGGTCGCGGAGTTCGGACCGGCCGACGCCGAGCGGCTGCTGCAGGACGAGGGCATCATCCGCAACCGGGCGAAGATCGAGGCGACCATCGCCAACGCCCGGGCCGCCCGCGAACTCGACGGCGGCCTGGACGCGTTGGTCTGGCGCTTCGCCGCCGGTCCGGACCGGCCGGCCCCCCGCACGCTCGCGGAGGTGCCGGCCGTCACGCCGGAGTCGACGGCGCTGGCCAAGGAGTTGAAGAAGAACGGCTTCCGCTTCGTCGGCCCGACCACCGCGTACGCGCTGATGCAGGCCTGCGGGCTGGTCGACGACCACCTGGTCGACTGCCACGTGCGCACGGACCGCCCGCCGCACCCCGAGGCCGCCGGGGCCTGAGCCGGGCCCGGGCGGCGGCCGGGGCGCGGGAGCGGGGGCGGTGCCCCGCCCGGGGCGCGGGTCAGCGGCCCAGGTAGACCGGCTTCTCCTTGGCCAGGAAGGCCCGCACCGCGATCCGGTGGTCCTCGCTGTCGCCCGCGAGGGTCTGCAACTCGTCCTCCTTGTCGAGCAGTTCGCTCAGCGAGTGGTCGGCGCCGTAGGCCAGCGACTCCTTGATCGCCCCGTACGCCACGGTCGGACCCTCGGCCAGCTCCCGGGCGAACTCCAGCGCGACGGAGGCGAGTTCCGCGGCCGGGACGACCCGGGTGGCGAGCCCGAGGTCGAACGCCTCCGCCGCCTTCACGGTGCGCGGGAACATCAGCAGCTCGGTGGCCCGGGCGTGGCCGACCAGCCGGGGCAGCGTCCAGGAGGCGCCGGAGTCGGCGGTGAGCGCGATCCCGGCGAACGCGGTGTTGAACCCGGCGGTGTCGGCCACGATCCGGAAGTCGCAGGCGAAGGCGAGCGAGGCGCCGGCGCCGGCCGCCACTCCGCCGACCGCCGCCACCGTGGGCTTGCGCATCCCGGTCAGCGCCCGCACCAGCGGGTTGTAGTGCTCCGAGACGGTCTTCAGCGGCGCCGAGCCGGTCTCCTCGGCCTGCTTGAGCAGACCCAGGTGCTCCTTGAGGTCCTGCCCGACGCAGAACGCCCGGTCCCCGGCGCCGGTCAGCAGCACCGCGCGGACCGCCGGGTCCTCGCCGGCCGCCGTCACGGCGTCCCGCAGCGCGACCTTGGTGGGCACGTCCAGGGCGTTCATCGCCTCCGGCCGGTTGATCGTGATGACGGCCAGGCCGCGGTCGATGTCGTACAGCACGGAGTCGGTCATGGGCTGAGGGCTCCCGGGAGTCGTGGGGCGGTCCTTGCACGGATCCAGGCCAGCATGACGGAGGCCGGGGCGCCCTGGGGAGTGTGAGGTATCGCACCCCGCGACAGCGTGTCGAACACCGCCCGGGGCGCCCGGGACCCCGCCCGCGGACGCCTCCGGAGGGCCTGCCGGGCCCGCTGGCGAGGGCGATGTTGGTCATCGGGGCGCCGCATGCGGGATAATGGCTTCCGATCAATGCGTTCGATACCGGCGGTGGACGGACTTCCGGTACGGAGCTGCGCGGTTGCAGGAAGGGGAACGAGCATGGCGGCCATGAAGCCGCGGACGGGCGACGGCCCGCTCGAGGTCACCAAAGAGGGGCGAGGCATCATCATGCGCGTTCCGCTGGAAGGCGGTGGGCGCCTGGTGGTGGAACTCACCCCTCAGGAGGCCGAGGAGCTGGGCGAGGCGCTGAAGAAGGTCTGCGACTGACCTAGCGGGAGCTGCCCTCGTCTCCCGGAGCTGTGTGCGGGGCCCGCGTCCGAGCAGGACGCGGGCCCTTCGCATGCCCGGGGCCGGCGGCTTCGCCGGTGCCGGTCCGGGGTCAGCGCTTGACGGCGCACAGCAGCCCGTCGCTGACCGGGAGCAGCGCGGGCAGCAGCAGCTCGCTCTCCCGGACCTCGCGGACCAGCTCCCGCACGGCGTGCGTCTGCGGGTCGTGCTGGTCGGGCTCGGCCAGCCGGCCCTCCTGGAACACCCCTTCGAAGCAGACCATCCCGCCGTGCCGCAGCAGCCGCAACGATTCTGCAAGGTACTGCTGGGATTCGGCGGGGTCGCCGTCGCAGAACACCAGGTCGTACTGGCCGTCCGCGAGCCGGGGCAGCACGTCCAGCGCCCGGCCGGGGATGAACCGGGACCGGTTCGCCGCGAAGCCGGCCGCGTGGTACGCCTCGCGGGCGTACTGCTGGCGCACCGGTTCCGAGTCGACGGTGGTGAGCACGCCGTCCGGCCGCATGCCGCGCAGCAGGTAGACCCCGGAGACGCCGGTGCCGGTGCCGATCTCCGCCACCGCCTTGGCGTCCAGTGCCGCGGCCAGCAGCCGCAGGCACGCCCCGCCGCTCGGGCCGATCGCCCGGATGCCGGTCCGCGCGGACAGGGACCGGGCGTAGGTCAGCACCGCGTCCTCGCCCACGTAGGTGTCCGCGAGGGCCGCGCGCGCGGGCCCGAAGTCGGTGATGGCTGCCTCTCCCCGAGCGGCGGATGCCGACCTGATGTCGACATTTTCAGCCACACACTACTGGCCGGGCGGGAACCGCGTTCGGCGACCGGCCGTTGTCACCTCACGGGAGCGGCGATCCGGGTGCGCACCGACCCCGCGCGGGCCGCGGGCCCGCCCGGTCAGGTGGTACTCGAGCGCTCTTATCCGGATCCGACGGGTGAGGTGGATATGGTGGTGGCCCTGCTGGGCAGAAGAGCCGACCGAGGAGGTGTGGCCGAGGGCGACGTCCCTGTGCGGCGGCACTTCCGCGGCACCACGTCGGCCCGTACGCCGAAGCCCGTGATGAACCAGTCTGTGCAAACCCCCCTGGACACGTCGACCGCAGCCGACCACCCGGTGGCCGAGGTCGCCGCCACGCGCGCGACCTTCGCAGAGGGGCCCGACGCGCAGGGCTGGACGCCGCCCAGCTGGGAGGAGATCGTCGAGGCGCACAGCGCCCGGGTCTACCGCCTGGCCTACCGGCTGACGGGCAACCAGCACGACGCCGAGGACCTGACCCAGGAGGTCTTCGTCCGGGTCTTCCGCTCGCTGTCGACCTACACCCCCGGCACCTTCGAGGGCTGGCTGCACCGGATCACCACCAACCTCTTCCTCGACATGGTCCGCCGACGGCAGCGGATCCGCTTCGACGCCCTCGGCGACGACGCGGCCGAGCGGCTGCCGAGCCGCGAGCCCAGCCCCGCCCAGCACTTCAGCGACACCCACTTCGACGCCGACGTCCAGCAGGCGCTGGACACCCTCGCGCCGGAGTTCCGGGCCGCCGTGGTGCTCTGCGACATCGAGGGCCTGTCGTACGAGGAGATCGCGGCCACCCTGGGCGTCAAGCTCGGGACCGTCCGCAGCCGGATCCACCGCGGCCGCTCGCACCTGCGCGCCGCGCTCAAGCACCGCGCCCCCGGCACCGTGCCCGGCCGCGCCCGGCGCGGCGGCTCCGAGGAGCCGCTGCCGGTCGGCGCCGTGCCGACCGGTGAGAGCGACCGGGGGGGCTCGTGAGCGGCGGCGGTCCGGCCGAGTCCGGCCGCGCCCGGCGCGGGCCGGGCCGGCTCCAGCTGGGCCGGCGCAGCGAGGAGGGCACGGTCGGGCTGCGCCCCGGCCCGGGCCGCCCGCCCGAACCGGCCGCCGACGAGCACCACCTCGGTGACCGCCTCTCCGCCTACCTCGACGGCGAGCTCGGCCACGACTCCCGCGAGCGCGTCCAGGCCCACCTGGCGACCTGCCCCGAGTGCCTGGCCGAGGCCGACGAGGGCCGCGCCGTCAAGCACCTGCTGACCCGTACCGGCACCCCCGCACCCTCCTCGCTGCTGATGTCCCGGCTGATGGCGGTCGCCGCCCTGCCGGACGACGAGCACCGCGACGGCCCGGGCGGCGGCGAGAGCGTGCCGCCGGCGGCCGCCGAGGCCGCCGCGGGCACCTTCGGCGGCAGCCGGCTGACCGGCGGCTCCTTCGGGCGTGGCGCGGGCTCCTCCTTCGGCGGCGGAGCGCTCGGGGCCGAGGCGCCGATACCCGGCGTCGACCCCCGGGCCGAGCGCCCCGGTCCGCAGCCCTTCGGCACCGGCCGGCGCGGCCTGCTGCCCTCGGTGCGCCCGCTGGCCGCCGCCACCGAGGTCCCGCTGCTGCGCCCGGCCGCCCCGCGCGGGCGCCGCCTGGTCTTCGCCGCCGCCGGGGCCTTCTCGGTGGCCGCCGTCACGCTCGGCGGTGTCGGCGCCGGCGTCGGCGACGAGCAGCACAGCACCACCGTCACCCCGGTCCGCGGCCCCGGCAGCGGAGCCGTCCTGCCGGTCACCGCCGAGATGCCGGTGGACTACCCGGTGCGGTACCGCGCCGCGTCCCCCTCCCCGGACACCGGCCAGCAGCCGCCGCGGGCCGCCCAGCCGCCCGCGCAGCCGGCCGCCACCCCGGTGGGATACCCCAACCAGCTGCTGCGCTGAGCCGCCCGGGCAGTGGCCGGCGGGCAGCGGGGAAGCTCTTCACCACCGCTTCATCGTGCGAAGGGGCACGGATCGGCCGGTGGCCATTACGCTGTACTGACCGTTGTCCGCAGAGCTCATCGGGTTCGTCATCAGGAGCTGGGGAGCTTACGTGTTCACTGACATAGGCCCACTCGAGGTCATCACCCTGCTCGTGATGGCCGTGGTGATCTTCGGTCCGGACAAGCTCCCCAAGCTGATCCAGGACACCATGGGCTTCGTCCGCAAGATCCGGTCGTTCGCGGACAGCGCCAAGGAGGACATCCGCAACGAGCTCGGCCCGGAGTTCCAGGACTTCGAGTTCCAGGACCTGCACCCGAAGACCTTCGTCCGCAAGCAGCTGCTCGGCAGCACCGAGGACCCGCTGGGCTTCAAGGAGCTCAAGGACGGCCTGGACCTCAAGTCGGTGCTGAACGACGAGCCCGCCGGCGCCGCCACGGCCGCCGCGGCAGCCGCCCCGGCCACCAACCTGACCAAGAGCCCGGCCACCCCGCTGGCCGCCGACGAGCGGCCGCCGTACGACCTCGACGCCACCTGAGAAGCGCTCTCCGCGCCCCGCCCGGCCACCCGGCTGAGCGGGGCGCAGCCGTGTCCGCCGCTATTGTGCTGAATGCCGCGGGGGGCGCCGATCCGGAGCGCGCCGCGGGACGGAGACCTGTGTGGAGGAGGCGGCCGGATGGACGCGACGAGTCGTACGGTGGGGACGGCCCCGGCGGGGGCGCCCGGTGCGCCCGGGCCGGAGCACCCGGTGACGGGCGGCAGGAAGCCGGCCGAGCCGGTGGACCCGATGGCGCCCTACCAGGCGGCCGACTTCCCCTGGTACGGGCTGGACGACGGCTGGACCGGCCGGCGCTGGCTCGGCCAGGTCGGCGCCGGACCGGGGATCCGCACCCCGCAGCAGGACGCGGGCGCGGACTACGGCACGCTGGGCCACGGCGACGAGCCGGCCAAGCAGCCGGAGGCCCGCGACGTCCGCCGGTTCGCCGTGGTGGTCACCGTCGCCCGCAGACCCGGGCGCCGCAGCGCCGACAACACCGGGACGCTGGAGGCCACCTCGGCCTCCTCGGCGGCCTGGCTGGCCGGCTCCGGCCTGCTCGCCGCGACCTGGCCGGGGCAGCTCGACCGGGCGCTGCGCCAGGACTGGATGGACCAGCAGTCCGCCCTCGCCTGGGACCTCGCCGACGACCTCGACGGCCCCGGCTGGTCCTCGCTCACCCTGCCGGTGAGCGGCCTGCCGCAGCCGTTCCGCTACCGCGAGTCGGAGTACGGCTGGGTGCTGGCGGGCGAGGCCCCGGGCGTCCTGCTCGGCGCCTACGGGCGGGGTGTCAGCGCGTACGGCGTGGGGTTCGGCGCGGTGGCGGACCTCGGGGTCTACCGCGGCCGCTGAGCGCCCGCCGGCGCCGCCCGCCGTATCGCGCCCGACCGGCCCGCGCGCCGACACCTGCCAAACCATCGGCCGGTTCGTTGCGCGGGCCCGCGGGCCGGCGGTGTCATGGGTGCCATGGCGCAGCGACCTCAACGACCCACGCTCAAGCAGCGGTTCGGCCCGTACCCCCTGGGCGGGCCGCGCACGACCTGGCAACGCCTGGACCGGGCCAGGACCGACTCGGGCTGGCCCCTGCTCACGGTCAACCTGGCGACCTACGCGCTGTTCGCGGGGTACGCGCTGACCCGGGGTCCGCTCCTGTGGGCCGGGCTCGGGGCAGCCTTCGCGCTGGGCGCCGTCCGCACCTGCTACGTGATGCTCTGCGTGGCCCGCGGCCGTACCACCGCGCCCGCCGCCGCACCGCACCGGAGCGCCGCCCGCCCCACCCCGCTCACGGCGCCCCGCCCACGCAAGCGCGGGGCGGCCCCGGGACACGCCCCGGAACCGCCCCGTCCCACCGTCGAGCAACTGGCCGCCTGACCCGCGGGCCGGTGGCCAGGCGGCTCAGAACTTGTTCTTGGGCGTGAGCCCGAGGGAGAGGCCTGACAGGCCGCGCTGGCGGCCGCCGAGCTTGCCCGCGATGGTGCGCAGGGCGGCGCCGGCGGGGGAGTCGGGGGCGGCGAGCACGACCGGGCGGCCGTCGTCGCCGCCCTCGCGCAGCCGGACGTCGATCGGGATCGACCCCAGCACCGGGACGCTGGCGCCGACCGAGCGGGTCAGCGCGTCGGCGACGGTCTGGCCGCCGCCGGTGCCGAAGACGTCGATCAGCTCGTCGCAGTGCGGGCAGGGCATGCCCGACATGTTCTCGATCACGCCGACGATCTTCTGGTGGGTCTGCAGCGCGATCGTGCCGGCCCGCTCGGCCACCTCGGCGGCGGCCATCTGCGGGGTGGTGACGATCAGGATCTCGGCGTTCGGGACCAGCTGGGCGACCGAGATGGCGATGTCACCGGTGCCCGGCGGCAGGTCGAGCAGCAGCACGTCCAGGTCGCCCCAGTAGACGTCCGCCAGGAACTGCTGGAGGGCGCGGTGCAGCATCGGGCCGCGCCACACCACCGGGGCGTTGCCCGGGGTGAACATGCCGATCGAGATGACCTTCACGCCGTGCGCGGCCGGCGGCATGATCATGTCCTGGACCTGGGTGGGACGGCCGTCCACGCCCAGCATCCGGGGCACGCTGTGTCCGTAGATGTCGGCGTCGACCACGCCGACCTTGAGGCCGTCGGCGGCCAACGCGGCGGCCAGGTTGACCGTCACCGAGGACTTGCCGACCCCGCCCTTGCCGGAGGCGACCGCGTACACCCGGGTCAGGGTGCCGGGCTTGGCGAAGGCGATCTCCCGCTCGGGGGCACCGCCGCGCAGCAGCTGGGAGAGCTCCTTGCGCTGCTCGTCACTCATCACGTCCAGATCGACCTCGACCCCGCTCACCCCGGGCACCCGGCCGACGGCCTCGGTGACCCGGTTGGTGATGGTCTCGCGCATCGGGCAGCCGGAGACGGTCAGGTACACCGCGACGCGGACCGCGCCGCCGTCGGCGATCTCGACGGATTTCACCATCCCGATCTCGGTGATCGGACGGTTGATCTCCGGGTCGTGCACCGTCGCCAGGGCCTTGCGTACGGACTCCTCCGTCACGCCGGCCGCAACCTCTGTCTCGTTGGCCATGCCTTGATGGTACGGCGCCCGGCCGGGCCCCCGACCCCCCGGTAACGTGCCGACGGTCACAGCACCTCGGGGGCGCCCCGGCGCTCGTCCAGCTCCTTGAGCAGTCCCTGGAGTTCCGAGCGCAGGAAGTCCCGGGTGGCGACCTCGCCGAGGCCCTGCCGCAGCGCCGCGACCTCCCGGGTCAGGTACTCGGTGTCGGCGATGTTGCGGTCGCTGCGGGCCCGGTCCTGCTCCATGTTGACCCGGTCCCGGTCGGCCTGCCGGTTCTGCGCCAGCAGGATCAGCGGGGCCGCGTAGGACGCCTGGAGCGAGAGCATCAGGGTGAGGAAGATGAACGGGTAGTCGTCGAAGTGCACGCTGTCCGGCAGCAGGGTGTTCCAGACCACCCAGACCAGCACCACCACCGTCATCCAGACGATGAACCGCCCGGTGCCCAGGAAGCGCGCGATCCGCTCGGAGAGCTGGCCGAAGGCCTCCGGGTCGTACGCCGGCAGGCTGATCAGGCCGGGCCGGCCGGTGCGCGGCTGGTCGAGCCGGATCCGGGCGCTGCCGCTCGGGCTCTCGGTGCGCTGCATCCGGGTGCCCTCGCGCACCCGCAGCTCGCGCAGCTGCCGCAGCTGCCGCAGGTCGCCCTGGAGCCGCTGGCGCGGGCCGTCCTCGCGCCGCTTCCGGTCAGCGTCCACCGGCCGCCTCGCTCTCGTGCTCGTGGGTGTCGCCGTGCAGCGCCGCCTCGCGCCAGTCGTCGGGGAGCAGGTGGTCGAGCACGTCGTCCACCGTCACGGCGCCGAGCAGGTGGTCCGCCTCGTCGACCACCGGGGCGGCGACCAGGTTGTAGGCGGCCAGGTAGCTGGTGATGAGCGGCAGCGGGGTGGCGGCGGGCAGCGGGTCGAGGTCGTCGTCGACGATCGAGCCGACCAGGGTGTACGGCGGCTCCCGCAGCAGGCGCTGGAAGTGCACGGTGCCGAGGTACTTGCCGGTGGGGGTCTCGGTGGGCGGCCGGCAGACGTACACCTGGGCCGCCAGCGCCGGCTTGTTGTCGGAGATCCGGACCCGGGCCAGCGCCTCCGCCACGGTGGAGTCCGGCTCCAGCACGATCGGCTCGGTGGTCATCAGCCCGCCCGCGGTGTCCTCCTCGTACGACAGCAGCCGGCGCACCGAGGCGGCGTCCTCCGGCTCCATCAGCCGCAGCAGCCGCTCGGCGGCCTCCTCGGGGAGGTCGGAGAGCAGGTCGGCGGCGTCGTCCGGGTCCATCGCCTCCAGCACGTCGGCGGCCCGCTCGTCCTTGAGCTTGCCGATGATCTCGACCTGGTCGTCCTCGGGCAGCTCCTCCAGGACGTCGGCCAGCCGGTCGTCGTCGAGGGCGGCGGCCACCTCGGCCCGGCGCTTGGCGGACAGGTGGTGCATCACGTTGGCCAGGTCCGCCGGACGCAGCTGTTCGAAGGTGGCGAGCAGGTTGGCCGCGCCCTGGCCCTCCTCGGCGAGCGAGAAGCCGGTGACGGCCGACCAGTCCAGGGTGAGCGTCTCGCCCTTCGCCTTGCGCAGCCGGCCGACCTTGCCGACCTGCACGAAGACCTTGCTGATCTCCCACTCGCGGACCCGGGTCTGGACCATCGCCACGTCCAGGACGGTGACCTCTTCGCGGCTCTTCACCCGGGTGACGGTGCGGTCCAGCAGTTCGGCCAGCACCAGCGTCTCGGAGGGGCGCTGTTCGAACCGGCGCATGTTGATCACGCCGGTGGTGAGCACCTGGCCGGACTCCAGGCTGGTGACCCGGGTCATCGGCAGGAAGATCCGGCGGCGGCCGACCACCTCGACCACCATGCCGAGCACCCGCGGCGGGCGTCCGCCGATCCGCAGCGACACCACCACGTCGCGCACCCGGCCGACCTGGTCGCCGTTGGGGTCGAAGACCGCGACCCCGGAGAGGTGGGAGATGAAGACCCGGCTGCCCGGCCCCGCCATGGCTGCTCCCCTCTCCGACCCGCTCGGACCCGTACCGCCTCGCCCGGACCCGCACCGGCGCGGCGGCCTGACGGGCCCAGGCTACCCGCGCGGCCACCGGGCAGCCCGCCGACCAGCGGCGGGGTGTGACGGGCCGCCACCGGGGACGGCCCCGACCCGCCCGCGGCTCAGCGCTTGCGGCGCTTCAGCAGCAGCTTGGGCAGCCCCGCCGGGATCGCCAGCCGGGTGGTCGCCGGGGACGGCATCGGCTCGGCCACCAGCGAGCCGTCCGGCATCGCCCCGGGCTGCTCGCCGAGCGGGCCGGCCGGGGCCAGCCGCAGCACCCGGCACTCGCGGGCCCAGCGCTCGCCGATGGTGTCGGTGTCCGGGGCGTTCAGCCGCTTGCCCTTGAGCTCCTCCACCGCGCCCTGCCAGGCCTCGCTGCCCGGTGCCAGCTCGCCGACGGTGGCCGGCCAGCTGGTGAGCCGGCCCCACTTGTCCTTGCTGCGCACGGTCACCGTGGCGGTGGACCCGGCGGCCAGACCGTGCAGCGGCTGCTCGGCACCGTCGCCGACCACCACCACCGCGCCGTCGTGCCAGGCGTGCCAGACGGCACGCGCCTGCTGCTGCCCCTCGGCCCGCACCCAGAGCAGGCCGGACTTCTTCGCGGCCTCCTCCAGCAGAGCGCGGTCGAGGAGGTCGGCTGCCGTGGTGGTCGAAGGCTCCATGGCGGACAGCGTACGGCCTGGGCGTCCACCACCCGTCTCACCGGGCAGGACGTCAGTGCCATGGGGCGGTGAGAGGCCTTACCGTGGTCGGGTTCCGTCCCTCCCCTCCCGAGGAGAGCTGTGCCTGCCGCCCCGACCGACGAGGTCACCGCAGCCGCCCCGGCCCGGGCCGGCGACGCCGCCGGTCGGCCGCCCGCGCTGCCCCGCGTCGACCTGCTGCTGCTCGCCGTCTCGGTCGGGGGCATCTCGCTCTCGGCCCCGCTGATCAGCGCCACCGCCGCCCCGGCGCTGGCCATCGCGTTCTGGCGCAACGTCATGGCGGTCGGCGTCCTCGGGCCGTACGCGCTGCTGCGCCACCGGGCCGAGCTGCGCGGGATCGGCCGGCGGGCGCTGCTGCTCGCGATGGCCGCCGGGGCGCTGCTGGCGCTGCACTTCGGGCTCTGGATGCCGAGCCTGCGGATGACCTCGGTGGCCTCCGCCACCGCCCTGGTGACCACCACCCCGCTGTGGACCATCCTGCTGCTGCGGCTGCTCGGCCACCGCCCGCCCCGGCTGGTCTGGCTCGGCACCTGCGTGGCCTTCCTCGGCGTGCTGGTGCTGACCGGGGTCGACCTGTCGCTCTCCCCGCGCGCGCTGCGCGGCGACGCGCTGGCACTCCTCGCCGGCCTCGCCGCGGCCGGCTACATGCTGCTCGGCGCCGAGGTCCGGCGGACCGTCAGCACCACCGCGTACACGCTGATCTGCTACGCCACCACCGCCGTGGTGCTGCTCGGCACCTGCCTGCTGACCGGGATCGGGCTGTCCGGCTGGTCGGCCGGGGTCTGGTGGCAGATCGCCCTGCTGATGGTCGCCGCCCAGCTGCTCGGCCACTCGCTGAGCAACCGGGTGGTCCGCACGCTCGGCCCCTCGGTCACCTCGACCGCGATCCTGCTGGAGACGCCGGGCGCGGCCCTGATCGCCGCGTTCTGGCTGGGCCAGTGGCCGCCGGTGGCGGCCTACCCGGCGGTCGGGCTGATCCTGGTCGGCCTGGTGCTGGTCGCCCGCGGCGGCCGCCGCTGACCACGGCGGCCGGGCCGATCCGCCCGGCCCCGTTGCCGCACCGGCCGGACCGGGCCCGCCGCTACAGCCAGCCGTTGCGGCGGAAGCCCCGGTACATCCCGACGCAGATCACCAGCACGCTGCCGAGCACCAGCGGGTAGCCGTACTTGTGGTGCAGCTCCGGCATGTAGTCGAAGTTCATGCCGTAGATGCCGGTGATCATGGTGGGCACCGCGAAGATCGCCGCCCACGCGGTGATCTTGCGCATGTCCTCGTTCTGCGCGACCGACACCTGGGCGAGGTTGGCCTGGAGCAGCGAGTTGAGCAGCTCGTCGAAGCCGTGCACCTGCTCGGTCACCCGGGCCAGGTGGTCGGCGACGTCCCGGAAGTACTTCTGGATGTCCGGGTCGACCAGCCGCTGGAGCGGGTCGGAGAGCAGCTGCATCGGCCGCAGCAGCGGCGCCACCGCGCGCTTGAACTCCAGCACCTCGCGCTTGAGTTGGTAGACCCGGCCGACGTCGGCGCCGCGGCCGCCCTTGTTGGCGAAGACGTCGAACTCGATCTCGTCCACGTCGGTCTGCAGGCGGTCGGCGACCAGCAGGTAGTTGTCGACCACCTGGTCCGCGATCGCGTGCAGCACCGCGGCCGGCCCCTTGGCGAGCAGCCCGGAACCGTCGGCGTCGGCCTCCAGCCGGTGCCGCAGCTCGTGCAGCGAGCTGTGCCCGCCGTGCCGGACGGTGATCACGAAGTCCCGGCCGGCGAAGACCATCAGCTCGCCGGTCTCGACCACCTCGCTGGTCGGGGTCAGCTGGTCGTGGTCGACGTAGCGGATGGTCTTGAACACCGCGAAGAGCACGTTGTCGTAGCGCTCGACCTTCGGGCGCTGGTGCGCGTGCACCGCGTCCTCGACGGCCAGCGGGTGCAGGCCGAACCGCTGGGCGATGCCCTCGAACTCGGCCTCGGTGGGCTCGTGCAGGCCGATCCAGCTGAACGAGCCCTCGTCCTCCTGCCGGAACAGCTTGACCAGTCGCGCCGCCTCGCGCGGGCTGCAGGCCTCGCCGGCCCGCTTGCCGTGCTGGTAGACCGCGCAGTCGACGACCGCCGAGGTGGGGTTGCCGGGGTGCATCGGGTCGTACGGGTCCGTCCGGCGGCGGCCCGGACGGACGGCGGCGCGCAGGCTGTTGATCATCGACATGGCAGCAGGCTCCTTGGGCAGGGGCCGTCGCACGGCGGTGCTGGGAAGGGCCGGATGCGACGGCGGGAACACCGGTGGATGCCGGGGCCGGTGTGCAGCGGGCAGGCTGCGGGGTGTCCAGGAAACCTGCCAGGGGCGGAGTTTGGACGGTTCGGCTCCGGGGAAGGTGCTCTCCCGACCGCGCGTACGCCGGCCTGTCTACCGCGAGATCAACGCTGGCGGCGCAGGAGGCGAGCAGGTCGGGCAGAGCTGCCGGTACTGCATGGTCGGCTGGTATCCACCGCAACCACCTCCTTCATGCCGCGGCTCCGGGCGTCAGAAGACCCGGGTAGCCATCTCCTCACACTAACAGCTATGAGTGCGGCCGTGTTGGAGTGTGCCCGAACCTGCCCGCGCGGCCGGGCGCTAAGGTCGCCTGCATGTCGCACGATTTCCCGCTGTTCGGTGATTTCTCCTCCCCTGACGAGCCGTCGGACCTCTCGCGCGCGGCGGTGCTCGCGGCCGTCGAGGCGCGGCTGCTGACCACCTTCGGCGAGCCGGCCGGCCGGGCCTCCGTCACCTTCCTGGGGGCCGACCGGATCGAGGTGCTGCGCTTCGGCCCGGACGGCGACGGGCTGGTCCGGTACGCGACGCTGGGCATGGCGGCGGCGCCGATGGCGGACCCGTCCGCGGTGGTCGCCGATCCGGTCCGCGGGCCGCGGGCCGAGTTGGTGCTCAGCGTCCGTGGGGGGCGCGACGAGGTGCTCCGCACGCTGGCCACCTTCGCCGCCACCCCGCAGGTCGAGGGCCTGGTGGTGGCCCCGGGAGGATCGCTGGACGTGGGCGACCCGCTGTGGCCGGGCGCGCCGTTCACCTCGGTCCTGGTGGCCGAGCCGGGCGGCCTGGTGGCTGACCTGGAGCTGGCCGACCCGGCGGACCCGGTGCGCTTCCTGCCGCTGCTGCCGATGACCCCCAACGAGGCCGCATTCAAGCGGGTGCAGGGCGCCGCCGCCCTGGAGGAGCGCTGGCTGCGGCACGGCACCGACCTGCGCGACCCGCAGCGGCGCGCGGTGCCGCTGGACTGACCCGCCGCCACCCGGACCGCCCCGGGGGCGGGTCAGTCGTAGGACTTGATGAACGCGAACACCCCGCTGGCCACCAGCTGGACGGCGATCGCGGAGAGCAGCAGCCCGGAGAGTCGGGTGATCAACACCACACCGCCCTCCTTGATGATCCGGATGATCACCAGCGAGAAGCGCATGGTCAGCCACAACACCACGTGCATCGCGACGATCGCCGTCCACACGGCCGCGTACTCGGCGCCGCCGTCCGCCTTCTGCACCGCCAGGATCACCGCGACGATCGCGCCCGGGCCGGCCAGCAGCGGGGTGCCGAGCGGCACCAGCGCGACGTTGACGTCCTTGGTCTGGGTCGGCTCCTCGATCTTGCCGGTCAGCAGGTCGAGGGCGATCAGCAGCAGCAGGATCCCGCCGGAGACCTGCAGCGCGGGGATCGAGACGTGCAGGTAGTCCAGGATCTGCTGGCCGAACAGGCCGAAGCAGGTGATCACGCCGAGCGCCACCGCGGCCGCCTGCCAGGCCATCTTGCGCTGCACCCGGGCGGCCCGGCCGGAGGTCAGCGCGAGGAAGATCGGGATGGTCCCCGGCGGATCCATGATCACGAAGAGGGTGACGAAGAGCGAGCCGAACACGGTGGTGTCGAAGAGGCTCACCGGTCGGCCCGGCCCTGCTGCTGCTCGCTCATCTCGCGGCTCTCGACTCGGAGGACCATGGGGAGGATTGTCCGAGTCTGTCATGAGATGCACGATTTCGGCCGCCTGACGGATCGGCGGCGGGCCGGGCAGCGGGCAGCGGGTGGGGCGTCCGGTGGTGACGGGCGGTGGTGCGGGCCGGTGGTGCCGCCGGCGCTCAGCCGGTGAGCGGGCGGGCCCCGGTGGCCTGGGCGACCAGCGCCTCGTACACCGCCGGATCGGTGGTCCACTCGCCGAGCCGGACCGTCTTGCGGTGCCCGTGGTAGTCGCTGGATCCCGTGGTGAGCAGGCCGAGTTCGGCCGCCAGGCCGCGCAGCCGGGCCCGGGTCGGCTCGTCGTGGTCGGTGTGGTCCACCTCCAGCGCGGCCAGGCCGGCTTCGGCCAGCTCGGCGATCACCTGGTCGGAGACGGTGTCACCGCGCTTGGACGCGCCGGGGTGGGCGAACACCGGCACGCCGCCGGCGGCCCGGACCAGCCGGACGGCCGTCACCGGGTCGGTCTCGTGCTTGCGGACGTCGGCCCGCCCGCCGTTGGCCAGCCACTCGGCGGTGAAGGCGTCCGAGACGGTGGCCACCACCCCCGCCTCGACCAGCGCGCTGGCGATGTGCGGGCGGCCCACCGAGCCGTCGCCGGCGATCCGCTGCACCTGCTCCCAGGTGATCGGCGCCCCCAGCTCGCGGCAGCGCTCGACCACCGCCCGCCCGCGCCGGAACCGGTCGGTGCGCACCAGCTCCCGCTCGGCGGCGAAGGCCGGCTCCGCGGGGTCGAAGAGGTACGCCAGCAGGTGCAGGCTGATCCCATCGGTGTGGCAGGACAGCTCCGCGCCCGGCACCAGGGTCAGCCCGGTGTCGGTGAGCGCCGCGGCGGCCTCGGCGTGCCCGGCCACCGTGTCGTGGTCGGTCAGCGCGACCACGTCCAGCCCGGCGGCCACCGCTGCCGCGACCAGTTCGGCCGGGGTGTCGGTGCCGTCGGAGGCGTTGCTGTGGGCGTGCAGGTCGATGCGCACGGGCGGGGCTCCTGTGGGTCGGGTGGCCCCAGGATAGTCAGCCGAGCAGGCGTGGGGAGAGGGCTCCGCAGGGGAGCAGGCCGAGCTCGGCGCCCGCGTCCCGCAGGTCGGTGATGACCAGCTCGTCGTGCATCAGCAGGGCGGACTGCTCGGGCCAGGCGATCGCCCAGAGCCACAGGCCGCGGGCCTCGCCGACGTACACCGCGCGGTCCGGCGGCGCCTCCGGCACGTGGAACATCGGGGTGGGCCGGCCGGCCGCCATCAGCTTGGCGTCGGCGGGCTTGTAGAGCGAGACCGAATCGCCCGGATCCGGGCCGGGCAGCCCCGCGTACCGGGCGCCGAGGCCGACGCCGAGCTCCTCGGCGACCAGCATCAGCTCACCGAACCCGCCCAGCGGGGCCGGGCCCGAGCAGGCGACCGCGGTGGCGCGGGCGCCCGAGAGGTCGTCACCCGCGTGCGAGATGCCGGTGAACAGCCAGCCGACCGGCAGCGGCCAGGGCAGCCAGACGGGCACCTGGGAGCGGGCCACGGCCACGCTCAGGGCTTCCACGCTGGGGGGCAGCACCGGCTGCATCGGGTAGACGCCGCCGTGCTGGTCACACTGCCAGGTGTCGGAGAAGAGGCCTGGGGCGCGGACCCGACCGGCGCACCTCGGGCAGCTTGGCTCGCCCCTCATAGCCGACAACGGTCCTCCCTCCGGTCCGCCGCGTCAAGGACGGTCACCCGTACGTGGTGCGTCGCGCCAGTCGGCCGGGTGCGGCCGGTGGCGGGTGCGGCCGAGGTAGGGCATGTCCCGGGAGTCGCGGTGCCAAACACCGGGCTGGTGGGGGGCCGTGCCCGGACGCACCGACGCCCCGTCGTCCACGAGGTGGAGGCGGGGCGTCAGTCGGGTATCGGAGGGTCGGACGCGGCGTCGGCCGGTCCGGCTCCGGTCAGATCGCCTTGCACGGGCGGATGTAGAGGCGTTCGCCGGTCAGTTCGGCGGCCTTGAGGTACTCGCGGACGGTCTCCGCGTCGGCGATCAGGCGGTCGGTGGTGGCGCCCTGGGCGCCGTCCAGGCGGAGGATCTCGAAGCGCATGGGCCTCTCCCTTCCTGGCCCCGGTGTCCGGGGCGTCGTCGGCCGAGGCTGGCTCGGCCCTGGTGCGGGCGGTTGTCCGGTCGTCGCTGCGGGTGCCCGCATCGCTCCCCCGTCGGCGGTGGTGCTCCGGCGGCCGTGCGTCGGAGCCCTGGAGCACCGGGTGCGGTGGCGGAGCCTCGATCACGACGGTGCCGGATCGGTGCTTCCGGTCGATTGCCCGGCCGTCACATCCCGGTTTCGGGTGACCTCGTCGGCGAGGCAGCGCGGATCGGCCCCGGGCAGGGGCGGTCGACAGGGGTGGGCGGGCGTACTGATTCCCGGACAGAATCAAATATTACCCGAGCTAACGACTTTTGTCGCGTGACTTGTGACGCCCCGGTGAACCGGCTGCGGCGGACCGCTGCCGGCGCGGGGTGCGGGCGGGTGTGGTGGGGTACGAAGGACCGCGGCCGGGCTACGCCGGTCCGCGGGTCGACGGGCGGGGCGGGCTCAGCCCCAGAACGCCGCCAGGGCGGCGGCCGTGGCGGCCGGCTGCTCGGCGTTGGGGGAGTGGCCGGCGCCCTCGACGACCACCAGCCGGGCGCCGAGGCGCTCCGCCATCCGGGCCTGCTCCTCGACCGGCCAGGCGTAGTCCTGGACCCCGGACACCACCAGCTTGGGCAGCCGGACCTCGGCCAGCTCGCCCACCCGGTCCGGTGCGGACACCAGGTGGCTGCCCATGGTCGACAGCGCCTGCGGCACGTTGGCCAGCCAGCGGCGGTGCAGGAACTCGGCGACCGGCGCCGCCAACGGCTCGGCCGGGGCCTTCTCCATCTGCTGCATGACCTGCCAGATCGGCTCCAGCTCCATGGTGACGAGCGCGTCGACCAGCAGCTTGGTCCGGGCGGCCTCGGCCGGGTCGATCGGGCCGGGCCCGGTCGACAGCAGGGTCAGCGAGGCCCAGGGCAGCGGGCCCTCGGCCGCCAGTACGGCCTCCCGGGCCACCTGGCCGCCGAAGGAGTGGCCCAGCAGGTGCAGCGGACCACCGTCGGTCAGGGTCTCGGTCAGGGCCTCGGCCAGGGCCCGGACGTCCCGGCCCAGCTCCGCCACCGCGTACGCGGCGGGGTCGGCCGGCCCGCCGGTCTCGTACTGGCCGCGCTGGTCCACCGCCACCACCCGGTGGCCGGCTGCCGCCAGCGGCTCCAGCAGGGCGATGAAGTCCTCCTTGCTGCCGGTGAAGCCGGGCACCAGCAGCGCCGTGCCGCGGGCCGCGCCGGCCGGCTCGGCCACCAGCGCGGCGAACTCCCCGCGCGCGGTCGGCAGCCGCAGGGCCCGGGCGCAGCCGGGCAGGGTCAGGAACGGCGGGGTGCTCATCGGGGCGGGCTCCTCCGGTACCGGGATCGGGTGGTCCGAGCTTACGGCGCGGGCGCCCGCCGGAAGGCCGCCGGGGCGGTGGAAACGCCGCAGGTGGGGCGGGGGCGCCGGCCGCCGGGGGGAACGCCGCCGGGCGGGCCGGATCGGTGATCCGGCCCGCCCGGGGCGGTCCTGCGGGTGGGGGCTCAGCCCTCCGGCGTCACCTCGACCGGCTCCGCGACCTTGCGGGCGCGGGTACGGCGGCGCGGGGCGGCCTCGGTGGGCTCCCCCTCCTGCGCGGGGATGGACACCACGGCGTCCGCGGCCGGCGCGGCGGCGGTCTTGCGGGCCCGGGTGCGGCGCGGGGCCGGGGTCTCGACCGCCTCGACCGCCTCGGCCACCGGGGCCTCGACCACGGCTTCGGCCTTGGGCTCCGCGGCCTTGCGGGCGCGGGTGCGGCGGCGCGGGGCGGCCTCGGCGGGCTCCCCCTCGACGGCCGGGGCGGCGGCTGCCACCTCGGCGACGGCCTCCGCGGCCGTCGCGGCGGCGGCGGTCTTGCGGGTCCGGGTGCGGCGCGGGGCCGGGGTCTCGACCGCCTCGACCGCCTCGGCCACCGGGGCCTCGACCACGGCTTCGGCCTTGGGCTCCGCGGCCTTCCGGGTCCGGGTCCGGGCGCGGCGCGGGGCCTCCTCGGCAGGGGCCTGGACGGCCGGCGCGGCCGCGGCCGCCACGGTGTCGGACACCGCAGCGTCGGTGGTGACCGCCGCCTCGGTACCGCGGGCGGCGCCGCGGGTGCGGCGGCGCTCGCGCTGCTTGCGGGCCGGACGCTCGGTGGCCTCCGGCTCCGCGGCCACCGCCGGGGCACCGCCGCGACCGCCGCGCGAGCGACCGCCCGCGCCGCTGCCGCCGCTGCCGCCACGGGCGCCGCGGCCACCGGTCTCGCCGAGGTCCTCGACCTCTTCGGCGTTCAGGCCGGCCCGGGTGCGCTCGGAGCGCGGCAGCACGCCGGTCGTGCCCGGGGCGATCTTCAGCAGCTCGTACAGGTGCGGCGAGGTCGAGTAGGTCTCCTCGGGCTCCGGGAACTTCAGGTCCAGCGCCTTGTTGATCAGCTGCCAGCGCGGGATGTCGTCCCAGTCGACCAGGGTGACGGCGGTGCCGGAGGCGCCGGCCCGGCCGGTGCGGCCGATCCGGTGCAGGTAGGTCTTCTCGTCCTCGGGGCACTGGTAGTTGATGACGTGCGTCACGCCCTCGACGTCGATGCCGCGGGCGGCGACGTCGGTGCAGACCAGGACGTCGACCTTGCCGCTGCGGAAGGCCCGCAGGGCCTGCTCGCGGGCGCCCTGGCCGAGGTCGCCGTGGACGGCGCCGGCCGCGAAGCCGCGCTTGGTCAGCTGCTCGGAGACGTCCGCCGCGGTGCGCTTGGTGCGGCAGAAGATCATCGCGAGACCGCGGCCCTCGGCCTGCATGATCCGCGAGACCATCTCGACCTTGTCGAGCGAGTGCGCGCGGAAGATGTGCTGGGTGGTGTTGGCCACGGTGTGGCCGGTGTCGTCCGGCGCCGCGGCCCGGATGTGGGTCGGCTGGCTCATGTACCGGCGGGCGAGGCTGATCACCTGGCCCGGCATGGTGGCCGAGAACAGCAGGGTCTGCCGCTTGGCCGGCAGCATCGTGATGATCTTCTCGACGTCCGGCAGGAAGCCCAGGTCGAGCATCTCGTCGGCCTCGTCCAGCACCAGCGCGCGGACCTGCGAGAGGTCCAGCTTGCGTTGACCGGCCAGGTCGAGCAGCCGGCCCGGGGTGCCGACGATGATGTCGACGCCCTTGCGGAGCGCCTCCACCTGCGGCTCGTAGGCCCGGCCGCCGTAGATCGCGAGGACCCGGACGTTGCGGACCTTGCCGGCGGTCTGCAGGTCGTTGGTGACCTGGGTGCACAGCTCGCGGGTCGGGACCACGATCAGGGCCTGCGGGCTGTCGGAGAGCTGGTCCTCGGTGGCGCGGCCGGCGTCGATGTCGGCCCGGACCACGACCCGCTC
Organism: Kitasatospora sp. NPDC094015; assembly: GCF_040304075.1. Lineage (NCBI taxonomy): Bacteria > Bacillati > Actinomycetota > Actinomycetes > Kitasatosporales > Streptomycetaceae > Kitasatospora > Kitasatospora sp. NPDC094015. The sequence goes on from NZ_JBEOUL010000005.1 coordinate 47,855, forward strand.
GATCAGCGGGAGGCCGAAGCCGAGCGTCTTGCCGGTGCCGGTCTTGGCCTGGCCGATGACGTCGTGCCCGGTCAGCGCGACCGGGAGGGTCATCTCCTGGATGGGGAAGGGATGGACGATGCCGACGGCCTCCAGGGCCTCGGCGGTCTCCGGGAGGATCCCGAGGTCCCGGAACGTCGTCTTGATGGGTTCAGCGGTGGTGGACAGGGTGCTGCCTCTTCCATATGGGGGGCCGAGAGCGAGAGGGCGGCGGGCGGCCATACCGCTGCGGCGGGCCGTCGAAGGGCCACGGTTCACAGCTGTGGGTCGCACACCGCGCCGGTCCCTGCTGCCTGCTGACCCGCGCGGCCCGGTGAAGGGCGCGTCGTCCGGCGGCGTGGGGGAGGATTCCCGTGAGGGGTCGGCGCGGGACCTGCGCCGTGGCGCGGTCCGCGGCGGCCCTCGCTCGGCCACTGATGCGGTGCCAAGGCCCGAAGTCCAGGCCATGGTCGGAGCCGATCGGGTCTCCGACCGGGCATCCGCGTACGTGAGTGCCTGCCCCCGCGCAGAAACGTCTGCACGGAGCACGTCTGCGCGGCCTGTCCGGCAGGACGGGCCGCGCGAGTACACCAGGCCTCACTACCACCATACAGTCCAGCGCCGACTCGAACACGTGACGCGGCTTACTCGGGCTGGTGGGCGGGGGTCCGGCCGGGCGGCCGGGCCGGTGGCGGGCGGTCCGGCGGTCTAAGGTGACGTGCCATGGAGACTCAGGAATCTGGCGAGGGCACCCCGACCGACCCGACCACCCCGCAGCGGGCCGGCTCGATCGGCGACTGGGCGAGCTGCGCGGCGGACCCGAGCTACCGGGCGGCCGTGCTCGACCTGCTCGGCGCGCTCGCGTACGGCGAGCTGAGCGCCTTCGAGCGGCTCGCGGAGGACGCCAAGTTCGCCCCCGGCCTGGTCGACAAGGCCGCGCTGGCCCGGATGGCCTCGGCCGAGTTCCACCACTACCAGCTGCTGCACGACCGGATCGCCGAGGTCGGGGCGGACCCGACCGAGGTGATGACGCCGTTCGTCGAGCCGCTGGAGGCCTTCCACCGGCTGACCGCTCCCTCCGACTGGCTGGAGGGCCTGGTCAAGGCGTACGTGGGGGACGCCATCGCGACCGACTTCTACCGCGAGGTGGCCGTCCGGCTGGACGACGACACCCGGGACCTGGTGCTGCGGGTGATGGCCGAGACCGGGCACGCGGCCTTCGCGGTCGACCGGGTGCGGCAGGCGATCGAGGACGAGCCCCGGGTGGGCGGCCGCCTCGCGCTCTGGGGCCGCCGGCTGATGGGCGAGGCGCTCAGCCAGGCGCAGCGGGTGGTCGCCGAGCGCGACGCGCTGTCCAACCTGCTGGTGGGCGGCGCCCAGGTGCAGGGCTTCGACCTGGTCGAGGTCGGCAAGATGTTCAACCGGATCACCGAGGCCCACACCCGGCGGATGGCGGCGCTCGGCCTGGCCTCCTGAGGCCCGCGACCGATCAGGCGGGCCGGCGGCGGTGGCTGCCGGACCGCCGCCGGGGCCGGTCCGGCCGGGCCGGCACCGAGACCAGGAGCACCGCGCTGACCGCGGAGACGGCGAGGGCGGCGGCCGGGAGCCGCCCGTCGAAGGCGTACCGGGAGATCACCCCGCCGAGCAGGGCGGCGACCAGCGCGGTCGAGACGGTGACGGCCCGGGCGGTGGGGAACCAGCTCGGCAGCAGCACCACGGCGCCGATGCCGACGGTCAGGCCGATCAGGGCGTAGGCGATCGTCTCGACGTACACGGGCTGCCTCCCGGGGTTCGCGCGGTGGGTGCCGTACTCGCCCTACCCCGTGCGCGGCCGGGGTACGCCCCGGACGTGCGAACGGCGGTGGCCGCCCCCCGCTCGGGGGACGGCCACCGCCGTTCGACCTGGGCGCCCGCGGGGCGCCTCAGAGGGTGCCGAAGCCCACCTTGCGCGCGGCCTGCTCGCCGATCTCCACGTACGCCAGGCGCTCGGCCGGGACGAGGATGCGGCGGCCGTGCTCGTCGGTGAGGGAGAGGAGCTTCTCGGTGCCCTCCAGCGCCTTGGCGACCGCGCTCGCGACCTCGTCCGCGCTGAGCGAGCTCTCGAGCACGATCTCTCGGGGCGTGTTCTGCACGCCGATCTTGACCTCCACGGCTTCCATCCCTCCGGGGTTGCAACAGCCTTGCGCACCACCTCGAACGGGTGTCCGCGGTCCTTGCGCCGTACGGCTTCACCTTAGAGCACGGCTCGGGCCGTGCGGCGAAGGTCCGCTGATCAGCTGTCCGCGGGCGACTCGTCGTCCTGGTCCGGGTCCTGGTCGTTCGGGTGCATCGGGAATCCCTTGAGCCCGCGCCAGGCCAGGCTGGCGACCAGCCGGACGGCCTCGTCCCGCGGGATCTCCTGGCCCTGCGAGAGCCAGTAGCGGGCGGTGATCTGGGCCAGGCCGCAGACGCCGGCGGCCAGCAGCTTGGCCTCCGCCTCGGGGAGGTCGGTGTCCTCGGCGATCACCTTGCTGACCAGGGTGGCGCTCAGGTCGCTGGCGCGCTCCACCCGCTCGCGCACGGCGGGCTCGTTGGTCAGGTCGGACTCGAAGACCAGCCGGAACGCGCCGGACTCGCTGGAGACGTAGTGGAAGTACGCCTCCATGGTGGCCGCGACCCGCTGCTTGTTGTCGGTGGTCGCCGCGAGCGCCTCGCGGGTCGCGTCGACCAGGGCGTCGCAGTGCTTGTCGAGCAGGGCGAGGTAGAGCTCCAGCTTGCCCGGGAAGTGCTGGTAGAGCACCGGCTTGCTGACCCCGGCCCGGTCGGCGATGTCGTCCATGGCGGCCGAGTGGTAGCCCTGGGCGACGAACACCTCCTGGGCCGCGCCGAGCAGTTGTTCACGGCGGGCGCTTCGCGGCAGGCGAGCACCGCGCGGGCGCTCCTGCGCCTCCTGGATGGCCGTCACGGCGCTCCTCACTTCACGGTCGGACATGGCTGGCAGAGCCATTGATTCTACTTTTGGGTAACCGGGTCCGCTCCCGGCAGAGCCGAGTAAAACGTAGAAACGGCCTTGTCGGGAGCCCACAATACGGTCCGGATCCGCGCTGTCCACAGGGTGAGATCCGGCCCGGCGGCCGGTGGGGCCGGGTACCGGCTTACTACCATCGTGCTCCATGAGCGCCGAACAGCTGGAGACCGAGGCCGAATCGTTCCGAACCGTACGGGTGCCCGGGGCCGAGCTGGCGGTCCGCGGCCCGCTGCGGGGCACCCCGGACGGGCTGCCGCCGGCGCTCTACGTGCACGGTCTCGGCGGCTCGGCGGACAACTGGGCCGCGCTGATGGCCGAGCTGTCCGGGGTGGTCGCGGGCGAGGCGCTGGACCTGCCCGGGTTCGGCTGGTCCACCCCGCCGCAGGACGGCAACCTCTCGGTCTCCGGGCACGCCCGGGCGGTGATCGGGTACCTGGAGCACGCCGGCCGCGGGCCGGTCCACCTGTTCGGCAACTCGCTCGGCGGGGCGGTCTCGGTCCGGGTCGCCGCGCTGCGGCCGGACCTGGTGCGCAGCCTGACCCTGATCTCGCCGGCCCTGCCCGAACTGCCCCCGCAGCGCAGCGCCTGGCCGACCGGCCTGCTCGCGGTGCCCGGCCTGCCCGCGCTGCTCGGCCGCGCCCCGGACCGCCGGCGCAGCGTCGAGGCGGCCACCGACAGCCTGCTGCGGCTGGTGTACGCGGACCCGTCGGCCATACCGGCCGCACAGCGGGCGCGGGCGGTCGAGGAGTACCGGCGGCGGATGGCGCTGCCGTACGCGCTGGCGGTGCTGGCCGGTTCGGCCCGCGGGGTGGTGTCGGCGTACACCGAGCGCGGCGAGCAGTCGCTGTGGCGGCAGGCCGCGCAGGTGCGGGTGCCGGTGCTGCTGGTGTACGGGCTGAAGGACAAGCTGGTCTCGTACCGGTGCGCCCGGCGGGCCTGCGAGGCGTTCGCGGACGCCCGGCTGCTGGTGCTGCCGGACTCCGGGCACGTGGCGATGATGGAGCACCCGGAGCGGGTCGGCCGGGCCGTCCGGGAGCTGCTGGCGGAGGCCTGAGCGGGGCGCCGGGCGGGGCCCGGTCGGGGCGGGAACGGCCGCCCGTGGCGGGTGTCCGCCGGTCCGGGTGAACGCCGCAGGCGGTCCGCGGTCACGCTTGTTCACTCGTTCAGGTGGCTACCAGGCAGGTGAGCGAGGTGCGGGCGGCGGGTCGTTCTACCTTCGTGGTGTCAGACCGAACAGGTGTGGGGGAGCAGTGACCGTCGGGGCCCGGTCGGGGTCCGAGGGGGCTGAACAGCGGAGCCGGGAGCCGGGGCCACGGGGAGTGGTCGCGGCGCCGCCCGGGGCCGTTTCCTTGCTGAGCATTGGTGTCGCTGGTTGATCAGGCTCCCTGTGTCGTAGTCGTTGAACCCAGGTCGAACGCTCTGCTCTGGAGGCGTCGTGCGCATCGCTCTGCTCACCGAGAGCACCTATTCGAACGCGAAGCGTGGTGACAGCTGGTGCGGCCGGCTGGCCGACGGGCTGGTCGAGCACGAGTTCCAGCTCTACCTGCTGGCCCGCGGCGCCCGCGCCGAGGAGCCGGAGCCCGGCCCCGTCCGGCCGCCGGTGCGCGGGCTGGCCGCGGTGCACGAGCTGCCGATGTGGGGCCGCCGCCCGGCCGGCCGCGGGCCCTCGGCGCACCGCCGCCGGTCGTACCGCAAAGCGTACGAGCAGCTGGTGCGCGCCCTGGTGCTGCCGGGCGAGCGGGCCTCCTTCGGCCCCGGGCTGTACCGGCTGGCCGAGCTGGCCGGGGCGGACGGCGCGCTGCCCGCCTTCCTCGCCTCCGGGGCCGCCCAGCGGGTGCTGGAGCAGGTCTGGCGCTCGCCCGGCGCGGACACCGCGGCCGGCCAGCCGCTGGTGCGCGACGTCCTGGTCGCCGCCGACCTGCTGGAGCAGTGCCTGCGCCCGCTGTCGGCCGACTGGTACGGCACCGGGCCCGGCGCGCTCGGCTCGGCCGACCTGTGCCACGTGGTGGGCGGCGGCCCGGCCGCGCTGCCCGCGCTGGTCGCCAAGCAGCTGCACGGCATCCCGTTCGTGGTCACCGAGCACGGGCTGCACCTGCGCGAGCAGTACCGCAGCTACCGCACCGCGCCCTACCGCTGGCCGGTCCGGGCGCTGCTGCTGACCTTCTTCCGGCTGCTCACCGAGGAGACCTACCGGCAGGCCGCGGTGCTCACCCCGGGCAGCTCCTACGACCAGCAGTGGCAGCAGCGCTGCGGCGCCGATCCGGCCCGGATCAGGGTGGTGCACGAGGGCACCCCCGCGGTCGCCCGGGAGGTCGCCGGCGCCGAGCCGCCGGAGCCCGCGCTGGTCTGGGCCGGGGCCCTGGAGCCGGGCCGCGACCCGGAGTTGATGCTGCACGCGTTCGCCCAGGTCCGGGCCGAGCTGCCCGGCGCGGTGCTGCGGATGTACGGCGAGGAGGGGGTGCCGGGGTACCGCCTGCACTGCGAGGAGATCGCCGAGCGGCTCGGCGTCGCCGGTGCGGTCACCTTCGAGGGGCGCCCGGGCACGCCGGCCGAGGCCTGGCAGGCCGGCCGGGTGGTGGTCTTCTCGGCGCTCGCCCAGCGCAGCCCCCGCCTGCTGGCGGACGCCATGCTCAGCGGCCGGGCCGTGGTCGCCACCGATGTCGGGGTGGCCCGCGAGGTGGTCGGGCCGACCGGCCTGCTGGTGCCGCCGCGCAGCCCGCAGGCGCTGGCGGGCGCCTGCCTGGCACTGCTCGGCGACGAGGAGCGCCGGGCCAGACTCGGCCTGGCGGGCCGGCTGCGCGCGCAGGAACGGTTCGCGGTCGAGCCGGTGATCACCGCCTTCCGGGACATCTACCTGGAGCTGGTCTCGCGCTGGCCCGCCTTCCCGGCCGGGGCGGGCGAGCGGCTGCAACCCTTCGCCCGGCCCGCCGAGTACTGGGTGGCCGGCGCGGGCGCCGAGCCCGAGCCGCCCGAGGCCGCGCCCGACGGCGGCCGGGAGCGGCCCGCGGACGACGCGGCCGCGCCCGGGGCCCTGGCCGAGGCGCTCTGATGCCCGGACCACCGCCGAGGGCCGGCGCGCCCGCCCGCCCGGCCACGGGCCCGCCCGGCGGAGCGCCCGATCCCGCCACCGGGACCCCGCCCGCCGACCCGGTGCGCGAGCTGATCGCCCGGCACCGCGCGGTGTGCGAGCAGGCCGTGGACCCGCTGGAGATCGCCGCCGCCCTGGAGGACGCCGGGATCGGCGCCGGGACGGCCGGCCACTACCGGCACGCGGACGTCTTCGGGTTGGCCGAGGAGCTGTACGCCCGGGTGCCGCGCCGCCCGCCGGAGCCGGCCCCGGCCGAGCGCCCCGCGCCCTGGGCCCGCAGCTGGGGCCGGGCCACCGGCGCCGCCGTCCGGCACGGCCTGCCGGCCGCGCTGCTCCTGCTCGTCGGGTCGGCGCTGCCCGGCCTCGGCCGGCCGGTCGCCCTCGCCCTGCTGCTGCTCGCCGCCGTGCCGCTGTCCCGGTCCGCCCCGGCCGGCAGCCGGGCCGTGCGCTGCGGGTACGGGCTGGGGATCGCCCTGCTGCTGGCTCCGACGGTCACCGGCGCCGGTGGTGCGGACGCCCTGCTGGCGGCGGTCGCGGTGCTGGCTCTGGGGTCGGCGGCCTGGTCGGCCGACTGGCTGCGCCGGACGGGCCGGGGCCATCTCGGCTCGGCCCGCACGATGGCGGAGTTCCGGGGCCGGATGCGGCCGGTGCTGCCGGTCGCCGTGCTGCTGCACCTGGCCGTGCTCGCGGTGCTGACCTTCGGTGCGCTGGCCGCCGCCTCCGCCCTGGCACCGGGGCCGGGCCCCGCCGGGGGGCTGCTGCACGGCGCCGCGCACCGGGCGGGCGCGACCCAGTGGGCCGCCCAGGCCGCGGTCGCGCTGCTGCTGGTGCTGGCCACCGCCCTGCTGCGGGGTGAACACCCGGCGCCCGCCGCGGTGGCCCTGCCGGTGGCGGGCGTGGCGGCCCTGCTGCTCACCGGGGCGTTCCCGGCCGCCGCGGCCCGGCTGGCGGCCTGCGGCACGGTCGGGCTGCTGCTCCTCCCGTACGCCTGGGTGGCCTCCGGCCGCCCGGGTTCCTACCGGCCGGGCCCGCCCGGCCGAGCCACCGGACCACGGCCGCACGGCCGTGGTCCGAGAGAAACCGCCCGCGGCGTGCGCGCCCCGGGCTTCAGGGAAGGACACCCCCGATGAGGGTGCTGCTGTTGGGCGCGGACGGCTTCATCGGCCGCCGCGTCGCCGAGCGACTGCTGGCCGATCCGGGCATGCAGGTCACCGTGCTCGGCCGCCGGGACTCGGCCGACATCCGGTTCGACCTGACGGCGGGCAGCCCCGGCGCGCTGGCCCGGTTCCTGGACGCGGTGGCCCCGCAGGTGGTGGTGAACTGCGCGGGGGCGACGTACGGCACCTCGCGGCTGCTGATCCAGGCCAACACGCTGGCGGTGGCGACCGTCTGCGAGGCGATCCGGCGCAGCCGGGAGCCGGCCCGGCTGGTGCACATCGGCTCGGCCGCGGAGTACGGGCCGGTGCAGGCGGGCGGCCCGATCCCGGAGACCACCGAGCCGCGGCCGGTCGGCCCGTACGGTGTCTCCAAGCTGGCCGGGACGGAGCTGGTGCTCGCCTCCGGGCTGGACGCGCTGGTGCTGCGGATCTTCGACGTGGTCGGCCCCGGTTCGCCGACCGCCTCGCTGTTCGGCCGACTGGCCGAGGGGCTGCGGCGGGCGCTGGAGCAGGACGAGCTCCAGGTCCGGATGCCGGACCTGTCCGGGTACCGGGACTTCGTGGACGTCCGGGACGTGGCCCGGGCGATCCAGGCGGCGGCGGTCTCGGCCGCCACCGGCGTGATCAACATCGGCAGCGGGCACGCCGTCCGGGCCCGCGAGGCGGCCCACCTGCTGGTCCGGGCCTCCGGCTTCGAGGGTTCGGTGGCGGAGGACGGCCGGCAGGTGCTGCTGCCCGCCCAGGCCGGTCCGGGCCACGCGGACGGGCTGTACCGGCCGGCCGAGGCCCGGCCGGCGGCGGAGCCGGTGCCCTGGCGGCAGGCCGACGTCCGCACCGCCCGGGACCGTCTCGGCTGGCGGACGCACGTCCCGCTGGAGGAGTCGCTCGGCGACATCTGGCTGGAGACCGCCTGCCGGGTCTGACCGGCCGCCCGGCCCCGCGAATCGTCCGACAGGCCCTGGCGGCAAGCGCGTTGGGGCTGGTCGGGGCGGTGCGCGGTGGTCCCACGATCCGGTGGGCGGTGTCTCGCCCATCGGACATGCTGTCTCGGAATACCGGCGGCACGTGACACTGTTGGCGTAGGCAATACCGAACTGACGACCATCGGAGTTTCCGTGTCGCTGCCACCCCTGGTCGAGCCGGCCGCCGAGCTCACCGTCGACGAGGTCCGCAGGTACTCCCGCCACCTGATCATCCCCGACGTGGGCATGGACGGGCAGAAGCGGCTGAAGAACGCCAAGGTGCTGTGCGTCGGCGCCGGCGGCCTCGGTTCGCCCGCACTGATGTACCTGGCCGCCGCGGGTGTCGGGACGCTCGGCATCGTCGAGTTCGACACGGTCGACGAGTCGAACCTGCAGCGCCAGATCATCCACGGCCAGTCCGACATCGGGCGCTCCAAGGCCGAGTCCGCCCGTGACTCGGTCAAGGAGATCAACCCCTACGTCGAGGTGATCCTGCACGAGGACCGCCTGGACAACTCCAACGTGATGGAGATCTTCGCCGGCTACGACCTGATCGTGGACGGCACGGACAACTTCGCCACCCGGTACCTGGTGAACGACGCCGCGGTGCTGCTCGGCAAGCCGTACGTGTGGGGCTCGATCTACCGCTTCGACGGTCAGGCCAGCGTGTTCTGGGCCGACCACGGCCCCTGCTACCGCTGCCTCTACCCGGAGGCCCCGCCGCCGGGCATGGTGCCGTCCTGCGCCGAGGGCGGCGTGCTCGGGGTGCTGTGCGCCTCGATCGGCTCGATCCAGGTCACCGAGGCGATCAAGCTGCTCGCCGGGGTCGGCGAGCCGCTGGTCGGCCGTCTGATGATCTACGACGCCCTGGAGATGACCTACCGCCAGGTGAAGGTCCGCAAGGACCCGAACTGCGCGCTCTGCGGCGAGAACCCGACCGTCACCGAGCTGATCGACTACGAGGCCTTCTGCGGCGTCGTGTCGGAGGAGGCGCAGGCCGCGGCCCAGGGCGCGACCATCACCTCCAAGCAGCTCAAGGCGTGGCTGGACGAGGACGAGGACATCTTCCTGATCGACGTCCGCGAGCCGAACGAGTACGAGATCGTCTCGATCCCGGGCGCGACGCTGATCCCGAAGAACGAGTTCCTGATGGGCACCGCGCTGGAGAAGATGCCGCAGGACAAGAAGATCGTGCTGCACTGCAAGACCGGCGTGCGCTCGGCCGAGGTGCTCGCCGTGCTCAAGTCGGCGGGCTTCGGCGACGCCGTCCACCTGGGCGGCGGCGTGATCGGCTGGGTCAACCAGATCGAGCCGCACAAGCCGGTCTACTAGACCGTCCCGCCCGGCAGGCCGAGGGCCGCCGTCCCCACCGGGGACGGCGGCCCTCGGTGCGTCCGGGCGGGACGGGGCAAGCGCTAGAGGGCGCCCTTGCGCTGCAGGACGTTGTACGCGATCCAGCCCGGCAGCACCGGGAGCCAGAAGGTGAGCAGCCGGTACAGGAAGACCGCCGGGGTGGCGGCCGAGGCCGGTACGTTGCCGACGGTCAGCGCGCCGATCAGGGCGATCTCGACCGGACCGATGCCGCCCGGGGTGGGGATCGCCGAGCCGGCCGCGTTGGCGGTCAGGAAGACCACCGCGACCGCCGAGAAGGTCATCGACCCGCCGAACGCCTGCACCGAGGCGTACAGGCAGGAGGTGAAGCTCAGGGTCAGCAGCAGGATGCCGCCGAAGCCGCTGACCAGCTTGCGCGGGGTCTGCATCAGGTCCAGCATCCGGGGCACCACGCCGAAGAACAGCGAGCGCACCCTGGTCACCACGAACCGCCGCAGCGGGCCCACCGCGGCCACCACCAGGGCCAGCACGGCGGCCGTCAGCACCCCGATGATCACCGCCCGGGAGGCGCCGAGGTCGCCGTTGGTCTGGGTGCCGGTGATCAGGCCGAAGCCGAACAGCAGCATCAGGTGGCCGGCCAGGCCGGCCAGCTGGGAGGCGCCGACGCTGGCCACCGCCTGGCCCGGGCGGATCCCGGCCTTCTGCAGGTAGCGGGTGTTGAGCGCGATGCCGCCGATCGCGGCGGGGGCCACCAGCTTGACGAAGGAGCCGGCCAGCTGGGCCGCCACGGTCCGTTCGAACGGCAGCCGCTCGGGCACGAAGCCGGTCAGGCTCATCGCCGCGGCGACGTAGCTGGCCGCCGCGGCGACCAGCGCCACCGAGGCCCAGGCCCAGTCCATCTGGGACAGCTTCAGCTGGCCCGGCTGGATCGTGGTGAGCGCGAGGTAGGCGGCGAAGGTCAGCGCGATCACCATGATCAGCGTCTTCGGCTTCAGCCGCTCCAGCTTGGCGGGGGCCATCGGCGCCTCGGGCGCGATCTGCAGGATCTGGCCGCGGATCCGGCTGAGCAGGTCCTCGCCGGCCACCGCGATGTCCTCCTCGGCCTGCTCCTGGGTGCGCTCGCCCGCCGCGACCTGCTCGACCGCCAGTGCCTGTGCGGCGGCCTTGCGCTCCTTGGTCATCCGCTGCAGGTCGATCCGGGTGGAGCGGCTCAGCCCGACGGGCTGGAGCAGCGGCAGCGCGGCGGCCACCCGCTCCGGCCCGAGCACCTCGTTGGCCACCGCCACCGCCCGCTCCGGGCCGATCCGCAGCGCGAAGGTGGTGAGCAGCTGGGCGACGTCGATGCGCAGCGTCAGGTCGCCGGCCGCGATGTCGCCGCCGGAGAGGTTGACCAGGCAGCCGGTGGTGCCGTCCATCACGAGCAGCGATTCGCCGGTCAGCCGCCGGTGCGCGATCCGCCGTTCGTGCAGGGCCCCGACCGACTCCCAGAGCGAGGCCATCACGTCGTCGGTGATCTCCTCCTCGGTCAGCTCGTCCAGGGTCCGCCCGGAGACGTTCTGGTAGACCAGGATCGCGGCGTCCGGGCCGAGCTCGGAGGTGGCGACCAGCTGCGGGGCGCGGGCGCCGGAGGCGGCGGCCGCGTACGCGATCAGCGCCTCCTGCTCCAGTGCCTGGCGCAGCGACTGCGGGCTGCGCCGGACGGCCACCGAGCGCAGCCGTACCCGGCGCCAGGCCCGGTAGAAGAAGCCGGAGGCCTGCTGCTCGCGGTCGATGATGTGGACGTCCAGCAGCGGGCCGTCCTGCTGGGTGACCAGGTAGCGGCGGGTGTCGCCGGGGGCGTCCGGGGCGCGGTGGGCGGCCGAGGGGCTGAAGCCGACCTTGCGCAGGCCGACCATCAGGGTCTTGCCGGTCGGCCGGATGTTCGGGGAGCCGATCGCGTAGAGCGTGCCGTACGCCACCGACCAGCCGATCAGCACGGTGAGCAGCAGCGAGAGCGGGGTGGTGTAGCCGCTGATCAGCTCGGTGGTCCCGCTCAGGATGACGACTATCCACAGCGCCACCCGCCAGCGTGGTCGGCTGGACATGCCCACTGCTGTCATGTACGCGATCACCGGGGCCAGATAGCCGTGCACCGGATCGGTCAGCTTGTCCCCGGCCGCGCTCTGCAGCTGGGTGAGGGCGTCCCGGACGGTGTCGGGCGCGCCCGCGGCGACCCACCAGTCGACGCCCAGCGAGACCCCGTAGGCGAGCACCGAGGCGAGCACCCCGTCGGCGACCCGCAGGCCGTCGCGTTTGATCAGCCGCTCCACCGCGAACGCCAGCGGGACGGCCAGCACGGCCACGCTGGAGACCAGCGCGGCGATCGTGCTCAGCAGGTTCGGGACCTTGTGGGCGCTCTTGGCGATGTCGTTCTCGATGCCGGTGGTGGTCGAGACCGCGATCTGCGCCAGCACGAAGACGGCGATGATGCCGAGCAGCCCGGCGATGAACCGGAGCAGGTCGGACGGGCGGTGCGCGCGCGGCGGCAGCAGCGGCTCGTCGACCGCCAGCCGGTGCTCCCCCGAGTGCTCCGGCGCGGACGGGACCGGGGACGGCGCGGCCGGGCCGGGCGGCCCCTGCTGCTCGCGCCCCGCGGGCCCGCTCTGCGGCGGCGTCTTGAACAGCGACACCGCCTCGGGTTCGGCGTGCTCCGGTCCCGCAGCATCGTCGGTGGCGGACTCGTCCGAGCCCTTGTCCACGTTCACGTCTGCCGTCCCGGTCATCTGGTCTTGTCCTTGTATCACCACGCGTTGCCCCGAAGATGCTGCCATGCCCGGACGCCCGGTGCTGGACAGGGGGCGCATCGGGCGCGGCGGATCATCCGCGCGGGGCCCCGAAATCGACCGGATGCGGAAGAATGCGGCAGATGAGCGAACCCACCGAGCCGCTGGATCCGGCCGGCCAGGACGGTCTGCCACCCTACGCCGAGCTCGTCCTCGACCTGACCGAGCGGATCCCGCCGGGCCGGGTGATGACCTACGGGGACGTCGCCGAGTACCTCGGGCAGGGCGGCCCCCGTCAGGTCGGCCGGGTGATGGCGCTCTACGGCGGAGCGGTGCCGTGGTGGCGGGTGATCCGCGCCGACGGCCGGCCGCTGCCCGGCCACGAGCACCGCGCGCTGCCGGAGTACCGGGCCGAGGGCACCCCGCTGCGCACGGTGGCCGGCGAACCCCGGGTGGACCTGCGCCTGGCCCGCTGGGACGGCCGGTAGCGCGCCCGCCCGGGCACGCCCCCGAACCCCGGGAACCGGGTGCGCGGACGGGAATGACGGGGCAGGATCGTAGGCTCGATGTCTGCGGTCCGCCCCGGGGCCGCTGTGCAGCAGCCCGAAGCACGACCCTGGCACAACCGTTCTGGACCGCATTGACCTCCCCTTTCCGCCTGGTGCGCAGCCCGCTCGCACACCCCGCCCCGCCTGCGCTCGACCAGTATCAGCAGGCGGTGGTCGAGCACGCCTCGGGCCCGCTGCTGGTGCTCGCCGGCCCCGGCACCGGCAAGACCACCACGCTGGTCGAGGCGGTGGCCCGGCGGATCGCCGCCGGCACGGATCCCGAACGGATCCTGGTGCTCACCTTCAGCCGCAAGGCGGCGATGGAGCTGCGCGACCGGATGACCGCGCGGGTCGCCGACGGCCTCGCCCCGCAGGCCACCACCTTCCACTCGTTCTGCTACGCCCTGCTGCGCGCCCACCAGAGCCCCGAGGAGTACGCCGACCCGCTGCGCCTGCTCTCCGGCCCGGAGCAGGACGTGATGGTCCGCGAGCTGCTGGCGGGCGACGCCGAGGACGCCCGCCTCGGGGTCGGCCGGATCGGCTGGCCGCTGGACCTGCGCGCCTGCCTGACCACCCGCGGCTTCGCCGACGAGGTCCGCGCGGTGCTCGCCCGCAGCCGCGAGCTCGGTCTCGGCGAGGCCGAGCTGGCCCGCTTCGCCGACGGAGTGCAGCGCCCGGACTGGGCCGCCGCCGCCCACTTCCTGGCCGACTACCTGGACGTGCTGGACCTGCGCGGGGTGCTCGACTACGCCGAGCTGGTGCACCGGGCGGTGCTGCTCGCCGAGCGCCCCGAGGTGGGCGCCGGGCTGCGCGAGCGGTACGAGGTGGTGTTCGTCGACGAGTACCAGGACACCGACCCCTCCCAGGTGCGGCTGCTGCGGCAGCTGGCCGGCGACGGGCGGGACCTGGTCGCGGTGGGCGACCCGGACCAGTCGATCTACGCCTTCCGCGGCGCGGACATCAACGGCATCCTCGACTTCCCGCAGACCTTCCGGCAGGCCGGCGGCGCCCCGGCCGAGGTCCAGGTGTTGCGGGTGTCCCGCCGCTCGGGCGCGGTGCTGCTGGCCGCCTCCCGGGAGCTCGCCCGGCGGATGCCGATGGGACGGCTGCCCGCCGACAAGCTCGCCCAGCACCGGGCGCTGCTGCCCGCCCGCGAGGGCGGCCGGGTCGAGGTCTACAGCTACCCCACGCCCGGCGCCGAGCTGGACTCGATCGCCGACCTGCTGCGCCGCGCGCACCTGGAGGACGGGGTGCCGTGGGGCGAGATGGCGGTGCTGGTCCGCGCCGGCGCGCGGTCGATCCCCGGGGTGCGCCGGGCGCTGACCTCGGCGGGCGTCCCGCTGGAGATCGACGGCGACGACCTGCCGCTGCGCGAGGAGCCCGCCGTCACCCCGCTGCTCCAGGCGCTGGGGGTGTGCGCCGAGCCGCTCGCCGCGCTGACCGCGGAGGTCGCGCACACCCTGCTCACCGGGCCCCTCGGCGGCCTGGACGGCTCCGACCTGCGCCGGCTCGGGCGGGCGCTGCGCGAGGAGGAACGCCTGGCGCTGCGGGCGGCCGCCCGGGCGGCGGACCACGCGGCCGGCGGGGGCCCGGTCGGCGGGGACACCGCGGCCGGCGACGAGGACGGCGGCTGGGACCTGACCGAGCCCGACCCGGAGCCCGAGCCGGATCCCGAGCAGGAGCCGTGGGAGCCGGAGTGGACCCCGGAGCAGGAGTCGGAGTGGGACCAGGAGCAGGACCAGGAACCGGCGGCCACGCCGCTGGTCCCCGCCCAGCGCCGGGAGGGCGACCGGGGGCCGGTGCCGAGGGCCCCGCGCGCCGCCGGTGAGCTGATCCGGGAGGCGCTGGCCGAGCCCGAGCGGCTGATCGCGATGGAGCCGCTGTACGCCCGCCGCGCCCGTGACCTCGGCATGCTGCTCCGCAAGGTCCGCGAACTGCTGGCCGGCGGCGGCAGCGCCGAGGAGGCGCTCTGGGAGCTGTGGGACGGCAGTCGGCGCTGGCGGGAGCGGCTGGAGCGGGCCGCGCTGCGCGGCGGCGCGGGCGGGCGCAACGCCGACCGCGACCTGGACGCGCTCTGCGCCCTGTTCGAGACCGCCGCCCGGGCGGAGGAGCAGGTGGCCGGCCACCGCGGCGCGGCGGAGCTGCTGGCCGAGCTGGAGGCGCAGGACATCGCCGCCGACACGCTGACCGTCCGCGCGGTGCGCCCGGACGCGGTCCGGCTGATGACCGCGCACCGCTCCAAGGGGCTGGAGTGGCGGCTGGTGGTGGTGGCCGGCGTCCAGGAGGGCCTGTGGCCCGACCTGCGGCGCCGCGGCTCGCTGCTGGAGGCCGACCGGATCGGCCGGGACGGCCTCGCCGAGCCGCTCTCCCCGGCCGCGCTGCTCGGCGAGGAGCGCCGGCTGTTCTACGTCGCCGCCACCCGGGCCAAGGAACGCCTGGTCGTCACCGCCGTGAAGGCCCAGGCCGAGGACGGTGACGAGCCGTCCCGGTTCCTGCGCGAGCTGTACCGCGAGGAGCTCGACCCGGCGACCGGCCGGGTGCGCAGCCGTACCCCCCAGGTCACCGTGGAGGACGTCACCAGCCGCCCGCGCCGGCCGCTGTCGGTGGCCGCGCTGGTCGCCGAGCTGCGGTCGGTGACCGTGGACGGCTCCGCGCCCGCCGGGCTGCGGCAGGCCGCCGCCGAGCGCCTGGCCCAGCTGGCGGGCGCCACCGACGAGGACGGGGTCCCGCTGGTGCCCGCCGCCCACCCGGACCGCTGGTGGGGGCTGGTCGACCAGAGCGCCGCCCCCGAGCCGCTGCGCGAGGCCGACGTGCCCGTGCGGCTCTCCGGCAGCGGGCTGGAGCAGCTGGAGAACTGCGCCCTGCAGTGGTTCCTGGACAAGGACGTGAAGGCGGCGACCACCACCACGGCCGCGCAGGGCTTCGGCAACGTGGTGCACGCGCTGGCCGACGAGGTCGGCTCCGGGCGCACCCCGGCCGACCTCGCCGTGCTGATGGAGCGGCTGGACACGGTCTGGGACGCGCTCGCCTTCGACGCCCCCTGGAAGTCCCAGCAGGAGAAGACCGAGGCCCGCTCGGCGCTGGAGCGCTTCCTGCACTGGCACGTCCTGGAGCGCGACCGCACCACCGTCGCCACCGAGCACGGCTTCGACCTGACCCTGACGGTCGGCGGCGTCGCGGTCCGCATCCGCGGCTCGATGGACCGGGTCGAGCAGGACGCGGTCGGCCGGGCGTACGTGGTCGACTTCAAGACCGGCAAGCGGATCCCGACCGACAAGTCGCTGCCCGAGCACAAGCAGCTCGCGGTCTACCAGCTGGCCGCCCGCAACGGCGCGCTCGACGCCCTGCCCGGCTTCGCGGACGGCGCGGCCGTCGGCGGCGCCGAGCTGGTGCACCTGCGGGAGCCCGCCAAGCGGGAGGCCGAGGGGCCGAAGGTCCAGCACCAGGGCCCGCCGGAGGGCGAACCGTGGATCGAGAACCTGCTGGCCGACGCGGCCGGCCGGGTGCTGGCCGAACGCTTCGTGCCGACCGCCGGGGAGGGCTGCGCCCGGTGCTCCTTCCGCGCCAGCTGCTCCGCCCAGCGGGACGGCCGCCAGCTGGTCGAGTGACCCGCGCTGTCGGTGCCAGCGGTTAGCGTTGTCGGCGTGCAAGCCGTGCTCACCCACCCCGACCAGCTGAAGGAGCTGCTCGGCGTCCCCTTCAACCGGGAGCAGATGCTCGCCATCGGCGCCCCGCTGGAGCCTGCCGTGATCGTGGCCGGCGCCGGCTCCGGGAAGACCACGGTGATGGCCGCCCGGGTGGTGTGGCTGGTCGGCTCGGGCGCCGTCCGGCCGGAGCAGGTGCTCGGCCTCACCTTCACCAACAAGGCGGCCGGCGAGCTGTCCGAGCGGGTCCGCAAGGCCCTGGTCCGGGCCCAGGTGCTGGAGCCGGACGAGGAGGTGCTCGGCGAGCCCGAGATCTCCACCTACCACGCCTTCGCCGGCCGGCTGCTGAAGGAGCACGGCCTGCGCCTGGGCATAGAGCCGGACGTGCGGCTGCTCGCCGACGCGACCCGCTTCCAGCTCGCCGCCAAGGTGCTCCGCTCGGCCCCCGGCCCCTACCCCGGCCTGACCGGCACCTTCTCCACTCTGGTCGCGGACCTGATCGCGCTCGACGGCGAGCTGGCCGAGCACCTGGTCGAGCCGGCCGCGCTGCGCGCGTACGACCAGGAGCTGCTGGACGCCCTCGCCACCGTCCGGCTGACCAACGACGACCTGCGGGCGGTGCCCGCCGCGGCCGGCGCCCGGCAGGAGCTGCTGCACCTGGTCGAGGACTACCGCCGGCGCAAGCGCGCGGCCGGCCTGATGGACTTCGGCGACCAGATCGCCGCCGGCGCCCGGCTCGCCCAGGAGCGGCCGGAGGTGGGGCGGCTGCTGCGCGAGCAGTTCCGGGTGGTGCTGCTGGACGAGTACCAGGACACCTCGGTCGCCCAGCGGCTGATGCTGGCCGGCCTGTTCGGCGCGGGCGCCGGCCACCCGGTCACCGCGGTCGGCGACCCGTGCCAGGCCATCTACGGCTGGCGGGGCGCCTCGGTGGCCAACCTGGACGACTTCCCGGTGCACTTCCCGCGCCGCGACGGCACCCCCGCCGCCCGGTACGCGCTGAGCGAGAACCGCCGCAGCGGCGGGCGGCTGCTGGACTTCGCCAACCGGCTGGCCGCACCGCTGCGCGCGATGCACGAGGGCGTGGAGGCGCTGCGCCCGGCGCCCGGGGTGGAGCAGGACGGCTTCGTGCGCTGCGCCCTGCTGCCCACCCACGCCGAGGAGATCGACTGGCTGGCCGACTCGATCGCGCACCTGGTGCGGACCGGCACCGCGCCGGGCCGGATCGCGGTGCTCTGCCGGGGCGGCGCCGCCTTCCCCGACATCCACGCCGCACTGGTCGCCCGCGAGGTGCCGGTCGAGGTGGTGGGCCTGGGCGGGCTGCTCCAGCTGCCGGAGGTGGCGGACCTGGTGGCGGTCTGCGAGGTGCTCCAGGACCCGACGGCCAACGCGGCGCTGGTCCGGCTGCTGATCGGCCCGCGCTGGCGGATCGGCCCGCGCGACCTGGCGCTGCTCGGCCGCCGCGCCGCCGACCTGGTGCGCACCGAGCGGCTGCCGGGCGCCGACCCGCTGGCCGCCGCGGTCGCCGAGACCGACCCGACCGAGGTGGTCTCGCTCGCCGACGCGCTGGAGACCTTCCTGGAGCCGCAGCCGCCGGACGAGCTGCCGTTCTCGCCGGAGGCCAAGGTCCGGTTCGCCCGGCTGGCCAGGGAGCTTCGGGAGCTGCGCCGCTCGTTGGCCGAGCCGCTGATGGACGTGCTGCACCGGGTGCTGGCCGCCACCGGCCTGGAGGTGGAGCTGTCCGCCTCCCCGCTGGCGCTGGCCGCCCGCCGGCGCGAGACCCTGCACAGCTTCCTGGACGTGGCGGCCGGCTTCGCCGACCTGGACGGTGACCCGGGCCTGTCCGCCTTCCTGGCCTTCCTGCGCGCCGCCCAGGAGTACGAGCGCGGGCTGGACAACAGCCTGCCCGGCGGCGAGGACACCGTGAAGGTGCTCACCGCGCACAAGTCCAAGGGGCTGGAGTGGGACGTGGTGGTGGTCCCGGGCCTGGTCAAGGACGCGTTCCCGAGCGGCAAGGGGCGCGAGCGCTGGACCAGCACCAAGAAGGTGCTGCCGCACGCCCTGCGCGGGGACGCGGCGACCCTGCCCGCCGATCCGCAGTGGACCGCCAAGGGCATGACCCTGTTCAAGAAGGAGATGGCCGCCCACTCGGCCACCGAGGAGCTGCGGCTCGGCTACGTGGCCTTCACCCGGCCGCGTTCGCTGCTGCTGGCCGCCGGGCACTGGTGGGGGCCGAGCCAGAAGCGCCGCCGCGGCCCGTCCGACTTCCTGCGCCGGCTTGCGGAGTTCTGCGAGCTGCCCGGGAGCGGTGAGGTCGAGCGGTGGGCCGAGGAGCCGCTGCCGGACGCGGAGAATCCGGCGCTCACCGTCTCGGTGGAGACGCCGTGGCCGCTCCCGCTGGACCGGGACGCGCAGGCGGCCCGCCGCCGGGTGGCCGGCGTGGTGCAGGCCCGGCTGGCCGGGCGGCCGGCCCCCGAACCGGCCGAGCTCACCCCGGAGGCCCGCCGCACGGTGGCCTCCTGGGACCGCGATCTGGGCTCCCTGCTCGGCGAGTTGGAGAAGTCCAGGCGCGGCGTCCGGGAGGTGCCGCTGCCGGCGTCGCTGTCCGCCTCGCAGCTGATGCGGCTGGCGGCCGACCCGGACGGCTTCGCCCGCGAGCTGGCCCGCCCGATGCCCCGCCCGCCGCAGCCGGCCGCCCGCCGGGGCACCCGGTTCCACGCCTGGGTGCAGTCCCGGATCGAACCGCTGATGCTGATCGAGCCGTTCGAGCTGCCCGGGGCGGACGAGGACGGCATCGAGGACGAGCGCGACCTGGAGCGGCTCAAGGAGGCGTTCCTGCGCAGCCCGTACGCCACGCGGCGGCCGTTGCGGGTCGAGGCGCCCTTCCAACTGATGCTCGCGGGGCGGGTGGTGCGCGGCCGGATCGATGCGGTCTACCGGGAGGGTGACGGTGACGCGGCGTCACCGGCTTCGTCACGCTACGAGGTCGTGGACTGGAAGACCCACCGGGAGGAGACCGCCGACCCGCTCCAACTGGCCATCTACCGGGTGGCCTGGGCGGAGCTGGCGGGCGTTCCGGTGGAGCAGGTCACGGCTTCCTTCCTGTACGTCCGCAGCGGCCGGGTGGAAAGACCGTCAGGACTTCCCGACCGAAAAGAGTTGACCCGGCTTCTGATCGGGAATAGTGAAGAATGAGTCACGCAGAGCATCCAAGTCGTCACGGGATCATGCGAAACCTGTGCGGTGTGCACGTTTCGCGCCTATTGTGGGGTCGGTAACCGGTCACCTCCGTACCCGGGCCCACCCGCAGGGACGGCAGTCCCTGACTTTCCGTCATCACTGCAGGTGTCCCCTGGCACCGGCCACCTCCGCTGGAGTGAGCGAAGTTGAGCGCGACCGGATGGATCAGAGAACGGATCGCCGGGCCCGCCCCCGGGGCGCTGCCCGGCACCCCTACCGGCACCTGGCCGCGGCTCTCGCACGCGCTGCCGCTGGTCGGGCTGCTGCTGGTGGCCTCGCTGGACTGGTTCAGCGACAGCCGGGTCACCGTGGAGCCGGCCCTCACCGCCGTCCCCGCGCTGGCCGCCGTGGTCAGCCGCCGCACCTGGTACCCGCTGTTCATCGGCGCGGTGGCCGAGCTGGTGGCCTTCCTGATGGCCGCCTACAACCGGGTGCTCGGCGAGTCGGTGCACACCGCGACGGTGCTGGCGATCGCCCTGGTGGCCGGTATCGGCTGGGTCAGCGCCACGCTGCGGCTGCGCCAGGAACGGGCGCTGGCCGAGGCGCAGCTGGTCGCCGAGGTCGCCCGCCGGGTGCTGCTGCGCTCGGTGCCCGACCGGGTGGGCAGCGTCCGGGCGGCCGTGCACTACGCGGCCGCCGCCGCGCACGCCTCGATCGGCGGTGACCTGTACGAGGTGGTCAACACCCGGCACGGCGTGCGGGCCGTGGTCGGCGACGTCCGCGGCAAGGGCCTGAACGCGGTGGAGACGGCCGCCGCCGTGCTCGGCGCCTTCCGCGAGGCCGCCCACCAGGAGCCCTCGCTGCCCCGGGTGGCCGGCTGGCTGGCCGACAGCCTGGACCGCGCGCTGCACGAGAACGACCACCCGGGCGTGGAGGAGGAGTTCGTCACGCTGGTACTGATCGGGGTCTGCCCGGACGGCACCGCGGAGATCGTCAACTGCGGCCACCCCGGCCCGATGCTGGTCCGCGCCGACGGCGAGCTCGAACTGCAGGAGCCGGCCGAGCCGGTGCCGCCGCTCGGCGTGCTCGACCCGCCGGACGTCCACCCGCCGGTGCAGCGGCTGGCGCTGCGGCCGGGCGACCGCGTGCTGCTGTACACCGACGGCGTGATCGAGGCCCGCGACGACCGGGGCGTGTTCTACCCGCTCGGCGAGCGGCTGCCCGGCCTCGCGGTCGGTGGTCCGGTCGAGGTGCTCCGCCGCCTGCACGAGGACGTGGTGCGGCACGTCGGCCACAAGCTGGGGGACGACGCGGCGATGCTGCTGCTCCAGTACGAGCCGACCGGCTGCCAGCTCCCGCACCAGGCGGGCGGCCGGCAGGCCGTCGGCAACGCCTGACCCGGGCGCCCGGAGAGGGCGCCCGGCCTCAGAGGGTGACCTCCACCACCAGCGGCCGGTGGTCCGAGACGCCGGTGTGCGGGGCGGCCGCCGGGCCGACCGCGCGGCGCGGCACGCCGACCGCCAGCACGTGGTCGAACTGCACGGCCGGCCGGTGCGAGGGGTAGGTCGGGGTCCTGGCCAGGTCGTACCAGCCCTGCAGCCGCGGCCGGGGCTCGCGCACCCGCCGGCGCCGCGGCCCCGGCTGCGCGGCCCGGGCCCGGCGGGCGGCCCGCAGCTCCCGGATCCGCTCCTGCGAGGTGCCGCGCTCCAGCGCGCTGGCCCCGCCGAGCACGGTCCGCGGCACCGCGCCGACCAGGTTGAAGTCGCCCAGCACCAGGTAGGGCTTGGGCAGGTCGGCGATCCACCGGCGGATCGCGGCCAGCTGGGCCACGTTCCACCCGGGCACGAAGGACAGGTGGGTGGCGACCACCGTGAACGGGCCGTGCGCCCCCTCCAGCACCGCGGCGAGCGCCGCCCTGGGCTCGTCCGGGACGGGCGTCAGGCCGCGCCGGCCGGCCACTCGCAGCGGCAGCCCGAACGGCGCCGGCGCGAACCGGCGGGCCCGCCAGTGGTGCACCGGCAGCCGGGTGAGCAGGGCGGTGCCGTAGCAGGGCCGGTCGGTGGCGGTGTCGACCTCGGCGGGCCCGTAGACCTTCAGGCCGGTGATCTCCGGGTCGGTCAGCCAGCCGGCCACCGGGGCGGGCCGTCCGTGCACCGCGGCGGCGAACCGCCAGTCGGCGGCGCCCATCGCCTTGGCGGCGACGGCGCTCTGGTCGACCAGGCCCGAGCGGTCCTGGTGGCGGTCGACCTCCTGGAGCGCGAGCACGTCCGCGTCCAGGGCGGTGACGGCGTCGGCGAGCGGTCCGCCCGGGTCGCCCGCGGGCTCCGGGAACGGCAGCGGACTGCCGTCGGCGGCCACGGGCTGACCGTGCAGCAGGTTGAAGGTGGCGATGCGCAGCTGGCTCACACCGTACGACGGTACCGGGTGCCGGGCTTGAGCAGTTTGGACATACCGGGTATACATACCTGGTATGTCCATCCGTCACGGTCTTCTCGCCCTCCTCGACCAGGGCCCGCGCTACGGCTACCAGCTGCGCACCGAGTTCGAGGCCCGCACCGGCGCCACCTGGCCGCTCAACGTCGGCCAGGTCTACACGACGCTGGGCCGCCTGGAGCGGGACGGCCTGGTCGCCCCGGCCGGCGAGGACGAGGAGGGGCACCTCTTCTACGCCGCCACCGATGAAGGACGCGCGGAACTGCGTCGCTGGTTCGACACCCCGGTGCCGCGGACCAATCCGCCCCGGGACGAGCTGGCGATCAAGCTGGCGATGGCGGTGACCGTCCCGGGCGTCGACGTGCCCGCGGTGGTCCAGGGCCAGCGGCGGCACAGCATGAAGGCGCTCCAGGACTACACCCGCCTCAAGGGGCAGGCGCTGGCCGCCGACGCCGGGCGGGAGACCGACCTGGCCTGGCTGCTGGTGCTGGAGCAGCTGATCTTCCAGACCGAGGCCGAGATCCGCTGGCTCGACCACTGCGAGACCCGGCTCGTCCGGCGGCAGGAGCAGATGCAGGAGGCGCAGGAGCAGGCCGCGGCGCCCCCGGTCCCCGCGCCCGGCCGCCGCCGCTCGCGGCTGTGAACCGTCCGTCGGCCGCCCCACCGGCCGGCCCCTCCCGGCACCGGCCCGCGCGGCCGGCGCCACCCACGAACCACGAACCACCAAGCTCAGGGGGAAGTTGACCATGTCTCAAACCGAAGCGCCGGTACTGCACCTGGAGCAGGTCAGCCGGGTCCACGGTCAGGGCGCCGCCGAGGTGCACGCCCTGCGGAGCGTCGACCTCAAGGTGCACCCGGGCGAGTTGGTCGCCGTGATGGGCCCGAGCGGCTCCGGCAAGTCCACCCTGCTCACGCTGGCCGGCGGCCTGGACTCGCCGACCGGCGGGCGGGTGCTGGTGGAGGGCGTCTCCCTCGGCGAGCTCAGCCGCAAGCGGCAGGCCGAGGTCCGCCGCCGGGCGGTCGGCTACGTCTTCCAGGACTACAACCTGATCCCCGCGCTCACCGCCGCCGAGAACATCGCCCTGCCCCGGGAGCTGGACGGCGTCTCCGCGCGGGCCGCCCGCCGCGAGGCCATGGCCGCGCTGGAGGAGCTGGGCATCGCCGAGCTGGCGGACCGCTTCCCGGACGGAATGTCCGGCGGCCAGCAGCAGCGGGTGGCGATCGCCCGTTCGCTGATCGGCGACCGCCGCCTGGTGCTGGCCGACGAGCCCACCGGCGCACTGGACTCCACCACCGGCGAGACCGTGCTCGCCGTGCTGCGCGCCCGCTGCGACGCCGGTGCGGCGGCCATGATGGTCACCCACGAGGCCCGGCACGCCGCCTGGGCGGACCGGGTGGTCTTCCTGCGCGACGGCCGGCTGGTCGACGAGACCGCCCAGCAGGACGCGGCCACCCTGCTGGTCACCGCGGCCACCAACAGCATCAAGGGCGGATCCGAGTGAAGCTCTCCGCCTGGCGCGCCAGCCTGCGCATAGCCCGCCGCGACGCGCTGCGCGCCAAGGGTCGTAGCGCCCTGGTGCTCGCCATGATCGCGCTGCCGGTGCTCGGGGTGACCGGCGCCGACGTGGTCTTCCGCAGCTCCGAGCTGAGCGGGGCGGAACGGTCCGACCGGCTGATGGGCCGGGCGGACGCGCTGCTCATGGTCGAGCAGCTCGGCGGCACCGTGCTCCAGGAGCCCGACGCCGACCAGGGCCGCACCCTCGCCGAGGTCCCCAAGGGCACGCCGCCCACCCCCGAGCAGACCCGCGCGGCGGCGGCCGCGGCCGACCCGGCCGCGCTGGTCAAGCAGCTGCTGCCGGCCGGCACCGTGCTGGTGCCGCTCGTCCAGGGCAACGGCACCTCGGCCACCAGCAAGGAGGGCCGGGTCAGGGCCGAGACCACGGAGGCCGACCTCACCGACCCGGTGTGGCGCGGCAGGATCAACCTGACCGCCGGCCGGGCACCCGCCGGCCCGCAGGAGGTGGCCGCCACCCAGGCCTTCCTCGACGAGGCCAAACTCAAGATCGGCGACACCACCTCGCTGCGCGGCCTGGAGAACAAGCCGTTCACCATCACCGCGGCCGTCGAGCACCCGGATTCGCTCCGCAACGTGGAGCTGATCGGCCGCCCCGGCGCCCTGGTCGAGCCGCTGCGCGCCGCCCAGGCCCAGCGGGACGACCGCTTCGCGGCCGAGCCGCGCTGGCTGGTCGAGCTCCCCGCCGGCGCCCGGCTGGACTGGCCGAAGGTGATGGAGCTCAACAAGTACGGCCTGGCGGCCACCTCGCGGGCGGTCCTGGTGGACCCGCCGGCGCGCGCCCAGGTGCCGTACGACGTCTGGAGCGACCAGCACAACGGCGGCAGCAGCGGGTTCGACCAGACCGGGCTGATCATCGCCGGGACGGTGGCGGGCATGGCGCTGCTGGAGATCGTCCTGCTGGCCGGCCCCGCCTTCGCGGTCGGCGCCCGGCGCTCGCGCCGCCAGCTCGGCCTGCTCGCCGCCGGTGGCGGTGACCGCTCGCACATCCGGGCCGTGGTGCTCGGCGGCGGCGTGGTGCTCGGCCTGGCCGGCGCGGTCGTCGGCGTGGTGCTCGCGGTCGCCCTGGTGGCCGTCGCCAGGCCGTGGCTGGAGGTGCAGGGCGGCACCCGCTTCGGCCACCTGAACGTGCAGCCGGTCGACCTGCTCGCGGTGGCGGCCGTCGGCCTGATCACCGGGCTGCTCGCGGCCGTCGTGCCGGCCGTCCAGGCCTCCCGCCAGGACGTGGTGGAGGCGCTCACCGGCCGCGGCTCGATCAAGCCGGCCAACCGCAAGCTCGCCCTGCTCGGCCTGCTGATGGTCGTCGGCGGCGCCTCGCTCGCCCTGCTCGGCGCCAGCACCGGCGTCGGCGGCCGGGCCACCTCGGTGCTCGGCGGTTCGGTGCTCGCCGAACTCGGCATGGTGCTGCTCACCCCGGTGCTGGTCGGCCTGTTCGGCCGCCTCGGCCGGCACCTGCCGCTCGCCCCGCGGCTGGCCCTGCGCGACTCCGTCCGGCACCGCGGACGGACCGCCCCGGCGGTCGCCGCCGTGATGGCGGCCGTGGCCGGCTCGGTCGCGGTCGGGATCTACAGCACCAGCCTCGACCAGGAGAGCCGCGACAACTACCGGCCCGGGCTGCCGGCCGGCGCGGTCTCGGTCGTCACCGGCTACGGCGGCGAGGCCGATCTGGCCGAACTGCCCAAGCTGCGGGCGGCCGTCGAGCAGTCGATCCCCGACCTCGGGCGGCGCGCGGACGTCTCCAGTGCCGGGTTCCAGGGCAACTGCCGGGTGCTCGCGGGCGACTGCGGCACCATCGAGCTGTCCGTCCCGAAGGAGCGGCGCTGCCCGGCGACCGACCCGGACCTCCGGGCGGACCGCGACCCGGGCGACCCGGAGTTCAACCGCTTGATGCGCGAGGACCCGCGCTGCGTCACCTTCCGCTACCCGATGGGTGGTTCCGGCTTCGGTGACCTCCCGGTCGGCGACGCCACCGCGTTGCACAACCTGTTCGGGGTGGACGACCCGGCGGGCGCGCAGGCGCTCGCCCAGGGCAAGGCCGTGGTCTTCGACGAGCTCTACGTCAAGGACGGGAAGGTCACCTTCGACCTGACCGAGCGCGCGGCGACCGACGACCAGGGCGCCGCCGTGCCGGGCGGGCGCTCGGACCGCAAGGTCGACCACGTCAGCGTGGACGCGGTGGTGGTCAAGGCGCAGACCCCGGGCTCGGCCTTCGTCAGCCCGGACACCGCCCGCCGGCTGGGCTTCCAGGTGGCCGAGGTCGGCTCGGTCTGGCTGCCGGACGCCGTCCCCGCCGACGGCCCGGAGCAGAAGGCCTCGGCGGCGGTCGCCAAGGCCAGCGACGGCGCGTACCTCCAGGTCGAGCGCGGCTACCAGTCGGAGCAGACGCTGGTCACGCTCGGTCTGACCGGCTTCGCGGCGCTGGTCGCGCTCGGCGCGGCCGGCATCGCCACCGGCCTGGCGGCCGCCGACTCCCAGCGCGACCTGACCACCCTCGCGGCGGTCGGTGCGGCCGGCGGCATCCGGCGCCGGCTGGCCGGATTCCAGTGCGGGGTGATCGCCGCGATGGGCGCGGTGCTCGGCACCCTCGCCGGCATCGTCCCGGCGGTGGCGCTGCGCAAGGTCGAGGCCGCCTCGGGCCCGGCGATGATGATGGGCATGGGCGTCCCGCACGACCCGGTGATCGCCGTCCCGTGGGGGAGCCTCGCGCTCACCCTGATCGGGCTGCCGGTGGTGGCCACCGTGCTGGCGATGCTGCTCACCCGCTCCCGGCTGGTGCTGGTGCGCCGCGGCGACTGACCGCCCGGACACCCGTGCAGGAGGCCGCCGGCCCCGGAACCCCGTCGAGTGACGGAGGTTACGGGGCCGGCGGCACAGGGCCGTGGGCGAGCGCCCGGCCGGGCGAACTAAAGTCGTCCGTATGACGAAAACCCCGGACAGCGTCGTCCGCTCCTACATCGACCAGCACGAGGCCGACTTCCTGCGGGAGCTGGCCGACTGGCTGCGCATCCCCTCCGTCTCCGCCGACCCGGAGCGGGCCGGCGAGGTCCGCCGGTCCGCCGAGTGGCTGGCCGCCTCGCTGGTGTCGACCGGCTTCCCGGTGGCCGAGGTGTGGGAGACCGAGGGCCTGCCGGCGGTGTTCGCCGAGTGGCCGTCCGGGGACCCGGACGCCCCCACCGTGCTGGTGTACGGGCACCACGACGTGCAGCCCGCGGCCAAGGAGGACGGCTGGGCGACCGAGCCGTTCGAGCCGACCGTGATCGGCCGTCAGCTGTTCGCCCGCGGCGCCGCCGACGACAAGGGCCAGGTCTTCTTCCACACCCTCGGGCTGCGCGCGCACCTGGCCGCCACCGGCCGCACCGCCCCGGCGGTCAACCTCAAGCTGCTGGTGGAGGGCGAGGAGGAGTCCGGCTCGCCGAACTTCGCCGCGCTGGTGCGGCGCGAGGCCGAGCGGCTGGCCGCGGACGTCGTGATCATCTCGGACACCGGGATGTGGGCCGAGGACACCCCGACCGTCTGCACCGGTATGCGGGGCCTGGCCGACTGCCAGATCGACCTCCGCGGCCCGGACACCGACATCCACTCCGGCTCCTTCGGCGGCGCCGTCCCCAACCCGGCCTCGGTCGCGGCCGAGCTGGCCGCCGCGCTGCACGACGGCGACCGGCGGGTGGCGATCCCGGGCTTCTACGACGGCGTGGTCGAGCTGACCGACGAGGAGCGCGCGCTCTTCGCCGAGCTGCCCTTCGACGAGGCGCAGTGGCTGCGGGTGGCGAAGTCGTACGGGACCCAGGGCGAGGCCGGCTACTCCACCCTGGAGCGGGTCTGGGCCCGGCCGACCGCCGAGGTGAACGGCATCTGGGGCGGCTACACCGGCCCCGGCGGCAAGACCATCGTGCCGGCCGACGCCCACCTCAAGCTCTCCTTCCGGCTGGTGGCCGGCCAGGAGGTGGAGAAGGTCCGGGAGGCCGTCCGCGCCTGGGTGGCCGAGCGGGTGCCGGAGGGCATCCGGTACGAGCTGGTCTTCCCCGGGGCCACCCGCCCCTGCCTCACCCCGCTGGACCACCCGGCGCTGCAGTCCACCGTCCGGGCGATGGGCCGGGCGTTCGAGCAGAAGATCCTGTTCACCCGTGAGGGCGGTTCCGGCCCGGCCGCGGACCTCCAGGACGTGCTGGGCGCCCCCGTGCTGTTCCTGGGCATCTCGGTGCCCTCGGACGGCTGGCACTCGGTGAACGAGAAGGTCGAGCTGGACCTGCTGCGCAAGGGTGTCGAGGCGGCCGCGTACCTCTGGGGCGACCTCGCCGAGACCTGGCCGCAGGCGTGAGCGGGCCGGCCACCACCGCGGCCGCGACCGCCACGACGACCACCACCACCATCACCACCACGACGAGCGATCCTGATGATCCGAACGGGATGGACCGAGTTGAGCAGCGTGCCTGACAGCAAGCACCTGGCCCTGGCCCGCGCCGGGGTGGACCGGGCCGCGCACCACCGGTTCGACGAGCCGTGGCTGGCCGCGGCCTGGAGCCACCCGAGCACCAAGGTGCTGCCGATCTCCGGCGGCGAGGCCTTCGTGGTCGACACCGGGCAGGGCAGCGAGCTGGTCCTGCTGCCCTCCTTCGAGGCGCCGGCGGCCGGTGACCGCTACTTCCTCGGCACGGACGAGGCGGGCGTCTCGTACTTCGCGCTGGCCTGCGACAGCCTGCCGGGCCGCCTCGACGGCGACGCCCGGCCGGCCGGGCTGCGCGAGGTCGGGGCGACCCTGTCCGACCGCGACGCCGGGCTGCTGGTGCACGCGGTGGCGCTGGAGCACTGGCACCGGCTGCACAGCTTCTGCTCGCGCTGCGGGCACCCGACCGAGAAGGCCGGGGCGGGGCACGTCCGCCGCTGCACCTCCTGCGCGGCGGAGCACTACCCGCGCACCGACCCCGCGGTGATCATGCTGATCACCGACGAGCAGGACCGCTGCCTGCTGGGCCGGCAGGCGCTCTGGCCGGAGGGGCGCTGGTCCACCCTGGCCGGGTTCGTCGAGCCGGGCGAGTCGCTGGAGCAGGCGGTGGCCCGCGAGGTGCTGGAGGAGGCCGGGGTCCGGGTCGGCGAGGTGGCGTACGTGGCCAGCCAGCCGTGGCCGTTCCCGTCCAGCCTGATGCTCGGCTTCATGGGCCGGGCCGAACCGGGCGGCACCGACATCACGGTGGACGGCGAGGAGCTGGCGGAGGCTCGCTGGGTCTCCCGCGAGGAGCTGCGGGCCGGGATGGCGGCGGGGGAGATCCTGCCGCCGTCCGGGATCTCGATCGCCCGGCACCTGGTCGAGCTCTGGTTCGGCGAGCCGCTGCCGGCGGCGGCCCGCTGGTAGCTGCGGGTTGCCGCCGGGTTGCCGGGGCCGGCAGGAACGCGGGGCGCCCGGGGAAACGGGGCGCCCGGAGGCACGGGCAGCGCCCGGGGTGCGTGACAGAAATGGGGCGCGTGGAATTCTCCGCGCGCCCCTTTGGTACGGCAGAATCGCTTTTCCCGTCACCGGCGCGATCGCGGCGGGGCGTGGTCGAACAACCGCCCGGTGCCCCGCCACCGGCCCGTCCGGCCCGGGAACCCCGGCCCGCCGGGCGTCCGGGCCGGTGCGGCAGCGGAATTCCGCGGTAATCGGCGCGGCCCGCCCCGGACCGGCAATCCGCCCGGGCCGACCGGTATTGGCGGGTTCTCCTGAAACGCCGCAAGTCGAATGGATACATTCACTCGGGTGACAATCCCTCGCGGCGGCGTGCCGTCCCCCAAGTACCAGCGCCTCGCGGCCGATCTGCGCCGCCGGATCGAGGCCGGCGAGTGGCAGGGCGGCGCCCAGCTCCCGGTCGAGAGCGAGCTGGAGCACCACTACGGCGTGGCCCGCAACACCGTCCGGCTCGCGGTCGACCTGCTGGTCAACGAGGGGCGGCTGGTCCGCCTCCAGGGCAAGGGCACCTACCTCAAGCAGCAGCCGCTGCTCGACCACCGGGCCTACGCGCCGGCCCGGGTGCCCGGCCAGCGCGACTCGCTCGCGGCGCCCTCCGAGGTCTACACCAGGGAGGCCCGGGCGGCCGGGCGCCGGCTCACGGTGGACTTCGAGATGCTCATCGTCCGGGCCCGGGCGGACGTCGCCGACTGGCTCGGCCTGGCTCCCGGCGAGGCCGTGGTGGTCCGCCGCCAGCTGCGGATGACCGACCGCGAGCCGTACTCGATCGAGGAGAGCCACTACCGGGCCGGGCTGGCGGCCGGGACGGCCCTGATGGAGCCCGAACCGGTGGCCGGCGGCGACGAGGCGGCACTGGCCGCGATCGGCCGCACCGAGACCGGCGGGGTCGACCACCTGGTCTCCCGGATGCCGGGGCCGGCCGAGGCGGCCTGGTTCGAGATCGGCCCGGGGGTGCCGCTGCTGGTCCAGACCCGGGTCAGCTCCGACCGGCGCGGCCCGGTCCGGGTGATCGAGACCCGCTACGCGGCCGACCGCTGCCGGCTGCTCTACGGGCTCGGCGAGGCCGCCGGGCGCGCGTACGAGCCGCACTGACGACCGCGGCCCCGCCCCCCGCGATGGGGGACGGGGCCACGGACCGCCGCGGGCCGGCTCAGCCGGCCAGCGCGGCCTGGACCTGGCGCAGGCTCGGGTTGGTCATCACGACCTGGTCGCCGCCGGCGGCCGGCACCACCAGCACGGTCGGGACCACCTGGTTGCCGCCGTTCACCGACTCCACGAAGGTCGCCGAGTCCGGGTCCTCCTCGATGTTGATCACCGTGTAGCCGATGCCCTCGCGATCCAGCTGGCTCTTGAGGCGGTTGCAGTAGCCGCACCAGGTCGTGCTGTACATCGTGACGCTGCCGGACATGGCGGGAGCTCCTTCGAAGACGGGGGGCGTGCGGTCGCAGCAGTGAACGCCCGGGACGGCCCGGCCATTCCGCGGCCGCTCCGGCGTGTGACTCGGCGCACACCCCGGGGTGCGTGGTGATGGTCGGACCATTGTGGTCGCCCTGTGGACAACCGTGGGCAGAGTGTCGGCAGACCCTGTCAGGATGTCCGGACCGGCCGGCCGGGCCCGCCGGGCTGAGAGGATGGACGGTATGCAGGAAGAGCTCTTGGGTGACTTCGGCCGCTACGACGGGTACGGCCAGGGCGGCGAGCCGCCGGTCGGCGCCGACGCCGTGCTGGCCGGACTCGACCCCGAGCAGCGGGCCGTCGCCACCGCCCTGCACGGGCCGGTCTGCGTGCTCGCGGGCGCCGGCACCGGCAAGACCCGGGCCATCACCCACCGGATCGCCTACGGCGTGCGCAGCGGCGTCTACCAGCCGCAGCAGGTGCTCGCCGTGACGTTCACCGCCCGGGCGGCCGGCGAGATGCGCGGGCGGCTCCGCCAGCTCGGCGCCGAGGGCGTCCAGGCCCGGACGTTCCACTCCGCCGCGCTGCGCCAGCTCCAGTACTTCTGGCCGCGGGCCGTCGGCGGCGAGGTGCCCCGGCTGCTGGAGCGCAAGGTCCAGCTGGTCGCCGAGTCGGCCGGCCGCAGCGGGCTGCGGGTGCAGCGCACCGAGCTGCGCGACCTCACCGCCGAGATCGAGTGGGCCAAGGTCACCCAGATCGTGCCGGACGACTACCCGGCCGCCGTGCTCAAGACCGGCCGCGACGCCCCGCGCGACCCGGCCGAGGTGGCCCGGGTCTACGCCACGTACGAACAGACCAAGCGCGACCGCGGCGTGATCGACTTCGAGGACGTGCTGCTGCTCACCGCCGCCATCCTGGAGGACCGCCCGGAGATCGGCGCCCAGGTGCGGGCCCAGTACCGGCACTTCACCGTCGACGAGTACCAGGACGTCTCGCCGCTCCAGCAGCGGCTGCTCGACCAGTGGACGGCCGGCGGCGCCAGCCTCTGCGTGGTCGGCGACGCCAGCCAGACGATCTACTCCTTCACCGGGGCCACCCCCGACTTCCTGCTGAACTTCCGCCACCGGCACCCCGACGCCACCCTGGTCAAGCTGGTCCGGGACTACCGCTCCACCCCGCAGGTCGTCCACCTGGCCAACGGGCTGCTCTCGCAGGCCCGCGGGCACGCCGCCCAGCACCGCCTGGAGCTGGTCTCGCAGCGCGAGGCCGGCCCCGAGCCGGTGTACACCGAGTACGTGGACGAGCCGACCGAGGCCGAGAGCACCGCGCAGCGGATCAAGGAGTTGATGGCCCAGGGCGTGCGGGCGAGCGAGATCGCGGTGCTGTTCCGCACCAACGGCCAGTCCGAGGTGTACGAGCAGGCCCTCGCCGACCTGGGGATCTCCTACCAGCTCAAGGGCGCCGAGCGGTTCTTCGAGCGCCCGGAGGTCCGGGAGGCCGGGGTGCTGCTCAAGGGCGCCGCCCGGGCGGGGGAGGACCCGCTCACCGCCGACGCGCCCGACCTCGCCGCCCAGGTCCGCGCGGTGCTCGCCACCCGGGGCTTCGGCGCCAACCCGCCGGCCGGCTCCGGCGCGGTGCGCGAGCGCTGGGAGTCGCTGGCCGCCCTCGTCCGGCTGGCCGAGGAGTTCGAGGCGGGCCGCCGGGCCGCCGGCGGGCGGGCCGACCTCGCCGCCTACGTCGCCGAGCTGGACGCCCGCGCCGCCGCCCAGCACGCCCCCGCGGTCGAGGGCGTCACGCTGGCCTCGCTGCACGCCGCCAAGGGCCTGGAATGGGACGCGGTCTTCCTGGTCGGCCTGACCGAGGGCACCCTGCCGATCATCTACGCCAAGACCGACGAGCAGGTCGAGGAGGAGCGCCGGCTGCTCTACGTCGGCGTCACCCGGGCCCGCGCCCACCTCTCGCTCTCCTGGGCGCTGTCGCGCTCCCCCGGGGGGCGGGCGAGCCGCAAGCCCACGCGCTTCCTGGACGGGCTGCGCCCCGGCTCGGGCTCGGCCGGTGCGCGCTCGCGCGGTGGGCGCGGAGGCGTGGAGCCCGGCGCGGACCGCTCGGCCGCGCGCCGTGCGCGCGGTCCGGTCAAGTGCCGGGTCTGCGACCGCACGCTGACCGACGCGGTGGAGCGCAAGCTGCGCCGGTGCGAGAGCTGCCCGTCCTCGATGGACGAGGCGCTGTTCGAGCGGCTGCGGGAGTGGCGGGCCCGGCAGGCCAAGCAGCAGGGCGTGCCGGCCTACGTGGTGTTCACCGACGCGACCCTGATGGCGATCGCCGAGGACGTGCCCGGCGGGGAGCGCGAGCTGGCCCTGATCTCCGGTGTGGGCGCCATGAAGCTGGACAAGTACGGCGCCGCCGTGCTCTCGTTGTGTGCGGGGGAGGATCCGTGGGAGGACTCCGCGGAGGAGCCTGCGGGCGAGCCCGGGGACGATCCCGCGGCCGAGCCCGACGGGCTGCACGTCGAACTGCCCGCCGAACCGCCCGTCGAACCCCTTGCCGAGCCCGCCGACGACCCGTCGGACGAGCCGGCCTGACCGCCCGCGAGGGCGGCCGCCGGACCGGCCGGGAAACTCGCCGGGAAAATAGTTTGCGCCCCGTGCATGGAGCGCAATAGCCTGCCGGAGCGGTCAAGGGGACGAGATCGCAAGCCGCGCGCGGAAGGGCTCCTTTCTGCCTGCCGGCACACCTGCTTGACCTGACCGACATCCGAACATCGGGACCTGGGTAACCGGGCACCGCGAGACGCCGAGAGGAGGCGAAGACAGTGGAAACCAAGATGATCACCAAACTGACTGGCCAGACCGTTATCGCCATGCCTCCGGGAGCTGTCTCATCGTTCGGCATTCTCGGCACCTCGACCCGATCCGCGCAGCTGCGCGACGTGGTCGTGCTGTCCGACAACGGTCTGGGTCTCGACGTCACCGGTGTCTGCGTTGCCGCGGGTACCACCGGCAGTGGTCTCACTGTCAGTGGCCTGGGCGACACTGCGGGCATGCGTGTCGAGACGGGTCTGTCCCGTGACTGGGCGGAGTTCGCCGGCGGCCTCGGGCTGCGCGATGAGCGACCGACCCAGGCATCGAAGACGGCGGTAGCAGCTGCGAAGCATGGCGGCTATCTGCAGGTCCTCGGTGCCGGAGCCACCAAGAAGCAGGACGAGCAGCAGATCAACCAGGCCAAGGCCGCCCGCAACGGCGCCTCGGCCATCCGGATGCGGGCCTTCCGCGGGCCTGAACCCTGGAGCGAACGAACCTGAGAAACCCTCGGGTCGACCCTCCAGGGCCGCGGAATCCTTCACCGGGATCCGCGGCCCTTCTGTTTTGTCCGGTACGCAAGACCACCCAGGCCCTCCGGGGCCTCCGGCCCAGCCCAACCAGTCGGCTGAAGCCGGACCCACAGCAAAAGACGAGGAAGACGCCAACAGTGTCCACGGTCATCACACCGCCACTCCCGTCCGTACCGACCGACAAGACCGTCAAGGCCGACCAGGCCGACCCACCGGAGGTTTCTCTCATGCAGCTCACCGCGATCGACGAGGCCGACGCCCTCGGCGTGCCCGTCCCCTGCCGCTCCTTCGACCCGGAGGTCTTCTTCGCCGAGACGCCGGCGGACGTGGAGTACGCGAAGTCCCTCTGCGGCACCTGCCCGGTGAAGGCGGCCTGCCTGACCGGTGCGCTCGAGCGCCGCGAGCCGTGGGGCGTCTGGGGTGGCGAGCTCTTCGTCCAGGGTGTGGTCGTGGCCCGCAAGCGGCCGCGTGGCCGCCCGCGCAAGACCGAGGTCATGGCGTGAACCCCGCCGGTACGACCGCCGCGCATCCGGCCGCCCGACGGGGAGAGCAGCCCCCGACGGACCGCGCCCTGCGCCTCTCCGTACGCCTCGCCGCCGCCAAGGCGGACGCAGCCGCAGCCAGCCACTTCCCGACTCCGCACCACAAGCAGGACCACCACATGACCCCCCACGCCATCGACATCACCGCCCGCACCAAGCAGGGCGACGAACTTCAGATCCAGAACAGGACCCTCGAAATGCATCTCCTCCAGGAATCCCTGGCCCGAGCCCATATGCAGGAACGCCTCCAAGAGGCTGAGCACCAACGGATGGCCCTGCGGGCCCACCGGGCGGCCAAGCTCGTCCGGAAGGCCGAGCGGGCCTCTCTGCGCGCCCGTCGGGCGCTGGCCGTCGCCCTGATGTGACGACCACCCGCCGCCGGCGGCACCGAGCGCGGTGCCGCCCGGCGGCGTTGAACGGACGAACGGCGATGGCCGCTCCCCGACGGGGGAGCGGCCATCGCCGTTCGCGTGCGCGGTCCGGGGTGGCCCGCCCGGGCTCAGGCCGGAGCGGCCTCCCCGGCGAACCCGGGCAGCCAGTCCAGCATCTCCGCCCGGAACGGCGCGTTGGCACCCAGCTGGCAGAGCACGCCGATGGTGCTGAGCGTGACCCGGTGGATCAGCAGGTACGAGGGCGGCAGGTTGAGCTGCTTGCCGAGGTTGTACGCCGGCGAGCGGGGGTCGCCGATCCTGGCCGCCTGGGAGCGCATCCAGCTGCGGGTGAAGTGGAACGTCTCCACCTCGGCCGGCTCGATGATCGGCAGCAGGTAGTCCAGCACCGCGTCCGGGTCCAGCGCGATCGAGGGCTTGACGAAGCCCTCCTCGCGGAGCATCTCCAGCACCCCGGTGGCGTCGCCGGCCAGCGCCATCCGCAGCGAGTCGCCGATCGGGCGGGGCAGCCCGCCGGGCAGCCGGTCCACCGTGCCGAAGTCCAGCACCCCGAGCCGCCACCGCTCGATCGGGCCGTCGTCCTTGAGCAGGCGGAAGTTGCCCGGGTGCGGGTCGGCGTGCAGCAGGCCGGTGCGGGACGGCCCGGCGAACAGGAAGCGGGCCAGCAGCTGCCCGGCCCGGTCCCGCTCGGCCTGGGAGCCCTTGGCGATCACCTCGGAGAGCGGGGTGCCGTCCATCCACTCGGTGATCAGCACCTGGTCGGCCTGGGCGACCACCCGGGGCACCTCGATGTCCGGGTCGTCCGCGAACTCCTCGGCGTGCCGCTGCTGCGCCGCCGCCTCCAGCTCGTAGTCCAGCTCCTCGGCGACCCGGGCGCGCAGCTCGGAGATCAGCGGCTTGACGTCCAGCCCGGGGATGAGCGGGCCGATCAGCCAGGCCACCCGGGAGAGCTGGCCCAGGTCGGCGAGCAGCGCCTCGCCGGCGCCCGGGTACTGCACCTTGACGGCGACCTTGCGGCCGTCGTGCCAGACCGCGCGGTGGACCTGCCCGATCGAGGCGGCGGCGGCCGGCCGGTCCTCGAAACTGCGGAACTGCTTGCGCCAGTTCGGGCCGAGCCGCTCGGCGAGGGCGGCGTGCACCTTGCCCGCGGGCATCGGCGGCGCGGCCTCCTGAAGCTTCGTCAGGGCGGCCCGGTAGGGGCCGGCCACCTCCTCGGGCAGGGCGGCCTCGAAGACCGACAGCGCCTGGCCGAACTTCATGGCGCCGCCCTTGAGTTCACCGAGGACCTTGAACAACTGGTCGGCGGTGGCCTGCTGGAGCTCGGCGGTGACCTCGTCGGCGGGCCGGCCGCCGATCCGCCGGCCGAGGCCCAGGGTGGCGCGGCCGGCGATGCCCAGCGGCAGGGCGGCGAGCCGCGCCGTTCGGGTCACTGCCTTGCGCGGAAGATCGCTCAACCCGGGCCTCCCTCTTGGTACGCCCCGCGAGGCCGCCGGGGACGGGCACGGCACCCACGGGACAGTGGTCACCAGCCATTGTGCCCGCTCGCCCCGGCGGGGCCGACGGAAAATCCGGACTGCCGTTCGGTCCGTCAGGTCCGCCGGCGGACGGCGGGCGCGGGGCGGTGGCGGGCGGACCCGGCGCCGGTCGGGCGGGCCGTGGCGGGCGCGGGGGTCGGCGCGGGGCCGGGGCGGGTACGCCGTCGCACGGTGGTGGGTCGGGGCGCGTGCTGCCTGGCGCGCGCCATCCGGGCGCGTCGGTCCCGCCCGGCGGCCTGCCGCTGCCCTCGGCGGCCCGCCGAGGGCAGCGGTGTCATCCACCGCGGACCGTCCCGGCCGGGCCCGGCCGGGCCAGCGGCAGCGACTGCCAGTGGCAGCCGCAGTCCGGATGGCCGGGCAGCCGCAGCCGCCGCACCATGCCGTCGGCGGCCGAGATCTCGCACCAGCCGTCCACGCTCGGCGGCAGCACGCCGTCCAGGTAGAGCTCGACGTGCAGGGCGGCCAGCCCGGCGACGGCGGTGGCCAGGGCGCTGTCGCAGGCGGGGCTGCGGGCCCGGCCCGGGCCGTCGTCCGCGAGCTGGGCGAGCAGTCTCGGCCAGGCCTCGTCCTCGTCCGTCCGGGCCAGTGTGGCGCAGCTGCCGCAGGCCGACGCGCCGGGCACCACCAGCGGGCCGACCACCCCGAGGTGCTCCAGCACCCCCGCGTACAGGTGCGGCCGGCCGGCCCGCATCAGCTCCTGGGCCTCGGCCGCCAGCCCGGTGAAGGCGCCGCTGCCGCTGCGCGGTGCCAGCACCACCAGGGTCGGCGGGCCGGCCGGTCCGGCCCCGGGGCGGCGGCGCCGGTCGGTCGTGGCGGCCCCGGCCGACCGGTGCACCAGCTCGCGGGCGGCCGTCGCCCGCAGCCGTCCGATCTCGGTCGGCGGGAAGCCGGCCGGGGCGCAGTCCCGGGCGGAGACCCGGCCGCGGTCGGACACCGTGACCGTGCCGATGCCGCCGGCGGCCAGCACCGCGGCGAGGGCGGCGCCGACCCGGCCGGCGCCGCGCACCTCCACCCGGGCGAGCGCCCGGCCCTGCAGCACCTCGGCGGCCTCACCGGGCTCCGGGTGGACCAGGGAGAGCGAGGCGAGGTCGGGCCCCAGCAGCTCCTGGCGAGGGCGCGGGTGGCGGCCCAGCGCCTGTTGGAGCGCGTCGGCGTCGTCCAGCAGCTCGCTGCGGGCCAGCGACTCGAGTATCGCGTTGCAGTACTCCCGGTCGAGGCCGAGGCGTTCGCCGGCGGCCAGCAGGGTGGGGCCGTCCCGACTGCCGTCGATCAGCTCCAGGAAGGCGGCCACCGCGCGGTCCACCGACTCGACCACCCGGGCGTGCCGGCGGACGGCACCGAACTGCAGGGTCTCCCGGTCGCGCCAGAGCCGGGCGAGCGCAGGCTTGAGCATCGGACGCATCGCTGCCTCCAGGGCCGTCGGACACCAGGGCCGGGCGCCCTGGTGCGAGCAGCATGGCGGAGCGGGCGCCGGGCGGGAATCCGGTTGTCCACAGGGCCGGGCATACGGTCCGACCAGCTGTATGCACAGCCTGTGGACAACGTCCTGGGCCCGCCGCCCGCCCGATCGGGTCGCCCCGGTGAGACTCCGGCCACGACTGCGGACTTCTGTCGGCACCTCGGGGTAACGTCCTGTGCCGTGACAGCCGAACGGGATTTCCAGCGGTCGGCGTCGCGTCGGCGTGTGCGGCCGGCCTCCGGGGCAGGGGTCGCGGCGCCCGGCGCGCGCGGCCGTCCAGCCGCAGGCCCCGCCCAGCGCCCGGCCGAGCCCAGGCCGCCCGCGGACGCCGCGCCCACCCCGGCGCCGGCGCCCGCCCACCGGCCCGACGTCGAGGTCCGGCGCAGCGCCCGGCGCAGCCGTACGGTCTCCGCGTACCGCGAGGGCGACCGGACGATCGTGCTGATCCCGGCCCGGATGTCGCACGCCGAGGAGCAGCGCTGGGTGGCCCAGATGCTGGACCGGCTGGCCGCGCAGGAGAGCCGCCGCACGCTGGGTGACGACGCTCTGGAGGCCCGGGCGCGGGAGCTGTCGCGGACCTACCTGGGCGGTCGCGCCGTGCCGGGCCAGGTCCGCTGGGTCACCAACCAGAACTCCCGCTGGGGCTCCTGCACGCCGAGCGAGCGCACCATCCGGCTCTCCCACCGGCTGCAGGGGATGCCCGAGTACGTGGTCGACTACGTGCTGCTGCACGAGCTCGCCCACCTGCTGGTGCCCGACCACGGGCCGCGGTTCTGGGCGCTGCTGGAGAGCTATCCGCGCACCGAGCGGGCCAGGGGTTACCTGGAGGGGGTGGCCGGCGCGGCCCGGCTGCCGCACATCCCGGGGGCGCGGACCGGCCCCGGGCACCCGGGCGAGCCGGCCGAGGACCTCGACGGCAGTCGCGAGACCTGCGGCTGAGCGCGGGCTGGGCCGACCGGCCGAGCACCGCCCGACCGGCCGAGCACCGACCCGGCGGGACCAGGTGGGTGCTCAGCCGGCCGGTCGGCCGGTCAGCCGTGAGCCGTCAGCCGCCGGGCGATCGCGACCAGCTCGCGCACCGAGCTGTCGGTCTGCTCGGGCAGCCCGTCGAGGTCGAACCAGCGCAGGTCCAGCGACTCCTCGCTGATCAGCTCCCGCGCCCCGGCCGGTGCCAGGGCCACGTACTGGACGTCCAGGTGGGTGTTGTCCGGCCGGTCCTTGCCGGCGCACCGGACGGCGTGCCGGTCGAGCTTGACCGGGGCGGGCCGGCCGTCGACGGCCAGCAGCGTCAGGTCGGGGATGCCGGACTCCTCGGTGGCCTCGCGCAGCGCCGCCGCCGCGAGGTCCAGGTCACCGGGCTCGCAGTGGCCGCCCATCTGGAGCCAGCGGCCGACCTTGGGGTGCAGGGTGAGCAGCACCCGGCCGCCCGTGAGGTCCAGCACCAGGGCGCTGGCGGTGATGTGGGCCGGCCGGCAGGCCCGCCACATGCCGTCGGGGTGCGCGGCGAGGTGGTCGAGGTAGTCCTGCCGCAGCGCCTCCTGGCCGGCGTCGCCGCCGGTCCAGGTGGTCAGCGCGCGGACCGCGTCGGCGTGCAGCGAGGTGTCCGCGATCGTCATGCCTTCGGGCCCTCGCCGTCGCCCTCGGCGTCACCTGCGGTGTCGTCCTTGCCGTCGGTCCGGGGCTTGTCGCCCTGGCTCTCACCGGTGCCGGTGGCGGTGTCCGTGCCCTCGCCGCTCTCGGTGCGGCCCTTGGCGGCGTCACCGAGCAGCTTGTCGAAGGCGTCGAAGTCGATGCCGCCCTCCAGGCCCTCGTCGGCCGGGCGGTGGACGAAGCCGTCCGGGTCGTCCAGGTCGGCGGCGGTGGGGAGCATGTCCGGGTGGCTCCACAGGGCGTCCCGGCCCTCGATGCCCCGGGCGTCGGCCAGCGAGGCCCACAGCCGGGAGGCGTCCCGCAGCCGGCGCGGGCGCAGCTCCAGGCCGACCAGGGTGGCGAAGGTCTGCTCGGCCGGCCCGCCGGTGGCGCGGCGGCGGCGCAGGGTCTCGCGCAGCGCGCCGGACTGCGGCAGGTGCGGCTCGGCGGCGGTGTGCACGACCGCGTCCACCCAGCCCTCGACCAGCGCGAGCGCGGTCTCCAGCCGGGCCAGCGCGGCCTTCTGTTCGGGGGTGTCCTCGGGCTGCAGCAGGCCGCCGGCCAGGGCCTCCTGGAGCGCCTCCGGGTTGGCCGGGTCGAGCTGGCCGACCAGCTCCTCCATCCGGGAGCTGTCGACCTTGATGCCGCGGGCGTAGGCCTCGACCGCGCCGAACAGGTGCGCCCGCAGCCACGGCACGTGGGCGAACAGCCGCTGGTGGGCGGCCTCGCGCAGGGCCAGGTAGAGCCGGACCTCCTCGGCGGGCACGCTCAGGCCGTCACCGAACTCGGCGATGTTCTGCGGCAGCAGGGCGGCCTTGCCGGCCGGGGCGAGCGGCAGGCCCACGTCGGTGGAGCCGAGCACCTCGGCGGCCAGCGCGCCGAGCGCCTGGCCGATCTGGGTGCCGAACATCGCCCCGCCCATCGAACGCATCACGCCCAGCAGCGGCCCGGCCATCGCCTGCATCTCGGCGGGCAGCACCCCGCCCATCGCGTTCCCGACCCGCTCGGCGACCGGGTCCACCAGGTCCTTCCAGACCGGCAGGGTGGCCTCGATCCACTCGGCCCGGCTCCAGGCCACGGCGGTGTTGGCGCCGGCCGGGAACTCGGTGGCGGAGTCCAGCCAGAGTTCGGCCAGCCGGACCGCGTCGGCGACGGCGGTGCGTTCGGCGGCGCCGACCGAGCGGTCCTTGCTGCGACCCTCGGGCTGCTCGGCGACCACGGTCTGGCGGGCGATGTCCTTGGCGAGGTCCCAGTTGACCGGCCCGCCCTCGAACGAGAGCATCTGGCCGAGCTGCTGGAACGCCGCGCCCAGGTCGTTGGGGTTGAGGTTGCCGAGCATCGCACCGAACGGGTTGTCGCCGGCCGGGCCGCCGGGGGCGCCCATGCCGAACAACGCGCCCAGCGGGTTCCCCGGGCCGAAGCCGAACGGCTGCTGGGGGGTACCTTCCGAGGGGGAGCCCTGGTCCTGGCCGCCGCTGTCCTGGCCGCTCTTTTCGGGCTTGCCCTTGCCGTCCTCAGGCTCCTCGGGCGTGTTGGAGAATCCGAAGGGGAGGTCGCTCACGGGGTCCTCGATCTGGTCGGCCGTCACGGGGTGGTGTGGCGGGGGGAAACGTCGCACCCGCGGCGGCGGGCGGGGCAATGGTCTCGCGGCCTGACCGCGCCGGGTGCACCGCTGGGCCCGCGCCTCGGGCAGGATGGACCGTACGTGACACTCGTACGTACGCACATAAGCTAACCGTGGAGGATGGTCGGTGAGTTCCCCGCCTTCGGACGTTCGCTCTGGGCTGACCGGAGATGAGGACGCCCCTGTCACCACGGGTTCGCCGTCTCCAGCCTACGGCGGTCGGCCGCTCACCGTGGCGGTCACCGGCGCGGCCGGTGTGCTCGGTGAGCGGGTCGCCGCACGGCTGGTGGCCTCGCCAGCGGTGCGCAAGGTGCTCGCGGTCGACGACCGGCGCGGCGAGGTGCCCGGCGCCCAGTGGCGGGTGCTGGACATCCGCGACCCGGCGGTGGCCGAGCGGCTGGCCGGCGTGGACGTGGTGGTCCACCTGGCGATGGACCTGGGGATGGAGTCGGACCCGCGCGCCCGGAGCGCGTACAACGTGAGGGGCGCGCAGACGGTGGTGACCGCCGCTGCGGCCGCCGGCGTGCACCGGGTGGTGCTGTGTACCTCGGCGATGGTCTACGGAGCCCTCGCGGACAACGAGGTGCCGCTCGCCGAGGACTCCGAGCTGCGCGCCACCGAGGAGGCCTCGCTGGTCGGTGACCTGCTGGAGATCGAGCGCCTGGCCCGCCGGGCGCCGCGCGCCCACCCGGGCCTCCAGGTCACCGTGCTGCGCCCGGCCGTGGTGGTCGGCCCCGGTGTCGACACCGTGCTGACCAGGCATTTCGAGGCGCCGAGGCTGCTGGTGGTGGCCGGCTCCCGCCCCTGCTGGCAGTTCTGCCACGTGGACGACCTGGCGGCCGCGCTGGAGTAC
The DNA here is from genome assembly GCF_040304075.1 of Kitasatospora sp. NPDC094015. Lineage (NCBI taxonomy): Bacteria > Bacillati > Actinomycetota > Actinomycetes > Kitasatosporales > Streptomycetaceae > Kitasatospora > Kitasatospora sp. NPDC094015. The sequence continues at coordinate 89,753 of NZ_JBEOUL010000005.1, forward strand.
GCGGCGCTCGGGCTGGTCGAGGGCGAGGTGACGGTCGGCTGCGACGGCTGGCTGGAGCAGGAGGACGTGGAGACGCTCTCCGGGATCCGGCGGATGGAGCTGCCCGCCTCGCTGGCCCTGGGGACCGCGGCCCGGCTGCACCGGCTGGGTCTGACCCCGGCCCCGGCCGGCGACCTGGCGTACACCATGTACCCCTGGGTGGTGTCCGGCAGCCGGCTGCACGAGGCGGGCTGGCGGCCCGTCTACAGCAACGAGGAGGTGCTGGCCGAACTGCTGGCCCAGGTCGCCGGGAAGCACGCGGTGGCCGGTCGGCGGCTCGGCGGCAAGGAGGCGGCGACCAGCCTGGGCGCGGCCGGTGCGACGGTGGCGCTGGTGGGTACGGCGGCGCTGGTCCGCCGGGCGCGCAAGCGGCGCCGCTTCTGATCGCCGCCGACCTCGGCCTTCCGCAGGGGCTGCGCACCGCATTACCGCGATGCGAAATTTCCCAATCGTGATGCGGAAGGGCCTTGTCCTCCGGTACCCGGCATGGGCAATCATGGGGAGCATGTCCGAGAACCACGACCCGATCCGCCTGCTCGCGATCCGCGAGACCCCGCTCTCGCTCGACGAGGTCTACGAGGCGGTCGGCGACGACGCGGCCGGCGGCACCACCGTGTTCGTCGGGACGGTGCGCGACCACGACGGCGGCAAATCGGTCGCCGCGCTGGAGTACAGCGCCCACCCGACGGCCGAGCGCGAGCTGCGCCGGATCGCCGAGAAGATCGTGGCGGACTTCCCGGTCCGGGCGCTTGCCGCGGTGCACCGGGTCGGCCGGCTGGAGATCACGGACAAGGCCGTGATCGTCGCGGTCTCCTGCCCGCACCGGGGCGAGGCCTTCGCCGCCGCCCGCCGGCTGATCGACGACCTCAAGCACGAGGTGCCGATCTGGAAGCACCAGGTGTTCGCGGACGGCGAGGAGGAGTGGGTCGGCGCCGGCAGCTGCTGACCCGCCCCGGACCGCTCCCGGACCGGCCCGGACCGCCGCCCGGCCCGCATGCTCCCACCCGGCTCACCCTTTCGGCCCAGCTCCCGGCACGGGTTCCCCCGTGCTGGTGAGCCGGACGCCGCCGCCGTAACCCGGATGCCGCCGTGGCCGTTCTCCACCGGGCGGCTAATCTGCTCATAGACACGACGAGCTGGGAGTACGGACATGGCTGCGCTCGCCTGGTTGATCATTCCGGTCGCCGCCCTGCTGCTGGGCACCCTCTGGGCCCTGTGGGCCGCCCGGTCCCCGCGGGCCACCGCGGATCCGGCCTCGCTCGCCGAGCACGAGCGGTTCCGGGCCGCGATGGAACGCAGTACCGCCGCCGACGCCCGTCGCGGCGGACGGTAGTCCGGCCCCGCCCGCGGCCGGTCACCCGCTTCCCGTACTGTCGAGCCATGCCACGCCGCTCCGCGACGATGCTCGCCGCCACCCTGCTGCTGATAGGCCTGCTCTGTGCCTCGGTCGTGATGAAGGTCCCGTACACCGAGATGAGCCCGGGGCCGACGTACAACACCCTCGGCGTGCAGGAGAAGACCGGGGAGCCGGTGATCAGCATCACCGGGCACGAGACCTACCCGACCACCGGTCACCTCAACATGACCACGGTCCAGGTCACCGGCGCCAAGTACCAGCCGAGCCTGGTCTCCGCGGTGGTCGGCTGGCTGCGGGACGACGTGCTGGTGGTGCCGCACGACAACGTCTACCCCAAGGGCCAGACGGACAGCGAGGCGCAGCAGCAGAACGCGGAGGAGTTCGCCTCCTCCGAGGACAGCGCGAAGACCGCCGCCCTGACCCAGCTGGGCATCCCGGTCGGCGCGCAGGTGATCGTGGCCTCGGTCGCGGCGGGCGGGCCGTCCGAGGGCAAGCTGCACGCCGGGGACCGGATCCTCGCGGTGGACGGCACGGCGGTGACCACCGCGGCCGGGGTGGCGGAGCAGGTCACCAAGCACAAGCCGGGCGAGACCACGGTGTTCACGGTCGTCCCGCGCGGCGCGGCCGACGGTGACCGTGCCGAGGTGGCCATCACCACGGCGCAGGCGCAGGGCTCGGACCGGGCGATCGTCGGCATCGTGCCGGGGATCGACCACACCTACCCGTTCAAGATCGACATCGGGCTGCAGGACGTCGGCGGCCCCAGCGCCGGCCTGATGTTCGCGCTCGGCATCGTCGACAAGCTCACCCCGGACGACCTCACCGGCGGCAAGTTCGTGGCCGGTACGGGCACCATCGCCGACGACGGCAAGGTCGGGCCGATCGGCGGCATCCAGATGAAGCTGATCGCGGCCCGCAACAAGGGCGCCCAGTACTTCTTCACCCCGGCCGACAACTGCTCGGAGGCCGTCCAGGGCACGCCGGGCGGCCTCACCCTGGTCAAGGTGGACACCCTGGCGGACGCGCTCAAGGCACTGGACGGGATCCGCTCCGGGCAGACCTCCGCGCTGCCGGCCTGCCCCCGCTGAACCGCGGGGCGCGCCGAGTCCCCGTCCTGTCCGGCCTCGGCCGTCCCACCGGGCCGCCCCTGGCAGCCCGGTGGGACGGCCGGCGGTCAGGAGAAGGTGGCGAGCAGCGCCTCGGTCAGCCCCGGCACCAGGTCGGGGCCGGTCAGCACCTCGCGCGCGACGTCCTTCTCGCGCAGCCGCAGGGCGATCTCCCGGGAGCCGTCGCGCAGCACCGCGGCGGTGATCCGGACCTCCTGGCGGGCCGGGTGGTTGGCCACCCAGTCGGCCAGCTCGGCCTCGGTCGCGTTCTTCGGGCGGGACTGCTCGGCGCCCGGCGGGAGCATCAGGCGCTCGACCACCAGCGCGCAGCCCACGACCTGGTCCGGCCAGGCGATGGTGCCGAGGAACTTGTCCAGCGCCGTGCCGGCCGGCAGCTCCTCCTGCTCGACCGGGGTGAGGCCGGCGCTGTCGCCGTCGGTCAGGCCGAGCTGCTTGGCCAGTCGCGGGTCGGCCTTGCGCAGCTTCGCGGTGTCCACCAGGGCGAACAGGCGGGCCGGGAGGTCCCAGCCGAGGGTGGCGGCGTACTCGTCGATCTCCAGCGCGGCCCGGGTGAGCGGGGTCGCGGCGGGAGGCAGGCCGGCGGCCTCGGACGGCGTGCCGGAGGGGGTGTTGTGGGCATCGGACATGCCCCAATCCTCACACGGGGCCGGGCGGCCGGTGGCCCGCCGGGCCGCGGGCCGGGTCCGGTGACGGTGCGATCTCGTTCCCAACCGTGGGAACTCCGGTAAAGACCGATTAAGTTGCACTGGAGTCCGACCCCTCACGAAGTCCACGACACAACAGCAGAGGTGCCACCTTGGTATTCCAGATGCCGGATCGCCCGGGCCCGGGGTTCCGTGCCCGAGTCGGTCCGCCCTCCCGTCGCACCAAGGTGCTCCTGCTCACCGCGGGCGTACTGGCCCTGCTGTTCGTGCTGTTCGTGATGTTCTCCGGACTCTGGACGGACTGGCTCTGGTTCAAGTCGGTCCGCTACTCCTCGGTGTTCACCTCGCAGCTGTGGACCAAGGCCGGCCTGTTCGCGGTCTTCGGCCTGCTGATGGCCGTGATCGTGGGCGCCAACCTCTGGCTGGCGTACCGGCTGCGCCCGCCGCTGGCCGCGATGTCGGTGGAGCAGCAGAGCCTGGACCGCTACCGGATGGGCGTCGCGCCGTACAAGAAGTGGCTGCTGATCGGCGTCTCGCTGCTGATCGGGCTGGTCGCCGGCGCCGCCGCCTCCGGGCAGTGGCGGACCTGGATGCTGTGGACCAACGAGACCTCGTTCGGGGTCAAGGACAGCCAGTTCCACCTGGACGTCTCCTTCTACGCCTTCGAACTGCCCTGGTACGAGTTCCTGCTGGGCTTCGCGTTCAGCGCGGTGATCGTCTCGCTGCTGGCCTCGCTGCTGGTGCACTACCTGTACGGCGGCCTGCGGCTGCAGGGTCCCGGCCGGCGCGCCAGTGCCGGTGCGCAGGGCCACCTCGCGGTGCTGCTGGGCGTGTTCGTGCTGCTGAAGGCGGTGGCGTACTGGCTGGACCGGTACGCGCTGGCGGTGAAGTCCGGCTCGTACAAGGGCGTGGACGGCTGGACCGGCCTGCGCTACGTGGACGCCAACGCCTTCCTGCCGGCCAAGAACATCCTGTTCTTCGTCGCGATCATCTGCGCCCTGCTGTTCTTCCTGACCCCGGTCCGCCGCACCTGGGCGCCGGCGCTGATCGGCTTCGGCCTGATGGCGCTGTCGGCCGTGCTGATCGGCGGGGTCTACCCGGCGATCGTGCAGCAGTTCCAGGTCAAGCCGAACGAGCAGGCCAAGGAGACGCCGTACATCCAGAAGAACATCGACGCCACCCGCCAGGCGTACGGCATCGCGGACAGCCAGACCCAGAGCTACGAGCCGAAGGGCACCACCAGCGCGGACGCGCTGAAGCCGGACGCCCAGACCATCGCCGACATCCGCCTGCTGGACCCGAACGTGGTCGCGCCGACCTTCCAGCAGAACGAGGCGCTGCGTAAGTACTACGGCTTCCCGAAGACCCTGGACGTGGACCGCTACGGCCCGCAGGACACCGTGGTCGGCGTGCGCGAGCTGGACCTCGGCGGGGTGCAGCAGCGCAACTGGATCAACGACCACTTCAAGTACACCCACGGCTACGGCCTGGTGGCCGCCAAGGGCAACCAGGTCGACGCGCTGGGCAACCCGGTCTACACCGAGTCCTCGCTGCCGACCACCGGCACCCTCGGCGACTACCAGCAGCGGGTCTACTACGGCGAGAAGACCAGCACCTACTCGATCGTCGGCGGCACCAACGAGGAGATCGACTACACCTCGGAGTCGGGCGCCGCGGAGACCTACAAGTACACCGGCGGCAGCGGCGTCTCGCTGAACAACCCGCTGACCAGGGCCGCGTACGCGGTGAAGTTCGCCGAGCCGCAGATCCTGTACTCGGGCGCGATCGCCGACGGCGCCAAGGTGATCTACGACCGCACCCCCAAGGAGCGGGTCGAGAAGGTCGCGCCCTGGCTGTCGATCGACGCCGACCCGTACCCGGTGGTGCAGGACGGCAAGCTGGTCTGGGTGCTGGACGGTTACACCACCTCGGACGGCTTCCCGTTCTCCTCCAAGACCACCCTGGGCGACGTCACCAAGGACTCGCTGACCGACCAGCGCGGCCGCACGCTGACCGCCGTCAACACGGTCAACTACATCCGCAACTCGGTGAAGGCCACCGTCGACGCCTACACCGGCGACGTCACCCTCTACCAGTGGGACGACGCCGACCCGGTGCTGAAGACCTGGATGAAGGCCTTCCCCGGCACGGTCCGGGCCAAGAGCGAGATCCCCGCCACGCTGATGCCGCACCTGCGGTACCCGCAGGACCTGTTCAAGGTCCAGCGCGACCTGCTCTCGCAGTACCACATGACCGACGCCGGCGGCTTCTTCAACGGCACGGACATCTGGCAGGTGCCGGTCGACCCGACCACCAACACCGGTGAGGTGCAGCCGCCGTACTACCTGACCCTGCGGATGCCCGACGCCCAGGCGGCCAACTTCTCGCTGACCACCAGCTTCGTGCCCAGCGGGCGGGACAACCTGGCGGCCTTCATGGCGGTCAGCGCGGACCCGGGGCCGGACTACGGCAAGATCCGGATCCTCAAGGTGCCCAGCGGTTCGGGCGCGCTCGGACCGAAGCTGACCCAGGCGAAGTTCAACTCCGACCAGTCGGTGGCCAACCAGCTCACCCTGCTGCGCACCGGCACCGACTCCGACATCGAGTACGGCAACCTGCTGACCCTCCCGGTCGGCGGCGGCCTGCTCAACGTCGAGCCGGTCTACCTGATCGGCCGCGGCGCCCGGGTGCCGGTGCTGAAGAAGGTCCTCGCGGTGTACGGCAACGACAACGTCGCGCTGGAGGACACCCTGGAGAAGGCGCTCGCCAAGGTGTTCGGCAACGCGGCGGCCGGGACCCCGACCACCCCGACGGCGCCCACCACGCCCACCACCCCCGGCACCACCACGCCGGGCACGCCGACCACGCCCACCCCGGGCACCGGGGCCGACCCGGTGGTCACCCAGGCCATCCAGGACGCCCAGAAGGCGTACAACGACAGCCAGGAGGCGTTGAAGAACGGCGACTGGGCCAAGTACGGCGAGGCCCAGAAGGCGCTCCAGGACGCGATCAACCGGGCCGCCGCGGCGCAGCAGAAGCCCGGCTCCACGCCGGCGCCGGCGCCCTCGCCGAGCGCCCCCGCCACGCCGGGCGCGACGGCCGGTGCGACGGCCGGTGCGACGCCGAGCGCCGCACCCTCGCCGTCGGCCTCCGGCTGAGCTGCGGCAATCGATTGATGATCTGCCCCGCGTCCGTGCTACTGTTCAGGTACCGACGCGGGGTGGAGCAGCTCGGTAGCTCGCTGGGCTCATAACCCAGAGGTCGCAGGTTCAAATCCTGTCCCCGCTACTCAGTAGCCGAAGGCCCGGAGGATCCAGAATCCTCCGGGCCTTCGCCGTGTGTCGGGCAAAGGGGTGATCAACTCCGGTACGATGCCTGACCGGGGTTTGTGGGGGGCAGGTGTCGGGAAATCGACAAAGCGCTGAAGCAATCTCGCCGGGCTTCGGCCCCGCCCCGCCAAATTCGGCCGGGGCAGGTGTACGCGGGTTGCGGGTGATGCGACGATGGAGCACATGGGGGACGCAGTACGGCCGTTGACGCGCCGTCGACCCGGTCACGCCCCCCGGAGCTCCCCCCGGTCGAAGGCCGGGGGAGGATGCCGCAGCACTCTGGGGGAGCGGGAGTCGGCATGAAGCTGATCGGCAGGAACGAGCGAGGAGCGGGGATCGCGGCCGACCGCGACGCGGACCGCGGCCGGGCCGCCGCCGCGCGCGTGATCGAGGCGGACACCGAGGGCTGGGCGATCGGCCCGGACGACACGCACACCGCTCTGCCCGCCCAGCGCGCCACCGCCCGCACCGCCCCCAGGCCGGAGGGCTACGGCCCGGAGAGCCTGGTGCACGTCTCCGCGCAGCAACTCGTCGACGCCATCGGTGCCTACGTGCCCGGCGCCGGGCCGGCCGGCCCCGCCGCGGGCGAGGACGCCGACCCGGACGCCACCAGCTTCGAGAGCGCGCTGGCCGCACGCGAGCAGGCCGCCCTGGAGTCCCGCCACCGCCGCGCGGCGGACGCCGGCGACCCGAACGCCGCCAGCCAGCTCGGCGCGCTGCTGCTGCGCCGCGGCGACCTGGCGGACGCGGAGCCGTACCTGCGCACCGCCGCCGCGGCCGGGCTGCGGGCCGCCGCCAACAACCTGGGCGTGCTGCTGCACCAGCAGGGCCAGCGGGCGGAGGCCGCCCAGTGGTGGCGCCAGGCGGCGGTGGCCGGCAGCGCCCCGGCGGCGCACGCGCTCGGGCTGCAACTGCGCGACCAGGGCGAGGAGGAGGCGGCCGAGTACTGGCTGCACTTCGCGGCCGAGCACGGCCACCCGCTCGGGGCGTACGCGCTGGGCGATCTGATGGAGCACCGGCGCGACGTGCGCGCCGAGCGCTGGTTCAAGGCCGCCGCCGACGCCGGCCACCGGGAGGCCGCGTACCGGCTGGCCCGGATGCGCGAGGCCGCCGGCGACAAGGAGACCGCCGAGACCTGGTACCGCACCGCCGCGGCGCGCAGCCATGCCCGCGCGGCGCTGCGGCTCGGCGTGCTGCTGGAGGAGCGGGCCCAGGAGGACGCGTCCCTGGTCGAGGAGGCCGCCCGCTGGTACCGGCAGTCGGCCCAGAACGGCGAGGCCCGGGCGGCCTGCGCGCTGGGCTTCCTGCTGCGCGACGCCGGCGACCTGACCGCGGCCGCCGAGTGGTGGCAGGAGGCCGCCGAGGCGGGCGACGGCACGGCGGCCAACGCGCTCGGGGCGCTGCACGCGGGCCGCGGTGCCCAGGCCGAGGCCGAGCGCTGGTACCGGGTGGCGCTGCAGGCCGGCGACCACAACGGCGCCTTCAACCTCGGCCTGCTGTGCGCGGGGGCGGGCCGCGAGGCGCAGGCCGAGCAGTGGTACCGCCGGGCCGCGTACGCGGGGCACCGGGAGGCCTGCAACGCGCTGGCGGTGATCCTGCTCCAGCGCGGCGACGAGTCCGGGGCCGAGCCGTGGTTCTCCAAGGCCGCCGAGGCCGGCAGCGTGGACGGCGCCTTCAACCTCGGCGTGCTGCACGCCGGGCGCGGCGACCAGCAGCAGGCGCACGAGTGGTACGCGCGCGCCGCCGCGGAGGGGCACGGCGAGGCCGCGCTCCAGCTGGCGGTGGCCCAGGAGCAGCGCGGCCACCTGGCCGCGGCGCTGGAGCGCTACCGGCAGTCGGCGGCCGGCGGTTCGGCCGAGGGCGCGTTCCGGCTGGCCTCGGTGCTGGACCGGCGCGGTGACGCGGACGCGGAGGCCGAGCACTGGTACGCCACGGCGGCCGACGCCGGGCACCGCCGGGCCCAGGTCCGGATGGGCGTGCGGGCGGCCGAGCGCGGGGCACTGGAGATCGCCGAGAGCTGGTACCGCCGGGCGGCGGAGGCGGGCAGCCGCAGCGCGGCCTTCAACCTGGGACTGCTGCTCGCGCGGCAGGACGCGGAGCCCGAGGCGGTGCTCTGGTACACCCGGGCCGCGGACGCCGGGCACGGGCGGGCGGCGCTGCGGCTGGCCCTGCTGGCGCTGCGCCGGGGCGAGCCGGTGCAGGCGGAGAACTGGTGCCGCCGGGCGGCGGAGTACGGGCCGGCCGAGGTCGCGGAGCGCGCCGGCCGGCTGCTCGGGGCGTTGCACGCCGAGCTGAGCGCCTGACCACAGGCCCGGCCCGGGGTGCCCGGCGAGCGGGTGTCCGGCGACGGCTGTGCGGCGACGGCTGTGCGGTGACCCGGCTGTGCGGTGATCGGCGCCGGGCGGCGGCTCAGCGGCCGGCGCAGTCCGGGCAGAGGCCGCGGTAGGTGATCTCGGCGCCCGAGATGACAAAGCCGAAGCGCTCGCCGGCCGGAAGTGCGTCGAGTGGATCACCCTGGGGGTGGACGTCGCGGATGGCGCCGCAGCCCGAGCAGACCAGGTGCTGGTGCGCGTGGTGGGCGTTGGGGTCGTACCGCTTGGCCCGGCCGTCGGTGGCGACCTCCAGGACCTCGCCGAGGCCGACCAGTTCGCCCAGCGTGTTGTAGACGGTGGCCCGGCTGATCTCGGGCAGTCGCTCGACCGCGCGGGCGTGCACCTCGTCGGCGGTGAGGTGCACGTGCTCGCCGTCGAGGACCTCGGCCACGACGCGCCGCTGCGAGGTCAGCCGCCAGCCGCGGGTCCGGAGTCTTTCCAGCAGGTCACTCATGGCCCAAGGGTAAGGCACGCTCTCATCCAGGATTGATTCTTGACTTGGACAATGTCCAAGCTAGGATCGATTCGACTCGAACGGACCACGCGGAGGCACGCCATGACCACCCAGGACCACCTGCGGCCCATCCTCACCACGGAGGCCGGCGCACCCGTCGCCGACAACCAGAACACCGAGACGGCCGGCGCGGGCGGCCCGGCGCTCCTCCAGGACCAGCACCTGTTCGAGAAGCTCGCCCACTTCAACCGCGAGCGCATCCCGGAGCGCGTGGTGCACGCCCGCGGCGCCGGCGCCTACGGCACCTTCACGGTCACCGCCGACGTCACCCCGTACACCCGGGCGGCGTTCCTGTCCGAGGTCGGCAAGCAGACCGAGACCTTCCTGCGGTTCTCCACCGTGGCGGGCAACCTGGGCTCCGCGGACGCCGTCCGCGACCCGCGCGGCTTCGCGCTGAAGTTCTACACCGAGGACGGCAACTACGACCTGGTCGGCAACAACACGCCGGTCTTCTTCATCAAGGACGCCATCAAGTTCCCGGACTTCATCCACACCCAGAAGCGCGACCCGTACACCGGCTCCCAGGAGGCCGACAACGTCTGGGACTTCTGGGGCCTGTCGCCGGAGTCCACCCACCAGGTGACCTGGCTGTTCGGCGACCGCGGCATCCCCGCCACGCTGCGCCACCTGAACGGCTACGGCTCGCACACCTACCAGTGGCAGAACGAGGCCGGCGAGCACTTCTGGGTGAAGTACCACTTCAAGACCGACCAGGGCATCCGCAACCTCACCCAGGCCGAGGCCAACGCGCTCGCCGGTGAGGACCCGGACAGCCACCAGCGCGACCTGCGCGAGGCGATCGAGCGCGGCGAGTTCCCGAGCTGGACGGTGCAGGTGCAGATCATGCCCGCCGCCGACGCCGCGACCTACCGCTTCAACCCGTTCGACCTCACCAAGGTCTGGCCGCACGCCGACTACCCGCCGATCGAGATCGGCCGCCTGGAGCTCGACCGCAACCCCGACAACGTGTTCGCCGAGGTCGAGCAGTCGATCTTCTCCCCGGCGCACTTCGTGCCCGGCATCGGCCCGTCCCCGGACAAGATGCTCCAGGGCCGGCTGTTCGCGTACGCGGACGCCCACCGCTACCGGGTCGGCATCAACGCCGACCACCTGCCGGTGAACCGCCCGCACGCCGCCGAGGCGCGCACCAACCACCGGGACGGCCACCTCTACGACGGCCGCCACGGCCGGCAGAAGAACTACGAGCCGAACAGCTTCGGCGGCCCGGTCCAGACCGGCCGCCCGCTCTGGTCCGCCCTCCCGGTCACCGGCGCCACCGGCACCCACGAGGCGCCCTCGCACGCCGAGGACGACGACTTCGTGCAGGCCGGCGCCCTCTACCGGCTCTACTCCGAGGACGAGAAGCAGCGCCTGATCGCCAACCTGGCCGGCTTCATCGCCAAGGTCTCGCCCGACCGCGAGGACATCGTCGAGCGCGCGGTCGAGAACTTCCGCCGCGCCGACGCCGACTACGGCCGCCGGCTGGCGGAGGCCGTCCGCACGCTGCGCAAGCAGCGGTAGCGGCCCGCCCCGGCGACCGGGCGCCGAAGCACCCGCGGGCCCGGGGGGATCACCGCATCCCCCCGGGCCCGCGGCCACGTCACCGGGCGCCCCGGCCCGCAGGCCGGTCCGGCTCAGACGCTGAGCCGGCGCAGCGCCTCCTCGTGCAGCAGCCCGTTGCTGGCCACCGCGTCCGCGCCGTTCGGCCCGTCGAAGCCGTCCAGACCGGTGAACCGGCCGCCCGCCTCCTGCACCACGATGCACGGCGCCGCCATGTCCCACAGGCTCAGCTCGGGCTCGGCGGCGATGTCCACGGCGCCCTCGGCGACCATCATGTAGGACCAGAAGTCCCCGTACGCCCTGGTCCGCCAGCAGGCCCGGGTGAGGTCCAGGAACGGGTCGAGCCGCCCGCGCTCCTCCCAGCCGGTCAGCGAGGAGTAGGAGAGCGAGGCGTCGGCGAGGTCGGCCACGCCCGAGACCGAGATCCGGCTCGCCTTGGCGAGGCTGCGGCCGGCGTACGCGCCCAGCCCCTTCGCCGCCCACCAGCGGCGGTTCAGCGCGGGGGCGGAGACGATGCCCACCACCGGCTGCGCCTCGCCGTCCACGCCCTCCTCCAGCAGCGCGATCAGGGTGGCCCAGACCGGCACCCCGCGGACGTAGTTCTTGGTGCCGTCGATCGGGTCGATCACCCAGCGCCGCGGGCCGCTGCCCTGCAGGCCGTACTCCTCCCCGAGCACCGCGTCGCGCGGCCGGGCGCGCTGGAGCACGCTGCGCACCAGCTCCTCGGCGGCCTTGTCGGCGTCGCTCACCGGGGTCAGGTCGGGCTTGGTCTCGACCTTGAGGTCCAGGGCCTTGAAGCGCTCCATGGTGACGGAGTCGGCCGAGTCGGCGAGGACGTGGGCAAGGCGGAGATCGTCGTGGTAGTCGGCCATGCCCGAACGATAGCGAGCCGCCCGCCCTCCCGGCACCACGGCTCGCACAGCGGACGCCCCGGCCCCGGCCGCGGCCGGGTCAGTGCCCGCTGCCGCTGATCTGGAGCCCCACCACGCCGGCGATCACCAGGCTGATCGAGACCAGCTTCAGGGTGCTGCTGGACTCGTCCAGGAAGACCATCCCGTACACGGCGGTGCCGGCCGCGCCGATGCCGGTCCACACCGCGTAGGCGCTGCCGACCGGGAGGTACTTCAGCGAGAGGGTGAGCAGGCCGAAGCTGCCCAGGGCGAAGGCGCAGAACGCGATCGTGGGCCCGAGCTTGGTGAACCCGTGGCTCAGCTTGAGGTTGACCGCGAAGCCGGTCTCCAGCAGACCGGCCAGGATCACCATGGCCCATGGCATCGAGCTGACTCCCTGCCACCTGGTGGTGCCGGACCGGACGGTCCGACCTCCTTATGATCACCAGCGTGGCGGCCGCTGACACCTCCGACCGGCCGAACGGTGTTCGGCGGCGCCGGTCAGTCCCCTTCGCCGGCCTCGCGGGTCGACAGCAGCCGGCGCAGCGAGTACAGCCGGGCCGGATCGGCGTGACCGTCCGCCACCCAGGCGTCCAGGGCGCAGTCCTGCTCGTCGTGGCTGCACGCGCGGGGGCAGTCGACGGTGCCCGGCTCCAGGTCCGGGAAGGCGAGGATCACCCGGGACGGGTCGATGTGCGAGAGCCCGAAGGAGCGGAAGCCCGGGGTGTCGATCACCCAGCCCGGGTCGAGCGCCTTCTTCGAGCCGGGCTTCGCCCCGGGCGGCGGGGGCAGCCGCAGCGCCAGCGCCGAAACCGTGGTGTGCCGGCCCCGGCCGGTCACCGCGTTGACCACGCCGGTGGTCCGCTGCCGGTCCGGCACCAGCGCGTTGACCAGGGTGGTCTTGCCGACGCCCGAGTGCCCGATGAAGACCGTGGAGCGCCCGCGCAGGTGCTCGCGGACCGCCTCCGCGCCCGCCGTCGCCAGCTCGTCCCGCCGGGTCACCACGTACCGGATGCCCAGCGGGGCGTACGACTCCAGCAGCGGCGCGGCCGGCGCCAGGTCCGACTTGGTGAGCACCAGCAGCGGCTCCATGCCCGCGTCGTACGCGGCGACCAGGCAGCGGTCGATCAGCCGGGGCCGCGGCTCCGGGTCGGCCAGCGCGGTGACGATGGCCAGCTGCTGGGCATTGGCGACCACGATCCGCTCGTACGGGTCGTCGTCGTCGGCGGTGCGCCGCAGGACCGAGCTGCGCTCCTCGACCCGGACGATCCGGGCCAGCGTGTCCGGCTCGCCGGAGAGGTCGCCGACCACGTGGACCACGTCGCCGACCACCACGCCCTTGCGGCCCAGCTCGCGCGACTTCATCGCGGTGACCTGGCGCTCCTGCTTGGTCCCCGCGTCCACCAGGCAGGTCAGCCGACCCCGGTCCACGGTGAGGATCATCGCCGTGGCGGCGTCCTCGTGCTTGGGCCGGATCCGGGTCCGCGGCCGGGAGCCCTTGCGGCCCGGGCGGTTGCGGATGTCGTCCTCGTCGGCGTCCTTGCCGTAGCGGCGCATGCGGTCCCCCTCCCCGTCAGCTCTGGCCCAGCAGGTCGGCCCACATCTGCGGGAAGTCCGGGAGGGTCTTGGCGGTGGTCGCCACGTTCTCCACCTCGACGCCCTTGACCGCGAGGCCGAGCACGGCGGCGGCGGTGGCCAGCCGGTGGTCCTCGTAGGTCTGGAAGACGCCCCCGTGCAGGGTGCGCGGGCGGATCCGCAGGCCGTCCTCGGTCTCGGTGACGTCGCCGCCGAGGTCGTTGATCTCCTTGGCGAGTGCGGCGAGCCGGTCGGTCTCGTGCAGCCGCAGGTGGGCGATGCCGTAGAGGTGGGACTCGGAGTCGGCCAGCGCCGCCACGGCGGCGATCACCGGGGTGAGCTCGCCGACGTCGTGCAGGTCGGCCTCGATGCCCTGGATCCGGCCGGTGCCGGTGAACTCCAGGCCCTCGTCGGTGAACCGGCAGCTGCCGCCCATCCGGGTGTAGATCTCGCGCAGCTGGTCGCCCGGCTGGTAGGTGTGCCGGGGCCAGTCGCGGACGGCCACCCGGCCGCCGGTGACCAGGGCTGCGGCGAAGAACGGGGCGGCGTTGGAGAGGTCCGGCTCCACCACCAGGTCGCGGCCGATCAGGGCGCCGGGGGTGACCCGCCAGACGTCCTTCTCACCGCCGTCCTCGGGGGCGTCCACCTGGCCACCGGCCTTGCGGACCATGTCCACCGTCATCCGGATGTGGGGGAGCGAGGGGACGCTGCCGCCGGTGTTCCGGATCTCCACGCCGTTGTTGTAGCGGGCGCCGGAGAGCAGCAGGGCGCTGATGAACTGCGAGGAGGAGGACGCGTCCAGCTCCACCGGGCCGCCGTCCAGCGAGCCGGTGCCGTGCACGGTGAGCGGGAAACCGCCGCGGCCGCCGTCGTCGATGCGCGCCCCGAGGGCGCGCAGCGCGTCGATCACGCCGTGCTGGGGGCGCTCGTAGCACCGGGGGTCGCCGTCGAAGTGCACCGCGCCGTCGGCGAGCACCGCGAGCGGGGGCAGGAAGCGCATCACGGTGCCGGCGTTGCCGACGTCCACCTGGGCGGGGCCGCGCAGCCGGCCGGCCGGGATGACCCGCCAGGCCTCGCCGCCGCCGGTGCCGCCGCTGGCCGCGTTGACCGTCTCCTCGATGCCGACGCCCAGCGCCCGCAGGCCGTCCGCCATCAGCTGGGAGTCGCGGCTGCGCAGCGGGCGGCGGACCCAGCCCGGGCCGTCGGCGAGCGCCGCCAGCACCAGCGCGCGGTTGGTCGCGGACTTGGAGCCGGGGATGGTCACGGTCGCGTCGACGGCGGCGGTGGCGACGGGGGCGGGCCACAGGGAGTCGGTCATGCGGCAAGTCTAGGGGTGGTGGGTGTACCCGCCGGTGCGGCGTCCGGGGCGCGGCGGGGGCGCTCAGCGGGTCGGCCACTCCAGCAGCCAGCCGCCGCCGATCAGCAGGCAGACCAGGGCGATCACCAGGAACAGGGTCACCCACAGCAGCGCGCCGACCCCGGTCAGCCGGGCCAACTGGTCGGCGTCCGAGTCGGGCGCCCCGCCGTGGCGGCGCTTGCGCTGGAGCTCGACCACCGGCCGGACGCCGGCCAGCAGCAGGAACCAGATGCCGAGGTAGGCGAAGGCCGCCTGGAGCTGGTCGCCGCCGTACCAGGAGACCAGGACGAAGGCGGCCCCGGTGACCACCACGGAGAGCACCCCGAAGGCGTTCCGGATCATGATCAGCATGCCGGCCAGCAGCAGGATGGCGATCCACAGCAGCGCGGTGATCCGCCCGGCGGCCAGCAGGGCGGCCCCGCCCAGGCCCAGCAGCGAGGGCGCGGTGTAGCCGGCCGCGGCGGTGAGGATCATGCCGGGGCCGGTGGGCGGGCCGGAGGAGAGGGTCAGCCCCGAGGTGTCGGAGTGCAGCCGGATGCCCGACAGCCGGCGCCGGGTGAGCAGCGCGACCAGGCCGTGGCCGCCCTCGTGCGCGATGGTCACCACGTTGCGGCTGAGCCGCCACGCCGGGCCGGGCAGCACGGCGAGCAGGGCGACCCCGGCGGTGGCCAGCGCCAGCCAGCCCGGGGGCAGCGGTTGCGGGTCCACCACCCGGTGCCACACGTCCGCGTAGTCCATCCTCACCACCCGTCCCTCAGGTCCGCTGCCGGACCGGCAGCCTCCCATGCCAGGACGGCCCGGCGGTAGCGTCCGGTTCTCCGTCAGGTTTCTCCGTCCGTTCTCCGGACGGTTCCGCGCCGGTGCTCCGGCCGGCTCCGGGTCCGGTGCCCCGCCCAGTCCGCCCCGGTGCTCGACCGGCCGGTCCCGACCGGTGGAAGGCCGCCGTGGCGGGCCGGCGGGCGTGGCAGAGTGATCCCCATGTGCGGTCGATTCGCCTCCTCCACCAAGCCGGAGGACCTGGTCGAGATCTTCGGGGTGGGGCAGTGGGACCCGGCCGAGACGCTCGCCCCGAGCTGGAACGTGGCCCCCACCGATCCGGCCTTCGTGGTGCTGGAGCGCACCCCCCGGGGCGGCGGCGGGCCGCCGGTGCGCCAGCTGCGGGTGCTGCGCTGGGGGTTGGTGCCGGCCTGGGCCGTGTCCCCGGACACCGCGGTCAAGATGATCAACGCCCGGGCCGACACCGTGCACGAGAAGCCGGCCTACCGCCAGGCCTTCGCCGCCCGCCGCTGCCTGGTCCCGGTCGACGGGTACTACGAGTGGCAGTCCATACCCGGGGCCAAGGGCCGGGCGGGCAAGCAGCCGTACTTCGTCTCCCGGGCCGACGGCGGTGTCCTCGCGCTGGCCGGCCTGTACGAGTTCTGGCGCGACCGCACGGTGCCCGGCGACCACCCGGACGCCTGGCGGGTGACCTGCACCGTCGTCACCACCGAGGCGGAGCCGCTGCTGGCGCCGATCCACGAGCGGATGCCGCTGTTCCTCGACCCGGGCGGCTTCGACGCCTGGCTCGACCCGGCCCGCACCGACCCGGACGAGCTGCGCTCGCTGCTGGTGGCGCCCGGCCCCGGCGCGCTGCGGGTGCACCCGGTCGGCGCGGCCGTGGGCAACATCCGCAACAACGGTCCCGAGCTGGTCCGCGAGCCGACCGACGAGGACCGCACCACGCTCTTCTGACCCGCTGCGCCCCTCGCGCAACCGATCCCGATCCCCGGAGCCCCGCGTGCAGACCCTGGTCCCCACCCCCGCCGGCGACGCCCGGATCACCCTGTTCGAGGCGGCCGGCCGCCCGCGCGCCCGGCTCGCCCTCGGCCACGGCGCCGGCGGCGGGATCGAGGCGGCGGACCTCCAGGCGCTGGCCGCCGCGCTGCCGCCGCTCGGCTTCACCGTCGCCCTGGTCGAGCAGCCCTGGCGGGTGGCCGGCAAGAAGCTGGCCCCGCCGCCCCGGACGCTGGACGCGCTCTGGCTGCCGGTGCTGCCCGAACTCGCCGCGGACGGCGTGCCGCTGTACGTCGGCGGCCGCAGCGCGGGCGCCCGGGTGGCCTGCCGGACCGGGCTGGCGAGCGGCGCGGCCGGGGTGCTGGCGCTGGCCTTCCCGCTGCACCCACCGGGGCGGCCGGAGAAGAGCCGGGCGCAGGAACTGCTGGACACCGGCCTGCCCACGCTGGTGGTGCAGGGCGGCGCCGACACCTTCGGCGGCCCGGCCGAGTTCCCGGCGCTGCCGGCGGGCCACCGGCTGGTGGAGGTGCCGGAGGCGGGCCACGGGTTCAAGGTGCCCAAGCGGGCGGCGCTCGGCCGGCCGGAGGTCCTCGCCCTGATCACCGACGCCGTCGGCGGCTGGCTCACCGAGCTGACCGGGCCCGGCGGGCGGCCCTGACCGGACACCGAAGGCGAGCCGGACGGGAAGTGTCGACGGGACGTGGCCGCGGTCACCGTCCGTGGCCGGGAATGCGGGCCGGGGTCCGATGGTTGACCCCACCGTCAGCACAGTCCCGGTGGAAGGTGGCCCAGCCCATGGGTTCGATCGCGTGCCCCGAGCGGCCGGAGGAGCGAGCGGTGCCAGGTGCGCTCGTTCCCGACTGGTCGGAGTGGCTTGTCGCGGGCGAGAAGCTCGTGAGCCCGATATCCTCCATCTCGGGTCGGCCCACCGTGGGCCGGGCCCGCAGTGCCGAGGAGGTGGGTCCGGTCGTCGCGACCGATGACGAGTCCGTACCGGAGGTGGGCGGTCCGGTTGAGGGCGTGCCCGCCGGCGAGGCGCTCTCCGGTGACGAGCTGGCCGAGGCGATCGGTGAGGACACCTTCCGGGTCTCCGCGGACGAGAGCGAGGAGGCACGGCGCGACCGCTTCGAGCGGGACGCGCTGATGTACCTCGATCCGATGTACTCGGCGGCGCTGCGGATGACCCGCAACCCGGCCGACGCGGAGGACCTGCTGCAGGAGGCGTTCGCCAAGGCGTACGCGTCCTTCCACCAGTTCCGCGAGGGCACCAACCTCAAGGCGTGGCTGTACCGGATCCTCACCAACACCTTCATCAACTCGTACCGCAAGAAGCAGCGCGAGCCCCAGCGGACCGCGGCGGAGGAGATCGAGGACTGGCAGCTGGCCCGGGCCGAGTCGCACATGTCGACCGGTCTGCGTTCGGCCGAGGCCCAGGCGCTCGACCACCTGCCGGACAGCGACGTGAAGGACGCCCTGCAGGCGATCCCGGAGGAATTCCGCATCGCGGTGTATCTCGCGGACGTCGAGGGCTTTGCCTACAAGGAGATCGCGGACATCATGGGTACACCCATCGGTACGGTGATGTCCCGACTGCACCGGGGCCGTCGCCAGTTGCGCGGCATGCTGGAGGACTACGCCCGTGACCGCGGGCTGGTCCCGGCGGGCAGTGGAGCAGGGCAGGAAGCGAAGGGCGCGGGCTCATGAGCTGCGGCGATCCGCACGACACCGAGTGTGGCGAGGTGCTCGACCACCTCTACGAATTCCTCGACAACGAGATGGCCGAGGGCGACTGCGCCAAGCTGCGGGTGCACTTCGAGGAGTGCTCCCCCTGCCTGGAGAAGTACGGTCTCGAACAGGCCATCAAGGCGCTGATCAAGCGGTCCTGCGGCTGCGACGACACGCCGGTCGACCTGCGGACCAAGGTGCTGGCCAGGATCGACTCGATCCGGGCCGGCCAGCGGGCCGCGGCCGCCGCGGCCGCGCAGGGCGGTGACGGCCCGGCACCCGGGCACGGCGCCCCGGCGACCGCCGCGGCCGAGTAACAGCCGCAGCCCCTCGTCGCCGCGGACAACCGCGGACATCCGCGTACGGGCCGGCCCGGGATCTCCCGTGGCCGGCCCGCGGCGTTGTCCGGCGGTCGCGGCCGGTCGTCGCCGTTCGTGGCGGATCGTCAGCAGGGGCCGTCGTCGGCCCAGACGCCCCACTGGCCGCTGGCGGTCGGGACCTCGTTCAGCGTCCACCACTTGGCGTGGTAGTTGTGGCCCTGGTACGAGACCGCGTTGCCGTTGGTGTAGGTGGTGGTCGGGCTCCAGGCGGGCTGGGTGCAGTTGCCCTGCGGCGGGGTCTGGCTGGGGCTCGGGCTGCCGGGCGGCGGGCTGGTCGGCGGCGTGGTGGGCGGGGTCGCGCCGGCGAAGCGGACCGTGAACTTGGTGAAGTCCCAGTCGTTCTGGGCGACGCTGGAGCAGGAACCGGACAGGCCGGGGTCGACCGTGCCGGCGCACTGGCGGTCCCGGTTGACGGACCAGTAGGTGTAGCGGGCCAGCTTGTGCGCGGTGGCGAAGTCGAGCACGGTCTGGAAGTCCGCCTGCCGGAAGTACTCGGCGGCGTCGGTGCGGCCGTTCATCAGCGAGACGCCCTCGTGGGCGTAGGCGGTGGCCTCGTTCCAGCCGAAGGTGGTCTGCAGGATCTGGTTGAACTTCACCAGCGCGTCGGTCTGCGCGGACGCCCCGTTGAAGCCGCCGTCGAACGGCATGATCGAGAAGTTGTTCGGGGTGAAGCCCTGGGACTTGGCCTCGTTCAGCATCTGGGTCCCGAACCAGCCGGTGCCCGCGTTGGTGCCGGCCGTCGTGATCGACACGTACAGGCCCGGGTTGTCGCGCTGGAGGATCCGCGCCGCGCCGATCTCGTTGTGGATCGCCGCGGTGTTCTCGTACTCGGGCTCCTCCAGGTCGAAGTCGATCGCCTTCAGCTGGTACTTGGTGATCACCTTCTGGTACCCGGCGGCGGTCGCCTCCGGGGTGCCGCAGCTCTGGCCGAGCTTGTTGCCGCCGTAGCCGCCGACCGAGACCGAGACGTCGCCGCCCTTGGCGCGGATCTTCTGGATCACCGCGGGCATGGTGGTGTCGGTGTCGATCGAGGAGGTGCCGCCCCAGGCCGGCCGGCAGCCGCCGGCGTCCAGGATGAAGGCCAGCTGGAAGGCCTTCTGCCCGGTGGCGTCCATCACGGCGGCCGGGTCCGGCGGGCTGTTGTCCTCGGGCATCAGGTACGGCGCCGAGGCGTACCAGTTGCTGCCCAGCGCGTCGGTGGCGGCGAGCGCGTCGGTGCCGGTCGACAGCGCGACGACGCCTCCGGCGACCAGGCCGAGCGCGGCGGTGGCGACGGCCGCGAGGGTGCCCCGGCGGCTGCGGTGCCGGCCGGGGGCGGGGGAGCGGAGCCGGTTTCGTTCCATGGGAACCTCTCCGAGCGGGGGTGTGGGGGACCGCCCCGCGCGCACGGCGGCGGGGAGGCGGGTGGCGCGGTACGCGGGTTGGGGGCCCCGGGCGCGGACCGGGCTGCTCCATAAAATGGACTGGACCACATGCGGGGGTCAAGAGCGCGGCCAAGGCTTGGGCTTCTCTTAAGGTGGGGCTCGGGAAAGAACGTCAACTGGGCGCCACGGCCAGCTGTTTCACTCGTTCGGGTGAGCTGGGCTGGTGGCGACAGCGGCAATCCCGCATCGTGCGTCCGAGCCCTCCGGCCGCGCCCTATCCTCCTGTCTGGCCCTCACGTCAGATGGGCGGAACGCGGCGTGGGGAGGCCGGAATCACCAGTGAACGCGACCGGGTGGCCCTGCCGCCCGCGGTGGTCGGCTGCGTCGCGGCCGTGGCCGCCGCCGCCCTCTGCTGCCTGCTGCCCCTGCTGGTCGCCGAACCGGCCCCGTGGGTCGGCGGGCCGGTCGACCTCCGCCGGCTGGCCCCGCTCGCCGTGCTGCACCTGTGCCTGGAGTCGATCGCCCAAGGGCTGCCCACCCCCTGCGCCCGGATCTGGCGCGTCCTGCGCCGCCGCGACCAGGACCCGGCCGAGCCGGCCGGGGGCCCGGGCAGCAGCTTCCTGCCGGTGCTGTTCACCGGCGTGCTGATGCTCCCGCCGGCCGCCGCCGCCCTGGTCGCGGTGCCGGCCGCGCTGGTCGGGCGGGTGCCGGCGCCGCGCGGGCCGCGCCGGCTGTGGAACGCCGGGCAGCTGGCGGTGGCCGCCTTCGCGGCGGCCGCCACCTTCCACCTGGTCGACGGCCCGCGGCTGCTGGCGGGCGCCCGGTTCCCCGGCGCGGCCCTCGGCGCCTTCGCCGCCGTGCTGGTGTTCTGCCTGGTCAACGGCGTGCTGGTGGGCTTCCTCCGGTGGCTGGCCGGCTGCGGCTCCGCGGTGGGAGCGCTCCGCGAGCTGGCCGCCTGCCTGCCGTCCGCGCTGCTGCACGGCGCCGGCGGGCTGATGGTCGCGGTGCTCTGGCAGGGCGCGTACGGGCCGCTCGCGGTGCTGCTGGCGCTGCTGCCGCTGTCGATCTGCGCCTGGGTCTGCGCCCAGACGCAGATCGAGCACGCGGCCCACCGCGCCACCGTGCAGGCCCTGGTGCAGGCGGTGGAGATCAAGGACGCCTACACCCGCGGCCACAGCGAGCGGGTCGGCCGCGCCTCCGTGCTGATCGCCCGCCAGCTCGGGATGGCCGAGGAGCGGATCCGCACCCTGCACTTCGCCGGCACCCTGCACGACGTCGGCAAGCTCGCGGTCGCCACCGAACTGCTGCGGCGCAACGGCCCGCTCAGCGAGGCGGAGCGCCGGGCGGTCGAGGTGCACCCGGTGGCCGGCTTCGAGCTGGTCCGCGAGCTGGCCTTCCTCGGCGAGGCCCGGGACGGCATCCTGCACCACCACGAGCGCCTCGACGGCCGCGGCTACCCGGACGGCCTGTCCGGCGCCCGGATCCCGGAGTTTGCCCGGATCATCTCGGTCGCCGACGCCTTCGACTCGATGACCTCCACCCGCTCCTACCGGCGCGGGCGCCCGGTCGACGAGGCGGTGGCCGAGCTGGGCCGGTGCGCCGGCAGCCAGTTCGACCCGGTGATGGTCCGGGCCCTGGTCCGCGCCCTGGCCGAGCACGACTGGCAGGTCGAACCGCCGCCGCCCGGCGGCTGGGACGGCGAGGTGCCGGACATCCCGCTCGGCGTCCCCGAACCCACCCGGCGCGGGCCCGGCCGGCGCTCCCCGGTCTCCTCCGGCGGCTCGCCGTGACCGGCACGGCGCCCGCGATGACCGGCACGGCGCCCGCGGTGCTGTACGGCGCCGCGGCCGGACTGCTCGGGGCGGCCCTGCTGCACACCCTCCTGCACGGCCTGGCCGAGCCGACCGTGGCGCTGGCCTTCGCCGGGCTGGTCGCGGCCGGCGAGTGCGTCCGGGGCGTGCTGCCGGGCGACCGGGAGCAGGCCCCGGTGGCCGCCGCCGCCGGCCTCGCCTACGCGCTGCTCGGCCCGCTGCGCGGACTGCCGACCTCGCACGGCGCGCTCCAGGTGGTCGCGGTGGTCGGGCTCGGCACGTTGGCCGGCGCGCTGCTGCGCCGCACCCTGCGGGCGGGCCGGCCGCGGTCGGGGCCGCGGGTGCCGCCGGCCCGGGCCGACGCGGCCGTACGGCGGCTGCTGACGGCCTCCTTCGCGGCGGTGCTCTTCCAGCCGCTCTACACCAGCGGGACGATCGACCGGCTACCGCTGACCGGGCCCCGCTACGGGACGTTCCTGATCGTGCTGGCCGCGCTGGCGGCGCTGTGCGACGCGGCGCTGGCCGCCGTGCTGCAGCACGCCAGGACGGGCGGCCGGTTCGGCACGGTGCTGGAGGACGAACTGCGGTCGCTGGCCGGCATCGGCACCGCGATCGTGGCCACCGGCATGCTGCTCAGCCTGCTGGCCGGCGAGGTCGGGCTGTGGGCGCTGCCGCTGTTCTGCACCCCGCTGCTGCTCGCCCGGGCCGCCTTCCGCCGGGCGGCCGCGGCCCGGGCGACCACCGGCCAGACCATCGAGGCGCTGGCCCGGGCCACCGAGGTGGCCGGGTACACCACCCCGGGGCACGCCCGCCGGGTCGCCGACACCGCCTGCGCGCTCGGCCGCGAGCTCGGGCTCGGCAGCCGCGACCTCGCCCTGCTGGAGTACGCGGCGCTGATGCACGACATCGGCCAGCTGTCCCTGGTCGAGCCGGTGCCGGGCGGCGCCACCGCCCTGCTGCCCACCGAGGAGCAGCAGCGGATCGCCCGGCTGGGCAGCGAAGTGATCCGCCGCACCGGGGTGCCCCGACAGGTCTGGCAGCAGGTGGCCAGGCTGGCCGACCCCGGACGGCTGCCGGACGGGCGCCCGGACCGCTCGCTGCCGGTCGCCGCCCGGATCATCCGGGTCGCCAACGCCCACGACGACCTGCTCACGGCGGCCCGCGGCGCCGGGGTGCCGGAGGCGGCGGGGCGCCTGGAGGTGCTGGAGCGCCTGCGGCTGGAGCGCGGCCGGGCGTACGACCCGGTGGTGCTGGACGCCCTGGTCAGAGTGGGTGGCGGGGCGGGCGGCGGGCCGGTGGGCGGCGCCGGCGGGCCGTGCTGAACGGCCGCGCGGCAAGCGCGCGTCACGGGTGCCGTGGTTGGATGCGGTCGTGGCGGGAACACCCGAGGCGGGGCGACCCGGTGACGACAAACGGCAGGGACGGAACGTGAGGATCTTCCACCGCGCACGGCACCGGCCGTCTGCCACCTGGCGGCAGACGACCGACCGGGCCTTCACGCTGATCGGCGACGGCCGGTACGAGGACGCCGGGGCCCTGCTGGTGATGGCCGCGGACCTGGAGCCGTGGCTGTCCGACTCCTGGTTCAACCTGGCCCTGCTGCACAAGTTCCGCCGGGACTGGGAGCAGTCCCGCACCGCCGGCCTGCGCGCCGTCGCGCTGCTCGACCGCGCCCAGGGCGCCCCGGACTGGTGGAACCTCGGCATCACCGCCACCGCGCTGCAGGACTGGCCGCTGGCCCGCCGGGCCTGGCAGGCGTACGGGCTGAAGCTGCCCGGCGGCCCGGCGGCCGCCGCCGGCACCATCGAGCTGGACCTGGGCACCACCCCGGTACGGCTCTCCCCGGAGGGCGAGTCCGAGGTGGTCTGGGGGCGCCGGCTCGACCCGGCCCGGATCGAGGTGCTCTCCATCCCGCTGCCGTCCTCCGGCCGCCGCTGGGGCGAGGTGGTGCTGCACGACGGCGCCCCGCACGGCGAGCGGGTCGCCGACTCGGTGGCGTACCCGGTCTTCGACGAGATCGAGCTCTGGGCGCCCTCCCCGGTGCCCACCCACGTGGTGCTGCTCCAGGCCGCCACCGCCGGCGACCGGGACGCGCTGGAGCGCCTGGTGTCCGACGCCGGCTACGCGGCCGAGGACTGGACCTCCTCGGTGCGGCTGCTGTGCCGGGCCTGCTCGGAGAGCCGGATGGCGATCGACGACGGCCGCACCGTGCACCACGACCCGCACGACGACGGCGACGCGTTCCACCCCGGCCACCTCAGCCACCTCAGCCAGGGCAGCGCCGGGCTGGCCTGGCTGGTGGAGCGGGAGTGCGGGATCGCCGCCCCCTCGGCGCTGGTGCGGATCCTGCTGGAGCGCTGGGTGGCCGGCTCACCCGCCACCCGGGCCTACCGGGACCTGGAAGAGGTCTGCTGAACGCCGGTCGCCCGGTCGCCGGGCGCCGTGCCCCGCGCAGTGCCGCGGGCTGCGGGGAGTAAGGACCGGCGGTCGCCGTGGGGCCGTACCCTTGAGCGGTACATCCGGCAGATCCACGAAAGCGGAAGCGACCATGGCGGACCAGCACGACCACGAGCACGACCACGAGCACGACCACGCCGAGCCCGAGGCCCAGCAGGTGATCGGTGAGGTGCCCGACCTCTCCAAGGGCACCGCCCGCCCGATCACCGTGGTCGGCAACCCCGTCCTGCACCGCGAGTGCAAGGACGTCACCTCCTTCGACGCCGAACTCGCCGCGCTGATCGACGACATGTTCGTCTCGATGGAGGCGGCCCAGGGCGTCGGCCTGGCGGCCAACCAGATCGGCGTGGACCTCAAGGTCTTCGTCTACGACTGCCCGGACGACGAGGGCGTGCGCCACATCGGCCACGTGATCAACCCCGTGCTCGAGGAGCTGCCGGCCGGCCGCCGGGCGCTGGACGACTCGCCGGAGGGCTGCCTCTCCGTGCCGACCGCCTACATGGACCTGGCCCGCCCGGACTTCGCCGCGGTCACCGGCCAGGACAAGGACGGCAACCCGATCCGGGTCGAGGGCACCGGCTTCTTCGCCCGCTGCCTCCAGCACGAGACCGACCACCTGTACGGCTACCTGTACATCGACCGGCTCTCCAAGCGCGACCGCAAGGACGCCCTGAAGCAGATGGCCGAGGGCACCGCCCGCTACGCCACCGTGCCCAACGACTGAGCCGCCGCAGCCCGAAGGGCCGGTACCGGGTCACCCCGGTACCGGCCCTTCGGCGTGTCGGCCGTGCGCGGCGCGCGCGGCCTAGAAGTCGTCGTCGAAGGCGACCGAGCCCTCGACCGCGACCTGGTACGCCGACACCCGGCGCTCGAAGAAGTTGGTCAGCTCCTGCACGTTCTGCAGCTCCATGAACCCGAACGGGTTGCTGGACCCGTAGCGGATCGGCAGCCCCAGCCGGGCCAGCCGCTGGTCGGCGACGGCCTGCAGGTACTCCCGCATCGACTCGGTGTTCATGCCCGGCAGACCCTCGCCGCACAGGTCGCGGGCGAACTGGAGCTCGGCCTCGACGGCCTCCTCCAGCATCTCGGTGACCTGCTTGGCCATCTGGTCGTCGAAGAGGTCGGGCTCCTCCGCGCGCACGGTGTCCACCACCGAGAAGGCGAAGTCCATGTGCATGGACTCGTCCCGGAACACCCAGTTGGTGCCGGTGGCCAGGCCGTGCAGCAGGCCGCGGCTGCGGAACCAGTACACGTACGCGAAGGCGCCGTAGAAGAACAGGCCCTCGACGCAGGCGGCGAAGCAGATCAGGTTGAGCAGGAACGCACGGCGGTCGTCCTTGGACTGCAGCGAGTCCAGGTGGTCGACGGCGTTCATGTATGTGAAGCAGAACTGCGCCTTCTGGTGGATGGAGGGGATGTTCTCCACCGCGGCGAAGGCCGCCGCCCGGTCCTCGGGATCGGGCAGGTAGGTGTCGAGCAGCGTCAGGTAGAACTGGACGTGCACGGCCTCCTCGAACAGCTGCCGGGACAGGTAGAGCCGGGCCTCGGGCGAGTTGATGTGCTTGTAGAGGCTCAGCACCACGTTGTTGGCGACGATCGAGTCACCGGTGGCGAAGAAGGCGACCAGCCGGCCGATCATGTGCCGCTCGCCCTCGCTCAGCTTGGCGAGGTCGGCGACGTCGGAGTGCAGGTCCACCTCCTCCACGGTCCAGGTGTTCTTGATCGCGTCCCGGTACCGGTCGTAGAACGACGGGTAGCGCATCGGACGCAGGGTCAGCTCGAAGCCCGGGTCGAGCAGCATCTTCTCGCGGCTCGCGGTCGGGTCGACGGGGGCGGTGCTCACTGGCAGGCCTCGCAGGACTCGGGGTTCTCCAGGGAGCAGGCGAGCGCCGCCTCCTCCTCCGGGGACAGGGTCGGGGTGGGCACCGGCACGGGGGCGGCGGTGCGGGCGGCGCCGGACGCGGCCTGGGCGATCCGGGTGGCCGGACGCGAACGCAGGTAGTAGGTGGTCTTCAGACCGACCTTCCAGGCGTAGGCGTACATCGAGCTGAGCTTGCCGATGGTCGGCGCGGCCATGAACAGGTTCAGCGACTGGCTCTGGTCGATGTACGGCTGCCGTGCGGCGGCCAGGTCGATCAGCGCGCGCTGCGGCAGCTCCCACGCGGTGCGGTAGAGCGAACGCACGCCGGCCGGCAGCCAGTTGAGCTCCTGCACCGAGCCGTTGGCCTCGCGCAGCGCGTCCCGGGTCTGCTGGTCCCAGACGCCGAGCTCCTTGAGCTCGCGCACCAGGTACGGGTTGACCTGGAGGAACTCGCCGGACAGCGTCTCGCGCTTGAACAGGTTGGAGACCTGCGGCTCGATGCACTCGTACACGCCGGCGATCGAGGCGATGGTCGCGGTCGGCGCGATCGCCAGCAGCAGCGAGTTGCGCAGGCCGGTGGTGGCGATCCGGGCGCGCAGCGCGTCCCAGCGCTCGGTCCACTGCGGGGCGGCGTCGAAGTGGTCGATGTGCAGCTGGCCGCGCGCCGCGCGGGTCTCCGCGTACGCGGTGTGCTGACCGAACTGCTCGGCCAGCTCGCTGGAGCGCTCGTAGGCGGTGAGCATGATGCGCTCGGAGATCAGCGTGGACAGCCGCTTGGCCTCGGCCGAGTCGAAGTCGATCCGGAGCTTGAAGAAGACGTCCTGCAGGCCCATCACGCCCAGGCCCACGGGCCGCCAGCGGGAGTTGGAGTTCCCGGCCTCGGGGGTCGGGTAGAAGTTGATGTCGATGACCCGGTCCAGGAAGGTCACGGCGGTGCGCACGGTGGCGTCCAGCCGGTCCCAGTCCATCGCGCCGAGCAGGTCCTCGACCGAGGCGCCGTCCGCCACGTGCGAGCCCAGGTTGACCGAGCCCAGGTTGCAGACCGCGGTCTCGGAGTCGTCGGTGACCTCCAGGATCTCGGTGCACAGGTTCGAGGAGTGCACCGTGCGGCCGGGCAGCGCGGTCTGGTTGGCGGCGCGGTTGGAGGCGTCCTTGAAGGTCATCCAGCCGTTGCCGGTCTGCGCCAGGGTGCGCATCATCCGGGCGTACAGGGTCTGCGCGGGGATGGTGCGGACGGCCTTGCCGGCCTGCTCGGCCTTCAGGTACGCCTCGTCGAACTCGGCGCCCCAGAGGTCGACCAGCTCGGGCACGTCGGCCGGCGAGAACAGCGACCAGTCGGCGTCGGCGTTGACCCGGCGCATGAACTCGTCCGGGATCCAGTGCGCCAGGTTGAGGTTGTGGGTGCGGCGGGCCTCTTCGCCGGTGTTGTCGCGGAGCTCCAGGAACTCCTCGATGTCGGCGTGCCAGGTCTCCAGGTAGACGCAGGCCGCGCCCTTGCGCCGGCCGCCCTGGTTGACGGCGGCGACCGAGGAGTCCAGCGTGCGCAGGAACGGCACGATGCCGTTGGACTGGCCGTTGGTGCCGCGGATCAGGCTGCCGCGCGAGCGGATCCGGCTGTAGGACAGGCCGATGCCGCCGGCGTGCTTGGACAGCCGGGCGATCTGCGCGTAGCGCGAGTAGATCGAGTCCAGGTTGTCCAGCGGCGAGTCCAGCAGGTAGCAGCTGGACATCTGCGGGTGCTTGGTGCCGGAGTTGAACAGGGTCGGCGAGGACGGCAGGTAGGAGAGCGCGCTCATCAGTGCGTACAGCTCGGCCACCTCGCGCACCGACTGCTCGCTGTCGCCGACCGCCAGACCGGCCGCCACGCGGAGCAGGAAGTGCTGCGGGGTCTCGATCACCTTGCGGGTGATCGGGTGGCGCAGCAGGTACCGGGACTGCACGGTGCGCAGGCCGAAGTACTCGAAGCGGTCGTCGCCGCGCTGGTCGATCAGCGCGTCGAAGGCGTCCGCGTGCTTGGCCACGAACGCGGCGGTGGTGTCGCCGATCAGGCCCTCGGCGTGGCCGACGGCGATCGAGGCGGAGAACGAGAGGGCGCCCTGGCCGATCGCCTCGTCCGAGATCTCCAGCGCGAGCAGGCGGGCGGCCAGCTTCGAGTACTGGGGGTCCTCGGCGATCATCGACGCGGCGGCCTCCACGGCCAGCCCGCGCAGCTCCGCGAAGTCGGAGCCGGCGTGGCGGCCGCGCAGCGCGGCGGCGGCGACGTGGCCGGGGTCCACCTGGGGGAGGTCGGTGCTCCGGTCGGTGAGCAGCCGGAGCAGCGCGGCACCGGGATCGGTCTGGGCGACGGAGGCTGAACCCTGGGACGGCAGGGCGACTGAGGCAGCGACGGTCAAGGCGCACTCTCTCCTGTGGCGGCGGCGGACGAGATCAGCCGGACCGTCTCGGACAGGGCGGAGCGGCACGCCGAAATCACCAGGCGCGCGTGGTCCCACCCCGGCCCACCCGCGAGGCCCGGACAAGTACTGCGGTGCTGCAAGGCATCTGCGGGGAAGCCGTGTGGCACACCGTCGGCAGGTCTCGGACTCGCGGGTCAAGGTGTTGCGAAGCCCGCTCACCGTTGCGGGGCAGTCCCGGACTCCCACCGGGTTCCCCTGCGTCGACAGCGAGAGCGAGCATACATGTTGTGGGCGGGCTCAGGATGCGCCACCAGATGTAGTGCCGCGTGTCGTGGTCGCTCGATCGCGTTGCGCCACGGGGTCGGCCGCCGGACGGGCCTCAGAATGTGATGGAGTAGACGATCACGTCGATCCCGGGCGCCGGCTCCCAGTCCCGCTCCGGGGTCCGCCGGAAGCCCAGTCGTTCGTAGACGCGGTGCGCCGCGGTCATCTGCGGGCGGGTGGAGAACGCCATCCCGGTCAGCCCGAGCTCGCGGCTGCGGGCCATCGCGGCGCGCACCAGCGCGCTGCCGGCGCCGCGGCCGCGGGCCGCCCGCGCGACCGCCAGCATCCGGATCTCGCCCTCGTGCGGCTCGGCGATGTCCGCCCACGGGTTGCCGCCCGCGGCGAAGGTCACGCAGCCGAGCACGGCTCCCGGTCCGCCGGCCGGGTCGAGGGCGACGAGCAGTTCGGCCTCCTCGGACCGCCGCCGGGCGTCCCCGAGGAGCTCGGCGTACGGGCCGTCGGGCTTGCTGTGGCCCTCGCCGACGTAGACCTCGACGCAGAGCGCTCCGGCGGGGGCGAGGTCCTCCTCGCGGGCGGGACGGATGACGAGATCGGTGGCGGCGTCCATGCCCCCAGTCTGCCGGTGGCCGGCCCGGGGGCAGCGGGCAGGGTGCCGGGCCGGGCGGGGCGCCCGGAGCCGGTCAGGGGCCCGGCCAGGGCGCGGGGCGAGGTGCCGTGCAGCCGGTCCGGGAGGTCGGGGTCGGCCGGACGGCCGCCGGGGCGGTGCCAGTTGTCCCGGCCGTGCCGGCCGGTGCGGTCCAGGTCGCGCCCGACCAGCAGGCCGAGCAGGCCGAAGCCGCCGACCGCACCGGCCAGTGCGAGCACGCCGAGCAGGGATGAGGAGGTCATGTCTCCACCTTCGCCGGGCCCCGGCCGGGCCACGAGTGGCAGAAATGCCCACTTGCCTCGAAAACCTGCCACCGTCATCCTGGAGCCATGCTGAAGAACGTGGTCACCGTGGTGCTGGAGGAGATCCACCCGTTCGAACTGGGGGTCGCCTGCGAGATCTTCGGCCTGGACCGCAGTGACGACGGCCTGCCGGTCTACGACTTCGCGCTCGCCTCGGCCCGCCCCGGCCCGCTGCGCACGCACGCCGGCTTCAGCGTCGACGTGCCGCACGGCGTGGAGCGGATCGCGGAGGCCGACCTGGTGATCGCCGCCGCGACCGGCATCCGGGACGAGTTCCCCGCCCCGCTGATCGAGGCGCTGCGGGCGGCCGTGGAGCGGGGCGCCCGGGTGCTGTCGATCTGCAACGGAACCTTCCTGCTGGGCGCCGCCGGGCTGCTGGACGGGCGGCGCTGCACCACCCACTGGCGGCACTCCGAGCGGCTCGCCGCGCGCTTCCCGCTCACCACGGTCGAGCCGGACGTGCTCTACGTGGACGAGGACCCGGTGATCACCGCCGCCGGCACCGCGTCCGGCATCGACGCCTGCCTGCACCTGGTCCGCAAGGTCCAGGGGCCCGAGGTGGCCCGCGGGATCGCCCGCCGGATGGTGGTCGCCCCGCACCGGGACGGCGGCCAGGCCCAGTTCGTCGCCCGGCCGCTGCCGGCCGAGGACGGCGAGTCGCTGGGCGGCCTGCTGGAGTGGCTGCGCCACCACCTCGACCTGGACCTCACGGTGGACCAGCTGGCCGCCCGGGCCCACATGTCGCCGCGCACCTTCGCCCGCCGCTTCCAGCAGGAGACCGGGACCACCCCGCACCGCTGGCTGACCGGTCAGCGGGTGCTGCTGGCCCAGCGCCTGCTGGAGGGGACCGGCGAGCCGGTGGACGCGGTCGCGGCGCGCTGCGGGTTCGGCAACGCGGCCACCCTGCGGCACCACTTCGGGCGCTGGCTGGGCACCACGCCGCAGGCGTACCGGCGGGCCTTCGGCGGCGTGGGGCAGGGCGCCGGCCGCTGAGCGGGCGGCGCCGGGGCGGGGCGGGGTCGCGGGCGGGTCGGGGCGCGTTCAGGCGCCCGGCCGGTCCAGGTGGCCGGTGTCGTTCCAGCCGTCCGGCCGCAGCCGGCCGCAGTCGGCCCGCCAGCGGCTGGCGGAGCAGTTGCGGACCGGGTCGAGGGCGAGCAGCTCGGGCTCGGTGAGCCGGTCCAGGATGTAGCGCAGCATCAGCACGGTGCAGTCGTGCGCGACCACCAGCACCGGCCGGCCGTCCTCCTCCTCGCCGAGGTCGCGCAGCAGGCTGCGCACCCGCAGCGCCACGTCCAGCCAGGACTCGCCGCCCGGCGGCCGGTAGTGCAGCTCGCCCATCCGGCGGCGGCGGGTGGCCTCGGCGGGGTGCTCCTTGTCGATCGCGGCCTTGGTGAGCATCTCCAGGATGCCCAGCTCTCTGTCCCGCAGCCGCTCGTCCTGCCGGATCGGGATCTTGACCGGGACCGCACCCAGCCCCGAGGCCTGGGCGAGGGCGATCCGGGTGGTCTCGGTGGTGCGCAGGTAGGGCGAGCACCAGACGCTGCGCGGGCGGTCGGCGGCCGGCAGCGCGGCCCACCAGCGGCCGAGTGCCTGGGCCTGGGCCTGGCCGCGCATCGAGAGCGGGATGTCGGCGTCCCGGCTGGTGATCGGGACGGTCAGCGCCCCGGTCGCGTCGGCGTGCTTGAACTCCACGTTCGCGGTGGACTCGCCGTGCCGGGTGGCGATCAGCAGGGAGGGCAGCCGGGTGCCCTCGCGGTGGTCCCGGTGTCCGTTCAGGATGGTGCCGAGCTCGGTCATGGCAGCGTCTCCCCGTTTCCTCGTCTCTGCCTGGGACGAACGGCCCGCCACGCAGATCATCGCCCGATATGAACGCGCCGTCGCCTCAAGTGTTGACCGAGGCGACGGTGCGATCACAGGGCGCACGCAGGGCTTTTCGCGCGCTCCCGATGACTCAGTGCGCTGCCGCAGGCTGCGGGGCGCTCTCGACGGCCGGCTCGCCGGCGTCGGCACTGTAGTCGGCCGGCGAGGTGGCGTCCACGCCCTCCGGGGCCTTGGCGGCCCGCAGCACCAACGTCAGCACCACGGCAACCAGCAGGTTCAGCACGAACGCGGTGAGACCGATGTACCCGATCTCGCCGATCCCGGGGATCTCCGCCGAGCTGCCGCCGAAGTGCTTGGTGGCGGGGGAGGAGACCCCGTACGCCTTCCACGTGCCGTACGCCATGCCGGCCGCCCAGCCCGCCAGCAGCGCCCAGCGGTGGAACCAGCGGGTGAACAGGCCGCCGACGATCGAGACGAAGGTCTGCAGGATCCACAGCCCGCCCAGCAGCTGCAGGTTGATCGCGAACTGCTTGTCCATGGTCAGCACGAAGGCCAGCGCGCCGACCTTGACCAGCAGCGAGGCGATCTTGGCGACCTTGGTCTCCTCGGCCGGCGTGGCGTCCGGCTTCAGGAACTCCTTGTAGACGTTGCGGGTGAACAGGTTGGCCGCCGCGATCGACATGATCGCGGCCGGCACCAGCGCGCCGATGCCGATCGCGGCGAAGGCCACCCCGGTGAACCAGTCCGGGAACATGTCCTCGAACAGCTGCGGCACCGACAGCTGGGCGTTGAAGCCCTTGACGCCCTTGCCCACCCCGGCCGCGATCGCCATGAAGCCGAGCAGCGCCAGCAGGCCCAGCATCAGCGAGTAGGCGGGCATCAGCGCCATGTTCCGGCGCACCGTGTTGCGCGACTTGGAGGCCAGCACCCCGGTCACCGAGTGCGGGTACATGAACAGCGCCATCGCCGAGCCCAGCGCCAGCGTGGCGTAGCCCCACTGCGCGGTCGGCCCGGTGACCAGCTGGCCCACCGGCTTGCCGGTGGCCGGGTTGACGGTGGAGAACTTCTGCGCGGCGGCGTCGAAGATGTGCCCGTACCCGCCCAGCCGCAGCGGGATGTAGATCACCGCGACGATGATCACCAGGTAGACCAGCGCGTCCTTGACGAACGCGATCAGCGCCGGCGCCCGCAGCCCGGAGGAGTAGGTGTAGGCCGCCAGCACCGCGAAGGCCAGGAACAGCGGCAGGTCCTTCATGAACCAGTTCCCCGAGCCGCCCACCCCGAGCACGTCCAGCACCGCCTGGATGCCGACCAGCTGGAGTGCGATGTACGGCATGGTGGCCAGGATCCCGGTCAGCGCGACCGCCAGCGACAGGCCCTTGGAGCCGTACCGCCCGCGCACGAAGTCGGCCGGGGTGACGTACCCGTGCACCCGGGAGACCGACCACAGCCGCGGCAGGAACAGGAAGACCAGCGGGTAGGCGATGATCGTGTACGGCACCGCGAAGAAGCCCGCCGCGCCCGCGCCGTAGATCACCGCCGGGACGGCGATGAAGGTGTACGCGGTGTACAGGTCGCCGCCGAGCAGGAACCAGGTGACCCAGGTGCCGAAGCTGCGGCCGCCCAGGCCCCACTCGTCGAGGTGGAGGGCGTTGTCGGCCTTGCGCCAGCGCGCGGCCAGGAAGCCCATCACGGTGACCAGGGCGAAGAACAGCAGGAAGACCGTCAGTGCGACGGTGTTGAGGTCCTTCACCGCCCGGCACCGCCCTCGGCGGCCTTGCGGGCCTTCTCGTCCCGGCTGATCAGCAGGTAGGCGCCGACCGTGAACACCGCCGACACCGGCACCCACATCAGCTGGTACCAGTAGAAGAACGGCATCCCGCCGAGCTCGGGCCCGGTCTTGGTGTAGGAGGCGACCCAGAGCATCGAGACGACGGGCACGGCCAGGCACAGCCCGGCCAGCACCCGGGCCGGCGTGACCTGGGGGACTGCGGGGACTTCTGACGACATGATTGCGGCTCCGGCTGAAGAGGGCTCACCTCGTCGGCGCCGCAACGCACATCGCTGTCCGCCCGCCGAGCAGCACCGGTGGTGACCAGTAGTCAGTACGGGAGCGAAATGTAGGGCACCCGGTGACGTGTGTCACTGGGCGCGACGGAAGTTCTCGCGAATCGGACGGACGTACCGGGCGGAATCCGGGCGAACCGGACCCGCTCCGGAGCCGTCGCGCGCCCCTACTCCGGCCGCTTGAGCCGGGTGATGAACTTGTACCGGTCGCCGCGGTAGATCGAGCGGACCCACTCGACCGGCTGGCCCTCGGTGTCGAAGGAGTGCCGGGACAGCTGGAGCATCGGCAGGCCCAGGTCGGAGCCGAGCAGACCGGCCTCGCGCGGGTCGGCCAGGGTGGTCTCGATGGTCTCCTCGGCCTCCGCCACGGTCACCCCGTAGACCTCGCGCAGCGCCGTGTAGAGCGAGTTGTGCTTGGCCAGGTTGCGGCGCAGCGCCGGGAAGCGCTTGGCCGACAGGTGGGCCACCTCGATCGCCATCGGGTCGCCGTTGGCCAGCCGCAGCCGCTCGATCCGCAGCACCCGGCCGCCGGGCTTGATGTCCAGCAGCGGCGCCAGCCGCTCGTCGGCGGTGATGTAGCCGAGCTCGATCAGCCGGGAGGTCGGCTCCAGGCCCTGGGCCCGCATGTCCTCGGTGTACGAGGTCAGCTGGAGCGCCTGGGCGACCTTGGGCTTGGCGACGAAGGTGCCCTTGCCCTGGATCCGCTCCAGCCGGCCCTCCACCACCAGCTCCTGGAGGGCCTGGCGGACGGTGGTCCGCGAGGTGTCGAACTGGGCGGCCAGCGCGCGCTCCGGCGGGACCGGCGTACCGGCCGGCTGAACCTCCGTCAGCTGCAGCAGGTGCCGCTTGAGGCCGTAGTACTTGGGGACCCGGGCCGCCGTGTCGGTGGCAGGGCCGGACTGTGCCGGCACCGTGGTTCCTCCGGGGAGGTCCGCCGTGTCCCTGTCGCCGCTCATGGCCGCTCTCACTCCTCGCAGTGCAGCCGTCACCGGCTCCTCCATCGATGTATCAGGACATGGTCGCACGCGGGGGCCGGTCGGCGTGAGTTCCCTTCGGCGACCAAAATCCGCGGGCCCCGGCGGGTGTCCGCGCGTGGCGGCCCGCCGGGGCCCGCGGGGCCGGTCCGCGGAGCGGCTCGCGGCCCGGCCCCGTACGGACTCAGCCGGACTGGGCCGCCGGCGCCCCGAGCCCGGCCAGCGCCTCGGCGGCGGCGATCCCGCAGACCCGGGACCCGCCGTGGGTGG
Organism: Kitasatospora sp. NPDC094015; assembly: GCF_040304075.1. NCBI lineage: Bacteria > Bacillati > Actinomycetota > Actinomycetes > Kitasatosporales > Streptomycetaceae > Kitasatospora > Kitasatospora sp. NPDC094015. The sequence continues at coordinate 124,649 of NZ_JBEOUL010000005.1, forward strand.
CCAGCACGGTCACCCCGCGGGCGCCGAACAGCTCGCCCAGCCCGTACGCGGTGCCGATCTCCACCACCACCGCGTCGGGGCGGGCCTCCACCAGCGCGAGCGCGGCCCGCCGCATCCACGGGTGCCGGTGCACGTCGCGCACGACCAGCACCAGCTGCCGACCGACCGCGGCGCCGAGCAGCGGCGCGAGGTCGACCTCGGCGCCCTCGGCGGCCACCGGGACGTGCAGCAGGCCGGAGCCCTCCAGCCGGGTGGCCGGCGGGGCGACCCGGGTCCGGGTGGTGCCGGGGATCAGCTCGGCCAGCGGGCCGGCCACCCCCCAGGGGGTCTCCTCGCCGACCGCGATGTTGGCGCCGGGCGAGAACTCGACCACGTGCGGCACGCCCTGGACCGGGCGCAGCCCGCCGTGCACCCGCAGGGCCCGGCGGGCCGCCGCCAGCCCGATCCCGACCTCGCCGTGGGTGCCCACCTGGGACTCCCGCACCTGCGCGGACCAGCGGGCCACCGCCCGGTTGCGCTCGGCCGCCCGGTGCAGCCGCTCGGCGGACAGCCGGCCCTCGCGGACCGCCCAGACCAGCGCGTCGCGCAGGTAGAGGAAGGCGGACTCGTCCTGCAGCCCGCCGCCCACGCAGATGGTGTCGGCGCCGGCCGCGATCGCCTGGACGGTACCGGCGGCCACGCCGTGGGTGCCCGAGATGGCGCCCATCTCGATCCCGTCCGTGACGATCAGGCCCTCGAAGCCGAGCTCGCCGCGGAGCAGGTCGGTGAGGATCGCCGAGGACATGGTGGCCGGCAGGTGCTCGTCGTAGGCGGGGAAGAGGATGTGCGCGGTCATGATGCTCTTCACGCCGGCCGCGACCGCGGCCCGGAAGGGCAGCAGGTGCTGCTGGAACTGCTCCTGGCTCAGGTCGATCCGGGGCAGCCCGAGGTGCGAGTCGCCGGTGGTGTCGCCGTGCCCGGGGAAGTGCTTGGCGCAGGCCGCCACGCCGGCCGACTGGAGACCGCGCACGTAGGCGGCGGTGTGCCGGGCGGCCAGCTCGCCGTCGTCCCCGAAGGAGCGCACCCCGATCACCGGGTTGAGCGGGTTGGAGTTGACGTCGGCGCTGGGCGCGTAGTCCAGGTTGACCCCGACGGTGGCGAGGTCGAAGCCGATCGAGCGGGCGACCCGCTCGGTCAGGTCGACGTCGTCGACCCGGCCGAGCGCGAAGTTGCCCGGGTAGGAGGAACCGCTGGTGACCTCCAGGCGGGTGACGTCCCCGCCCTCCTCGTCGGTGGCGATCAGCAGGTCCGGGTTGAGCCCGTAGAGCTCCCCGGTCAGCCGGGCCACCTGCTGCGGGGTGCGGATGTTGCGGCCGAACAGCGCCACCCCGCCCAGCTCGCCCTCGCCCAGTCTGCGGCGCAGCCAGTCGGGCGCGGTCAGGCCGGCGAACCCGGGCTGGAGGACCGCTCCGGCGTCCGTCAGGAGTTCGACGCTTTCCGTGCCAGGAGTCGCCATGGTTCCTTCCCTGGGGGATGAGGTGCAGAGGTGCGGTGGGGTGGGGATGAGGGGGTCAGCCCTTGACCGCACCGGCGGTGAGGCCCGCCGACACCTTCTTCTGGAAGATCACGAACATCAGGATCACGGGCAGCGAGACCAGCAGGGCGCCGGCCATCTGGGCCCCGTAGTCCGCGCCACGGGTGGGGGTGGTGGCGTAGAAGGTCAGCCAGGCCATCGAGGTCTGCTTGCCGCCGCTGCTGAGCATGGTGTTGACGACGATGAACTCGTTCCAGGCCTGGATCCAGCTGTACACGCCGGTGGTGATCAGACCGGGCAGCGTGAGCGGCAGGATGACCCGGAAGAACGCGCCCCACTTGGTGCAGCCGTCGACCATGGCCGCCTCGTCCAGCTCGGCCGGGATGTTCACGATGAACGAGCGCAGGGTCCACACCACGTACGGGACGGTGAAGACCAGGTAGGCCAGGACCACGCCGAACAGCGAGCTGGTCAGCCCGGCTTCGTTCATCACCACGTAGAGCGGGATCAGGATCGCCAGCAGCGGCACCATCTGGACCACCAGCATGGTGACGATGAAGAAGTTGCGGCCGCGGAAGTCGAACCGGGCGACCGCGACCGCGGCGAGGAAGCCGATCACCAGGCCGAGCAGCACCGAGCCGAGGGTGATCACCGCGGTGTTCTGCAGGGCCGGCAGGAAGGCCTTGTCGTCGAAGATCGTGGTGTAGCTGTCGAAGGAGAACGAACTCGGCCAGAAGGTCGGGTCCTTGGAGATCAGGTCCTTGTTCGTCTTGAACGTGGTGATGATCATCCAGTAGATCGGGAAGCCCATCACGGCGGCGAAGCCGAGACCGAGGGTGTTCCAGACCCAGGTCATGCCCCGGCTCTCGCCGGTGGCGCGGACCTTGGTCCTGACCTTGGGGGCGGTGGTGGCCGGCTGCGCCGGGCGGTCCGCCTGCACGTCGACGGTGGTCATCGCTCGTTGGCTCCGATCTTGAGCATCTGGCGGATGTAGAAGACGAGCACCGCCAGCATGAGGACGATCATGGCGATCGAGATCACCGAGCTGTCGCTGTACTTGGACGCGACGATGCCCTTCTCGTACAGGTAGATCCCGATGGTCCAGTAGCCGTCCTCGGGCGAGGTGTTGCGGATCGAGAAGATCTGCGCGAACACCTGGAAGTCCCAGATGAAGCTGAGCGCGGTGGTGACCAGCAGGAACGGCCGGATGACCGGGATCACCACGTGGCGGAACGCCTGCAGCGGCCCGGCGCCGTCCAGCTTGGCGGCCTCCATCAGCTCCTTGGGCACCTGGGTCAGCGCGGCGTTGAGGCCGAGCACCAGGAACGGCAGCGCGCCCCAGATGATCACTGCGGCGCAGACCACGTAGAGGCCGACCGTCGGGTCGCCGAACCAGTCGTAGTGCTTGACCGACTCGTCGCCGGTGAGCAGGTAGCCGATGTAGTCGACCACGCCGCCGTTGCTCGCGAACAGCCAGCGGAAGACGGTGCCGCTGACCAGCGCCGGGATGGCCCAGACGAACATCATCACGGTGATGACGGTGACCTTGACCCAGTTCGAGACCCGGTTCAGCAGCAGCGCGAAGAGCATCCCCAGCACCATCGAGAGGATGACCAGTTCGGCCGTGAAGTAGACCGAGCGGAGCACGACCTCCCAGAACTGGCCGTCACCCAGGATCTTGGTGAAGCCCTCGAACCCGATGTACTTCCCCAGCGACGGGTTGACGATGTAGGCGTACCGGTTGATGTTCTGGAACGACAGGTCGAACAGTCTGAACAGCGGGTACGCCATGATCCCCACCAGCACGGCGGCGGCCGGCAGGATCAGCGTGTAGGGGATGTGGCGGCCGGAGGCGAAGAAGCCGCGGCGGGCCCGTGCCGGCGCCGCGGGCGGGGCCGATTCGGACCGGGTCAGGGTCTCGTTGCTAGTCACACTCATCAGGGTCCTTCCCGGGCCCGCGAACTGGGTGGGTCCTCGCGCGCGGGTGGGCAGTCCGCATGACCTCGCGAACTGCCCACCCCCTCGGCGATCGGCGCTGGCAGGCCCGGGAGCCCCGGCGGGCTCCCGACGGCACTGCGGTCAGCGGGTTCAGCCGTTCAGGTCCTTGACGATGGTGTCCTGAGCCTTCTTCAGCTCGGCGGCCGCGTCGCCGCCGGCGGCGATGGCACCGAAGGCGTTCTTCAGCGCGGTCTCGTCGGCGCCGGACCACAGCGGCGAGTTCGGGATGAACCAGGTCGAGCCCTCGGCCGCGTCACCGGCGGCCTTGTTCTCCGGCTTGGCGGCCTTGTAGGCGGCGACCAGGGTCTTGTTGTTCGGGATGGCGAACTTCGCCAGCTCGGTCTGCTGCTTGGTGTTGGTGTAGATCTGCAGGAAGGTCGCGCCCAGGCCGGCGTTGGCGGCCTTGGCCGGCACGGCCAGGTCCGAGCCGCCGAGGAAGGCGGGGGTCGGGGAGCCGGCGGCGGTGCCGGGGACGGCGATGGTGGCGAGCTTGTCGGCCAGGCTCGGGTCACCGGTCTTCGGGTCGACGACCGAGCCGACCTCCCAGCCGGCGCCGATGATGGCGGCGATGTTGCCCTTGGCCATCAGGGCGTCCTGGGTGGCCTCGTCGGTGGTGGTGCCACCGACCGAGAACTCCTTCTGCAGGTCGTTCCAGGTCTTGATGCCGTCGAGGAACTTCGGGTCGGTCAGCGTGCCGGTGAACTTGTCGCCGTCCTTCTTGGCGATGACGTTCTTGACGCCGAAGCCGCCGGCGCCGAACGCGGTGGCGGTGTACCAGTTCTGGCCGGGGATGTAGAGGGCCGAGAAGCCGGGGACGCTCGCGTTGGCGGCCTTGACCTTGGCCAGGCCGGCCTTCAGCTCGTCCAGGGTGGTCGGCGCGGCGGTCACGCCGGCCGCGGCGAACAGGTCCTTGCGGTAGATCAGGACGCGGGCGCCGGCGTAGTACGGCACGGCGAAGGTCTTGCTGCCGTCCGCGCTCTGGCCGGAGGCGGCGAGCGAGTCCAGCCACTTGTCCGAGTTGTCGAACTGGCCCTTGACGCCGGTCAGGTCGACGAAGGAGCCGGCCTCGATGTACTTGGCGGCCTGGGTGTTGCCGAGCTCCAGCGCGTCGGGCGCGTTGCCGGAGAGCAGCGCGGTGTCGAGCTTGGTGGTGTAGTTGGTCCAGGTCTGCCACTCGATCTTGAGGGTGGCGCCGGTCTCCTCCTCGAACTGCTTCTTGGCGGCGTCGACAACCGCCGGCCAGCCCTTCTGCGCGTCGTCCATCAGCCACACGGTGACGGTCTTGCCCTTGCCGTCCTTGCTCAGCGTCGCCTGCTTGGCGTCGCTGCTGGAACCGGACGAGGAGCAAGCAGAGGCGACGAGCACGGTGGCAATGGCGGCCACGGCTGCGATCTTGCGGTTCAAACCATCCTCCAGAGGGATGAGCAAGGAATGGCACCGGGCTGTCGGGCCAGAGCCCTGAGCTTCGCTGTGCCTGTGGGGGGTTGTCACCGGATGGCGCGAACACGAACTGCCGAGGTCGGCGGTGCGATCCGCGCGGTGGAGTAGACCATTGGTTTAGACCAACGCCTGGAGATTGGCATGGACCAATGAAGGGCGTCAAGGGTTCATCAGCGCTCTGCGCAACCCGTTACCAACGCTTGATGCGACCGTGCACTGTCGGTGGCCGTTCGGGGTTGGTCCGGACCAACCCTCCCGGCAAATCGCCCTGAAACGGTGCGAATTGGGCGGTCCGGAGGGTGGTCGCAGCGATGGACCGGTGGTTCCTCAAGGGTGGGTTAAGCCAGCCTCAGCCGGACCTGAAAGCGGCCCTCTTGACGCGCACGGCTCACGTCTGACAACGGGTCTGCAACGGAAGCCGCCTGCCCGTCGGTCGCGCGTTGACGCGTTAAGTGGTCTAGGCCAGTATCCGGAAATCCGGTCTGTTCCACAGCGCAGACCTCGTCCGTCATCGGAGGAATGCGTGAAGCGTCAGTTCCTGGCGGCTCTCGGAGCCACGGTCCTGCTGGCCACGGTGGCAGGCTGCGGATCGGAAGGACCGGCGAAGAAGCCCGCCGCCGCGGCCCCCGATCCGAAGACGATGACCGGCACGGTCACGGTGTGGCTGATGAACGAGGCCCAGACCACCTGGCCCGAGCTGGTCCAGCAGGTCAACGACCAGTTCGCGGCCAAGTACCCCAAGGTCGAGCTCAGACTGAGCTACCAGAACTGGACCGACAAGATCGCCAACCTGGACAACGCGATCAAGGCCGGGGCCGCGCCGGACGTGGTCGAGCTCGGCAACACCGAGACCATGAAGTACATCCTCGGCGGGGCGCTCGCCCCGGTGGAGCGGTCGACCTTCGACAACTCGGACAGCTGGATCAAGGGCCTCGCCGACACCTGCACGTACCAGGACAAGATCTACTGCGTCCCGTACTACGCGGGCGCCCGGGTCGGGATCTACAACTCCCAGCTGTTCCAGGACGCCACCGGCAGCGCCGAGGTGCCCACCACCGAGGACGAGCTGTTCTCCGCGCTCGACCGGATCCAGGCGAAGAACAAGGGCAACGCCGGCTTCTCCGCGCTCTACCTGCCCGGCCCCTACTGGTACGCCGCGATGTCCTACGTGGCGGCGTACGGCGGGGCGATCGCCCGCTTCGACTCGGGCGGCGTCTGGCACGGCACGCTCAGCGACCCCAAGTCGCAGCAGGGCGTGCAGCACTTCGTCGACCTGGTGAAGAAGTACAACCGGGGCGACTGGAAGGTCAACGAGCTCAACCAGGCCAACGTGCTCGGCCACGGCAAGGCCGCCATGCTCTACGGCAACGGCTGGGAGGTGTCGGTGGCGGTCGCGCCGATCACCGGCGACCCCAAGCTCAAGGACACCGTCAAGCTGGCCGGCATGCCCGGCCCCAACGGCAAGCCGCTGCCCTCCTTCATCGGCGGATCCGACCTGGCGGTGACCTCCAGGTCGGCCGCGCCGGAGCTGGCCGCGGACTGGATCCGGATGTTCACCTCCACCAAGTCCCAGCAGGTGCTGGTCGACAAGGACACCCTGCCGAACAACCTCGCCCAGCTCGGCCCGCTGCGGACCAAGCCGCAGACCGCGGCCGCCGCCAACGCGGTGCCGGACGCCTGGTTCATCCCGATGGCGCCCGGGTGGGGCGCGGTGGAGAAGCAGAACATCCTGGTCACCATGCTGACCGACATCCTCAAGGGGAAGTCGGTCGAGGACGCGACCAAGACCGCCGACGCGCAGATCGACCAGCTGATCAACAACCCGTCCTGAGCCGGGGCGCGGCCAGGCACCTGGCGGGCGCCCGAAGGGGTGCCCGCCAGGGGGCCCGGCCGTAGGATTCCGGTGGGCGCCGGGACGACCACCGGCGCCCGCAGCGAGTGTGCGGACTCGCCGCCGTAGAGGTCCCCGCCGGGCAGCCGCCCGCCGCGGGGTCGATCCATCTCATCGGAGGCACCACAGATGTCCGACCCTCAGACCCTCTCCCCGGCCCCGGGCCGGATCATGGCGGCGGAGATGGCCGAGCAGCCGGCCGTCCTGCAGCGGATCCTCGACCAGGGCGCCCCCAGGATCCGCCGGATCGCCGCCGAGATCGCCTCCCGCGGCCCCCGGTTCGTCCTGCTGACCGCCCGCGGCACCTCCGACAATGCGGCGCTGTACGCCAAGTACCTGGTGGAGGTGCTGCTGGGGAAGCCGGCCGGCCTCACCTCGATGTCCACCACCACCGCGTACGGGGCCAAGCCGGACCTCACCGACGTGCTGGTGATCACCGTCAGCCAGTCCGGCGGCTCGCCCGACCTGGTGGCCTCGACCAAGGCCGCCCGGGAGGCCGGGGCGATCACGCTCGCGGTGACCAACAACGCGGCCTCGCCGCTGGCCGAGGTCTCCGAGTTCCACATCGACGTGCTCGCGGGCGCGGAGAAGGCGCTGCCGGCCACCAAGACCTACACCGCCGAGCTGCTGGCGCTCTACCTGCTGGTGGAGGGCCTGCGCGGCGGCGACGGGGCGGCGGCCGGGGTGCTGCCGGGGCTCGCCGCCGGGGTGCTGGCCCGGCAGGCCGAGGTCAGGGCGCTCGCCGAGCGGTACCGGTTCGCCCAGCGGCTGGTGATCACCTCGCGCGGGTACGGCTACCCGACGGCCCGCGAGGCGGCGCTCAAGCTGATGGAGACCACCTACATCCCGGCCTCGCCGTTCTCCGGCGCCGACCTGCTGCACGGGCCGCTGGCGATGGTGGACAACGTCTCGCCGGTGATCGCCATCGTGCCGGACGGCAAGGGCGGCGAGGCGCTGCAGCCGGTGCTCGACCGGTTGCGGGGGCGTGGCGCGGACCTGGTGGTGATCGGGCAGCGCGAGCAGGTCCGGGCGGCCTCCGCCGGCTTCGTCCTGCCGCCCGGGGTGCCCGAGGAGGTCCAGCCCGTCCTGGAGATCCTCCCGCTCCAGCTGCTCGCGTACGAGGTCACCATCGCCCGCGGCCAGGACCCGGACGCGCCCCGCGCCCTCGCGAAGGTCACCGAGACGCACTGACCGGCGGGGGCCGGCAGGGCCGGCGGGGCCGGCGGGGGTCGGTGCTCCCCGGCGCCGGAAAGCACTACGGGCCACGGCGCCGACGCAGGACCCTCAACCTGCGCGGCACCGCAGCCCGGAGCTGTCGTCGGACATCGAGGGGGCCGGGAGTTGTGCGGGACTCCAGGCCGACGGTGTCCGACCGAGGAGGGGCCTCGCGCGGTCAGGGCAGTGTGCGCGGGGGGTCTCTCCTTGGTGCTCCTTCATTGTGGACTAGACCAATCTGGGTTGTCCAGAGGAGTGCCGGGATTGGTCTGGACAACCGGAGCGGCCCACTCCGGCAGGCCGCCCCCGGCGGCCGTTGGCTACGCTCGGTGTGTGCCCTCGCTGAACGAACTCGTCCGCCGCCACACCACCCTCACCGGTGCCGACGTGGAGTGGCTCCACCTGCTGGTCTCGGAGTGGCAGCTGCTCTCCGACCTCTCCTTCGCGGACCTGGTGCTCTGGATCCCGACCTGGGACGGCATCCGCTACGTCTCGGTGGCCCAGATGCGCCCCAACACCGGCCCCACCTCGTACCACGACGACATGGTCGGCCACCTCGTCCCGCGCGGGCGCCGGCCGCTGCTGGACGCGGCCTTCGACGAGGGCCGGATCGTCCGCGAGGGCGACCCGGAGTGGCGCGAGGAGGTGCCGGTCCGGGTCGAGTCGATCCCGGTCCGCCGCGAGGGCCGGGTGCTGGGCGTGATCGCGCGCAACACCAACCTGCTGACCGTCCGCACCCCGAGCCGGCTGGAGCTCACCTACCTGCAGAGCGCCTCCGACCTGGCCCAGATGATCGCGGCCGGCACCTTCCCGTACCCGGGCGAGCAGGCCGACATGGACGCCGCGCCCCGGGTGGGCGACGGGCTGATCCGGCTGGACATGGACGGCGTGGTCACCTACGCCAGCCCCAACGCGCTCTCCGCCTACCACCGGATCGGGCTCAGCACCGACCTGGTCGGCAGCCATCTGGGCCGTACCACCGCCGAGTTGGTGCCGCCCTCGCGCGGCGCCGTGCACGAGGCGCTGGTGAAGATGGCCAGCGGCTGGGCGCCGCGGCAGACCGAGGTGGAGGCCCAGGGCGGGGTGGTGACCCTGCGGACGATCCCGCTCAAGCCCAAGGACGTGCTGACCGGTTCGCTGGTGCTCTGCCGCGACGTCACCGAACTGCGGCGCCGCGACCGGGAGCTGATGACCAAGGACGCCACCATCCGGGAGATCCACCACCGGGTGAAGAACAACCTGCAGACCGTGGCGGCCCTGCTGCGGCTGCAGTCCCGCCGGATGGACTCGGACGCCGGCCGGGCCGCGCTGGACGAGGCGGTCCGCCGGGTCGGCTCGATCGCCATCGTGCACGAGACCCTCTCCCAGGCGCTGGACGAGAAGGTGGCCTTCGACGAGATCGCCGACCGGGTGCTGGCGATGTGCGTGGAGCTGTCCCAGGACGGCCGGGTGGCGGCCCGCCGGACCGGCAGCTTCGGCATCCTGTCGGCGGAGATCTCCACCCCGCTGGCGATGATCCTCACCGAGGTGCTGCAGAACGCCCTGGAGCACGCGTTCGGCCCGTCCGCCTCCGGGAACCTGGAGGTCAGCGCGCTGCGCGGGCGGGCCCCGGCGTCCGGTGCGGGCTGGTCGGAGAGCTGGAACGGGGGCGCCCGGCCGGACGAGTACCTGCTGATCACGGTGCAGGACGACGGCAAGGGCGTGCCGGAGGGCTTCGACCCGCAGCAGAGCGGCAACCTCGGTCTGCAGATCGTCCGCACCCTGGTCACCGGCGAACTGGGCGGCACCTTCGACATGGTCGCGGCGCCGGGCGGCGGGACCAAGGTGGTGCTGGAGATCCCCGTCCCGTAGCGGGCGGGGGCGGGTCAGAGCGGGGGAGGGCCCGCGCTCCGGGCCCGGAACGAGAAACGAGGCCCTGTCGACCGGGGGGGGTGGGTCGACAGGGCCTCTCAACCCGCTCCGGCCGTCGGGGGGAGTCGGCCGGAACGGGGGCTCTTGGGTGGCGCGACGCCCGCCCCGCGTGTTGCACACGGTGAGCGCCTGAGCTCCACAATATTGCTCTCAGTGAGCAGTATCAAGTGCCCGGGCCGCTCGCGTCGTCGGACCTCGCGCGAACGTGGTCCGTGAAGCGGAAGGCTCGGCCGTCCGATGCGGCGGAGCCCTTGATCATGGGTTGATCGGATTGCTGCTTGACGGTGTGTCAGGCGGTGCGGGCGCGGTTGCGGGCGGCACGGCGCTTCATCGCGCGACGCTCGTCCTCGCTCATTCCGCCCCAGACGCCGGCGTCCTGGCCGGTCTCCAGCGCCCACTGCAGGCACTGCTCCATGACGGGACAGCGGCGGCACACGGCCTTGGCTTCCTCGATCTGCAGCAGAGCAGGACCGGTGTTCCCGATCGGGAAGAACAGCTCCGGGTCCTCTTCGCGGCAGACAGCGCGGTGGCGCCAGTCCATGGTCGTCCAACTCCTCCGGTCGGCGGGCTGCGGCCCGCGCGACTCACTCGATGGCTTGTGAATGTGAACGCTTTCACGAATCCCGCAACAGCAAAAGGGACCAAAGGCCCATCGGGCCTGGGTGGTCTGTGCTGGGGTGGGGTTCCGGCTATCAAGGGATTCGTCGCGGCCACGCCCGTGAGGGCTAGGTCCCGCTGTCGCTGCGACGTGTCCCGATCGCCATGTAGAGGTTCGCAAACCTCGGGCTCGGATACAACCCCCTTCGGGGAGGAATTTTTGATTCTTCGGTGTCGCCTAGCTCACAGCCCGTACTTCTATGGGGTGAAGGGGGCTAGCGCGTTCGAGAAGAAGGGCAGGACCCCCTTCTGGTCACACAATCACACGCAGTGCCCGCCGAACGCCTGTGAAACTGACGCGACTCCTGTCTCCAAGGTGGTCCCCGTCGACCTGAAACGGGGCCGGTTCCTGTGAAACCAAGGTGAAGTGCCGGACGTCGTGATAGGAGACGACGTGCTTCCCGGACGGCCCGGGGGGCTGGGAAGCCCCGTCCGCAGGGGCGTGCGAGCGCAGAATCTGACGGACCGTTCGAGCCGTGCCGAACGCGGTCATTCGAGTGATGCCGAAGATGTCGAGGTCCGTGTCGAAGGAGGCGGAGGGTGAGGGGAACACCGGGCGGTTCCCCAGGAAGGTCCATGGCGAGGTGTTGGACACTATGGCCAGGACCAGGCCGGGAACCGGCTCCTGGCCATGCATTTCCAGGGAAACCGGCCCGGAACGGCGGTGTTCACGCTCCGTGACGTAGTGCCGGAGCGCCTGGTTGACGTAGAGCGCGTGCGTGGACCTGCGTCCCGCCCTGCGCTGCTGCTCCACCCTGCCCACCACGCCCGCGTCGAAGCCGAGGCCGGCGGTGAAGGTGAACCAGCGGTCCTCCAGCCCCTCGGTCATCGCCTTGCCCAGCCCGACGGCCCGCTCCCGCCCCTGCTCCAGCGCGTCCAGCAGCGCCCCGGTGGCCTCCACCGGATCGTTCGGCAGGCCGAGCGCCCGGGCGAACACGTTGGTGCTGCCGCCCGGCACCACCGCCAGCCGGGGCACCCGCTCGGACAGGCCGTTCGCGAGGAGCCCGTTGACCACCTCGTTGACCGTGCCGTCGCCCCCCAGCGCCACCACCAGGTCCACCGTGCCGTCGGCGGCCGCCTCCCGGGCCAGGTCGCGGGCGTGGCCGCGGTACTCGGTGAGGGCGACGTCCAGCTTCAGATCACTGCGCAGCGCGTGCGTCAGCACGTCCCGGGTCCGGCTGCTGGTGGTGGTCGCCTTGGGGTTCACGACCAGGAGAGCGCGCATGGCGCCAGCCTACGGGGCGTCGATCGAGGGACGGCGGTTACCCTGCTGGAGTGACCGCAGAAACCGCCGCTCCCGCCCCTGCTCCCGCCCGGCCCGCAGCGCTGCTGCTCGGCGCGGGCATCACCGTCCTGGAGGGCGCCGCGCTGACCGGCTGGGGCCTCTACGACCTCGTCGCCGGGCTGCTCGGGGACTCGGCCTCGATGGGCCGCAGCGAGGCCGGCGGAGTGGTCCTGCTGCTGATGGGCCTGCTGCCGCTGCTGGCCGGCCGGGCGCTGCTGCGCGGCCGCCGCTGGGGCCGCAGCCCGGCGGTGCTGACCAACTCGATCTGCCTGCCGGTCGCCTACTACATGTGGCAGTCCGGCGGTGCGATGGCGGCCGTCGCGGTGGCGGTCGCGGTGCTCGGCCTGACCGGCATCCTCGCGCTGCTCAACCCGAAGGTCACCGGCCTGCTCTACGACGCGCGGGCCTGAGCCAGGGGGCGCGGGCCCGCAGCCGCACGCCCCCGAACCCCGGAACGGCCGACGGCCGGGAGGCGGTGCCTCCCGGCCGTCCGGCTGTCCGGCGACTCACTCCTCGACCAGCAGCTTCTCCCGGAGCTGGGCCAGCGTCCTGGCGAGCAGTCTGGACACGTGCATCTGCGAGATGCCGACCTCGGCGGCGATCTGCGACTGCGTCATGTTCCGGAAGAAGCGGAGCACCAGGATCTTCTGCTCCCGCGGCGGCAACTGGGCCAGCAGCGGCTTCAGCGACTCCCGGTACTCGACCCCTTCGAGCGCCTCGTCGGTGGCGCCCAGGGTGTCCGCCACGGCCGGCGACTCGTCGTCGCTGTCCGGGACGTCCAGCGAGAGGGTGGAGTAGGCGTTGGCCGACTCCAGCCCCTCCAGCACGTCCTCCTCGGAGATCCCCAGGTGCTCCGCCAGCTCGTGCACCGTGGGGGAGCGGCCGTGCCGCTGGGAGAGCTCGCTGGTCGCGGTGGTCAGCGACAGCCGCAGCTCCTGGAGCCGGCGCGGGACCCGGACGGCCCAGCCCTTGTCCCGGAAGTGCCGCTTGATCTCGCCGACGATGGTCGGGGTGGCGTAGGTGGAGAACTCCACGCCGCGCTCGTGGTCGAACCGGTCCACCGACTTGATCAGGCCGATGGTGGCGACCTGGGTCAGGTCGTCCAGCGGCTCGCCGCGGTTGCGGAACCGCCGGGCCAGGTGCTCGACCAGCGGGATGTGCATCCGGACCAGCTGGTTGCGGATCTCCACCCGCTCCGGCGAACCCTCCGGCAGCCCGGCGAGCCGGACGAACAGCGCCCTGGCGGCCTCCCGGTCCGGTGCGCCCGAGCGGTGCCCCTGGGCGGGCACGGCACTGCGGACGGCCTCCGCGGCGGCCCGGAGCTCGCCCGCGTCGGGCTCGCTCGCGGGCACCGCCTCGGGCCGCTCCGGCGTCGGATCGGTCGGCTGGGTCATCCGGTGGGAGTCCTTCGGGTGCGCGTCGGGTTGGGCGGCGGTGCGGTCGGCGCTCGCCTGGGTCGGTACGGCAGGGCCGGCCGTACCGCGGTCGAGCACCGCGGAGTCGGCACGGACGGTCAGGTCGGCGGCGGCCGGGCCAGCGGCGGCTGCTGTGCGGTCCAGATCACTCACGGCGATCACCCGTTCCGTTCCGGGAGCACTTCTCACTGGTTGTACCGCAGAGCACTGCGATACGGGGCGCCGTACGCGCGGTGAATACGACACCGTGCGTACGGCGGGCACTGCGGCAGGTCCGGACTACAGCGAGGCCGAGGCCCCGCCCCGCTTCTTGTGCAGGCTGATGCTGACCGTCCGGTCCTCCGCCACCGAGGACTCCACCTCGCCGGCCAGTGCGGAGAGCACCGTCCAGGCGAAGGTGTCCCGCTCGGGGGCCCGGCCGTCCGTGGTCGGTGCGCTGACCGTGACCCGCAGGGAGTCGCCGACCAGCCGGAACTCGCAGCTCAGGACGGACCCGGGGACAGCCTGCTGGAGCAGGATGGCGCAGGCCTCGTCCACCGCGATCCGGAGATCCTCGATCTCGTCCAGGGTGAAGTCCAACCGGGCCGCGAGTCCGGCTGTCGCCGTTCGCAGCACCGAGAGGTAGGCCCCCGCTGCGGGCAGCCGGACCTCCACGAAGTCCTTCACTCCGGGCTCGCCGTCGATCTGGGACACCCTCACCTCCTGGGTGGCGCGCGGTGCTTGCGGCCGAACGGCCGCGGCACTTCCTCTTGCTTGGCTCAACTGCTTCGCCCCAACTGTGCGCAGCGGTGGTGCGGTACGTACCGGTCATACCCACTGGGAAGGGCCGGAACGCCGCGCATCCGCCGGTGACGTTACCGCGATCGGGGGACGGATGTGGTGATCTTCGGCCACCGTCACGGGAACGAGCTAACCCCGTGGCCGAAACCGGCTCAGCGCGGGGTGGATCCGAGCTCGGCGAGCGGCTCGTCGGTGAGCCGGTAGACCGTCCAGCCGTCCATCGGTACGGCGCCGAGCGACTTGTAGAAGCCGATCGACGGCGCGTTCCAGTCCAGCACCGACCACTCCATCCGGGAGTAGCCCCGCTCCACGCAGATCCGGGCCAGCTCGGTGAGCAGCGCCTTCCCGTGGCCGCCGCCGCGGCGGTCCGGGCGGACGTACAGGTCCTCCAGGTACACGCCGTGGGTGCCGCGCCAGGTGGAGAAGTTCCGGAACCACAGGGCGAAGCCGACCGCCTCACCGCTGGCGTCGTCCTCGGCGATCAGGCCGAACAGCGCCGGGTGCTCGCCGAACAGCGCGTCGCGCAGCTGCTCCTCGGTGGCCTTCGCCTCGTCCGGGGCCTTCTCGTACTCGGCCAGCTCGCGGATCAGGGCGTGGATGACGGGGACGTCGGTGGTGCGGGCGGTGCGGATCATAGGGCCGAGCCTACTCGCGCCGACCACGGGAACGGGAGCCTCGCGGCGACCCGGTTGCCGGACCGCTCCCGGGTACGCCACTGCCCCGGCGGGCCGTGGCCCGCCGGGGCAGTGGCTGCCGTGATCAGGCCTTCTTGGTCTCCCAGAAGATGGTGTCGATCTCGGCGATCAGGTCCAGCAGGGCCTGGCCGGTGGCCGGGTCCGTGGAGGCCTTGGCGGCCGAGGCGGCCTTGCCGGCCCGGTTGAACAGGTCGTGCAGCTGCGGGTAGGCCTCGAAGTGCGGGGCCTTGAAGTAGTCGGTGTGCAGCACCGAGAGGTGGTGCTTGACCAGCTCGGCGCGCTCCTCCTTGATCACGATCGCGCGCGCACGGAAGTGCGGGTCCTCGTTGGCCTGGTACTTCTCCTGAGTGGCCTTCACCGAGTCGGCCTCGATCCGGGCCTGGGCCGGGTCGTAGACACCGCAGGGCAGGTCGCAGTGGGCGTGCGCGGTGACGCGCGGAGCAAACAGACGAGAGAACATGGGAGTCCTTCCTTGGATCGTCTTCCCGCGCCCGAGATTACCCTCACGTGCCTCAGGATTCGCGTCTGCCCCGGGGGCCCGGGACCAAAGTCGGAGGTCGAACCGGCCGATTCCGGACGGGGTGCCAGGTGACCGTGCGACGGGTGACACTGGGACCGGGCGAGCGGTGGACACGAGGTCAGGAGCGGTCGGATGCCGGAGAGTCGGCGTGGCGGAGGTGCACCCTTCGGGGTGGTGGACGTGGCGGGACCGTCCATGCGCAGGCTGCTCTTCGACGGCGACCGGGTGCTGGTCCGCTACGGGGCGACGCTGCGGCCCGGTGCGGTGGCGCTGTTCCGGCACCCGTTCCAGCAGGACCTGCTGGTGATCAAGCGGGCGGTCGGGCGCCGCCCGGGCGGCTGGTGGATGCTCTCGGAGAACCCGCTGGTGCGCACCGACAGCCGGGAGTACGGGGCGGTGCCGGACGACCTGGTGCTCGGCCGGGTGCTGCTGCGGCTGCGCCCCTCACCCGCCTGGCTGGCCCCGGCGGCCGGGCTGGAGCGGGTGCTCGGCCGCCGGCCGTGGAGTGCGCTGCCGGCGGTGGGGGCCCGGTTCGGGGTGCGGCCGGCCGAGCCCGGGTTCGGCCCCGGGGAGCGGGTCAGCCCCGGGGAGTGAGTGCGGCGCCGGCGCCGCGCAGCGCCTCCTCGCGCTTGCGGGCCCGGTAGGCGGCGACGTTGGCGCGGGTCGCGCAGCGGTCGGAGCAGTAGCGGCGCGAGCGGTTGGTGGAGGTGTCCAGGTAGGCGTTGCGGCAGGGGGCGGCCTGGCAGATGCCGAGCCGGTCCACGCCCAGCTCGGTCAGGTGGATGGCCAGGCCCATGCAGGCCACCGCGGAGTAGTTGGCCGCGGCGGTGGGGGCGTTGTCGGCCAGGTGCAGGTGCCAGTGCGGCTTGCCGCTCTCGTCCAGGTCGTCGTGGCCGGAGATCATCGGGCTGACCGGGTACTCCACCATCAGGCTGTTCAGCAGGTCGACGGCGCGGACGTCCTCGCCGTCGGCGGCGGCCTCGAACACCCCGCGCAGCCTGGTGCGGACCGCCCGCAGCCGGGGCAGGTCGGACTCGTCGGCGAGCGCCGCGGCCCGCGAGGGCACCCGGAACAGCGCCCGCACCGCGTCCACCGAGGTCAGCGCGTCGGTGCCGCGCTCGGGCTCCTCGCTGTTCACCAGCCGGACGGCGAAGTCGGCGTACGAGGCGAGCTCCACGGTGGTCCTTCCAGAGGCGGTAACGGGTGTACTGCCTCCAGGGTATTACGTCGACCGGGTCACCCGCCGGTGCCGTCCTCGGGCGCCCGCCGGGACCGGGGGCGGACGCCCGAGGGGCCCGCCGGTGGTCCGGCGGGCCCCTCGGGGACGGATCGGGCTCAGAGCACCTTGGACAGGAATGCCCTGGTCCGCTCGTGCTGCGGGTTGCCGATCACCTCGCGCGGGTGGCCGGACTCGACCACCACGCCGCCGTCCATGAAGACCAGCGCGTCACCGACCTCGCGGGCGAAGCCCATCTCGTGGGTGACCACGATCATGGTCATGCCCTCCTCGGCGAGCCCGCGCATGACGTCCAGGACGTCGCCGACCAGCTCGGGGTCGAGCGCGGAGGTGGGCTCGTCGAACAGCATCAGCTTGGGCTTCATCGCCAGCGCGCGGGCGATCGCCACCCGCTGCTGCTGGCCGCCGGAGAGCTGGGACGGGTAGTTCTTGGCCTTGTCGGCCAGCCCGACCCGCTCCAGCAGGCCCATCGCCCGGTCCCGGGCGTCGGCCTTGCTCTCGCCCTTGACCTGGACCGGCGCCTCGATGACGTTCTCCATCGCCGTCATGTGCGGGAACAGGTTGAACCGCTGGAAGACCATGCCGATGTCGCGACGCTTCATCGCGACCTCGCGGTCCTTCAGCTCGTACAGCTTGTCGCCCTTCTGGCGGTAGCCGACGAGCTCGCCGTCCACCCAGAGCCGGCCGGCGTTGACCTTCTCCAGGTGGTTGATGCAGCGCAGGAAGGTCGACTTGCCGGAGCCGGACGGGCCGATCAGGCAGAACACCTCGCCCTGCTTGACCTCCAGGTCGATCCCCTGGAGCACCTCGACCGGCCCGTAGGACTTGCGCACGCCCTCGGCGCGCACCATCGGTCGGTCCGGCTGGGCGCCGGCGGTGGGAATGGGATTGGTCTGCTCGGTCATGCGTTGCCGCCTCCTTCGCCGCCGCCGCCGTGGACTCCGGCGTCGGCCGGCCGGGGTGTCGGCGTCGACCTGATGCCGCGGAACAGGCCCCGCATCCGCTGCAGCGGGGTGGGCGGCAGGGCCCGGTTGGAGCCGCGGGCGTAGTGACGCTCGATGTAGTACTGCCCGATCGTGAGGATCGAGGTCAGGAACAGGTACCAGAGGCTGACCACGATCAGCAGCGGGATGCTCTGGAAGTTCCGGGAGTAGATGTTCTGCCCGGCCCGGAAGAGCTCCTCCAGGGCGATGACGCTGACCAGCGAGGTGGTCTTCAGCATCGAGATGGTCTCGTTGCCGGTCGGCGGGATGATCACCCGCATCGCCTGCGGCAGGATGATCCGCCGCATGGTGTCGAACCGGTTCATGCCGAGCGCCTGGGAGGCCTCGTGCTGTCCCTCGTCCACCGACTGGATGCCACCGCGGACGATCTCCGCCATGTACGCGGCCTCGTTGAGGCCGAGGCCCAGCAGGGCCGCCACGAAGGTCGGGATCAGGACGTTGGTCTCCTGCGACCAGAACTCCGGGCCGAACGGGATGCCGATGGAGAGCCGCGCCCAGAGCACGCCCAGGAAGTTCCAGAACACCAGCTGGACCAGGACGGGCGTGCCGCGGAAGACCCAGATGTAGACCCAGGCCGTGCCGGAGAGCAGCGGGTTCGGCGAGAGCCGCATCACCGCCAGCAGGATGCCGCCGACCACGCCCATGAGCATGGCCAGCGCGGTCAGCTCCAGGGTGACCAGCAGGCCGTGCAGGATGCGGTCGTCGAACAGGTACGTGCCGACCAGGTCCCACTTGAACGCGGGGACGGTCAGGACGGCGTGGATCAGCATGGCCGCGAGCACGAGGATCACGGCGGCGCCGACCCAGCGGCCGGGGTGGCGGACCGGGACAGCCTTGATCACGTCATGCTGCCCCGGGGTCGCCGGCCCCTTGTGGAGAGAGTTCACTTTGTGGCCTCAGAACAGGTCGCTGTGGAACGAGGGACGAGATCAGCTGGTGGCGCCGTTGACCTGCGCCTTGTCGATCGCGCCGGCGTCGACGCCCCACTTCTGCAGGATCTGCTTGTACGTGCCGTCGTTCATCAGCGACTGCACCGCGGCCTGGACGGCGGGGGTGAGCGCCGAGCCCTTGGCGAGCGCGATGCCGTACGGGGCCGAGTCGGTGGTGGGGCCGAGCTTCTCCAGCTGGCCGCCGGTCTGCTTGAGCGCGTAGTCGATGACCGGGGAGTCGGCCATCATCACCTGGTCGCGGCCGGAGACCACGGCGTTGGTGACGTCGGTCTGCAGGTCGAACTTGTCACCGTCGTTCGGGACGGTGGGCTTGCCGGCGGCGACGCAGGCGGGGTTGATCACGTCGACGATCTGGTCGGCCTGGGTGGTGCCGGTCTGGACCGCGATCTTCTTGCCGCACAGGTCGTCCGGGGAGATCTTGTCCGGGTTGCCCTTCTTGACCGCCATGCCGGTGCCGGCGGTGAAGTAGGTGACCATGTCGACGGTCTGCTCGCGCTCCTTCGTGTCGGTGAAGGAGCTCATGCCGAGCTGGTACTTGTTGGCACCGATGCCCGGGATGATCGCGGTGAAGCCCGCGTTCTGGACCTCGGCCTTGAGGCCCAGCTTGGCGGCGATGGCGTTGGCCAGGTCGACGTCCATGCCGACGATGGTGCCCTTGTCGTCCTGGAACTCGTTGGGGGCGTACGAGGCGTCCGAACCGACGACGATCTTGCCGCCCGACTTCAGGTCGGCGGGCACGAGGGCGGCCAGCGACGGGTCCGCCGTCACGCTGTTGACCGAGGCGCTCGGGTTCACGGCGCTGGAGCCGGAGCCCGAGCCGGAGTCGGAGCTGCTGCTGCAGGCCGTCATCAGCAGGGTGCCGGCGGCGAGGGCGGCGCCGGCCGCGACGAGGCGGGGGCGGAAGGTACGAGCGGACATCAGGGGGATCTCCTCCTGTAGGAGAGTCGGGCGGAGCACGCCGGGGGGAGCGAAGGGTCCGGGTGCGGCAGGCCCGGCGCGTCAATGGGCCGGGCCGGCCGCGACCGGTCGTTCGGTTGGTGCCTGTCCTGACTGAATTCGATCGTCACCCTCCGCCGAGGTGGCCGAATTCGATCGAACGTCCTCGACTTCTGGGCGACTCCCGGCTGCTTGGGCTGGGGGAAGGCCGTAGCGACCGAGTTGGGGGAATCCTGCCACTGAGGACCGGTGAACGGGCCTCTCTCCAGATCAAAATCGGATAACAAGGCACCTTGATGTCCGCTATTCGGACGAATTCCGTGGCCCTGTCACCCTGTGTATAAGTATGCAGACCGGAGTGCGCAAGGCGAGCACCTCGGCCGCGGGTGGCTCAGCCGCCGTTCACGACCGCGTTCTGGGCCGCTCCGTCCTTGAGGTTCCACTTCTCGAGGATCTTGTCGTACTCACCGCTGCGGATGATCCTGTTCATCGCCTTGGCCAGCGTGTCGCGCAGCTCGGTGTTCTCCTTGGTGACCGCGATGCCGTACGGCGAGGGCTGGAGCTGCTGACCGGGCATCTCGTACTGGGCGCCGGCCACGCCCCGCTGCACGGTGTAGGCGGCCACCGGGTAGTCGTTCATGTCGGCCGCGGCCTTGCCGCCGGCGACCATCGCCAGGGCCTCGGCATCGGTCTCGGTCAGCTTCACCACCAGCGCCTTGCGGCCCTTGTCGCAGGCGCCGGTCTGGCGCTGGGCGATGTCGGCCTGGGTGGTGCCGCGCTGCACGGCGATGGTCTGGCCGCACAGGTCGTCCAACGACTTGATCGACTTCGGGTTGCCCTTGGCCACCAGGATCGAGGTGCCCGCCATGAAGTAGTCCACGAAGTCGACGCCCGGGTTGACCTGCTTGCCGGCGTCGTCGGTGCCGTCGCGGCGCTGCCGGTTGTCGGTCAGCGCGGACATCACGGCGTCGTACTGCTTGGCCTGCAGGTCGGGGATGAGCTTGTCGAAGTCGGTGTCCATGATCTGGATCTTCACCTTGAGCTGCCGGCCGAGCGCCTCGGCGAGCTCCGGGTCGAGGCCGGTGGCCTGCCCGTCCTGGCCCTTGAACTCCACCGGGGCGTAGTTCAGGTCCGACGCGATCTTGAGTACGCCGGCCGACTTCACCGAGTCCGGCAGCCGCTCGTGCAGGTTCTCCTCGGCGGTGCTGCCGCCGCCGAGCGAACTGCAGCCGGTCAGCAGCAGGGTGCCGGCGGTGAGTGCGGCACCGGAGCGGCCGAGGCGGCCTGATATGCGGGCGGTGTGGTGCATGGGAGCGGGTCCTCCTGTGGGAGAGGGTGGTGCTGTCCCACCGGGGTGCGCGGGGGTGCGCGGACGGTGGCGGGCGCGGATCGGCAGCAGCCGACGGGGGAGCGCGTCCGGCCGGTCCCGGTGGTCGATTTCGAGGATCCTGCCATCCCGGCCTCCTGTTCCGGGTGTCGGATGTGTCAGAATCCGGTATCGGGTGACCCCCGAAGCCCGAACGCAGACCGCCGGTTCGAGACAGGACCGGGGTGCGCAGGACCGGAAGTCACAGACGGTGACTCTGGATCCGATGCACCGGCTCCCCTCCGCGTCTGCGTTCACTCCTACGGGTGCACGTGCTGCACGGTTCCGCCGTCACTGGCCCCTGGTTCCTTCCGAGAACCGGGGCGCCGTCAAGTGTCCGGAAGGCCGTGAACAGCGCGTGACAAGGACGAAAAGGCACAGGTGCGGTGCCTTCGCCCGACCTAGGCTCAAGCGGTGTCTGTCACCTTCCCGGCTCCGGCTGGTGACGCCTGGGTACGACCGGAAGAACAGAGCAGAACACCGAAAACCCTCAATCGAGGGCGCCGCCCGACGGCCGCGTCCCGATCACGGCCACCGGGTACGCCTCGCGCGCACCCGGGTTTTCCGTCCCCGGCCGGATCGCCCGACCGTCGGCCGCCCTTGCTGATCATTGACGAAGAGGTCATCGTGGCAGCGGAGATCATCCACCCCAACACTCAGGACACCGTCGATCCGGTCGACGACGTCTTCGCCCTCCACCGCGGGGGCAAGATGGAGGTCCGGGCGACCGTCCCGGTCCGGGACGCCGACGACCTGTCCCTGGCCTACACCCCGGGTGTCGCCCGGGTCTGCACCGCCATCGCGGAGCAGCCCGAGCTGGTGAACGACTACACCTGGAAGTCGAACGTGGTCGCGGTCGTCACCGACGGCACCGCCGTGCTGGGTCTCGGCGACATCGGCCCGGAGGCCTCGCTGCCCGTGATGGAGGGCAAGGCGATCCTGTTCAAGCAGTTCGGCGGCGTGGACGCGGTCCCGATCGCGCTGGCCTGCACCGGTGTGGACGAGATCGTGGAGACGGTGGTCCGGCTGGCCCCGTCCTTCGGCGGCGTCAACCTGGAGGACATCTCCGCCCCCCGCTGCTTCGAGATCGAGCGCCGGCTGCAGGACGCGCTGGACATCCCGATCTTCCACGACGACCAGCACGGCACCGCGATCGTCACCACCGCCGCGCTCTGGAACGCGGCCCGGGTGACCGGCCGCGAGATCGGCGACCTGCGCGCGGTCATCTCCGGCGCCGGTGCGGCCGGCATCGCGATCGCCAAGATGCTGGTCGCGGCCGGCATCGGCGACGTGTCGGTCTGCGACCGCCGCGGCGTGGTGCACGAGGGCCGGGGTGACCTGACGGACGTCAAGGCCGAGATCGCCGCGCTGACCAACCGGACCGGGGTCAAGGGCAGCCTGGCCGACGCGCTGGTCGGCGCGGACGTGTTCATCGGCGTGTCCGGCGGCACCGTGCCGGAGGAGGCCGTGGCGACCATGGCGAAGGGCTGCTTCATCTTCGCGATGGCCAACCCCAACCCGGAGATCCACCCCGAGGTCGCGCACAAGTACGCGGCCGTGGTGGCCACCGGCCGCTCCGACTTCCCGAACCAGATCAACAACGTGCTGGCGTTCCCCGGCATCTTCGCCGGCGCGCTCCAGGTCCGGGCCAGCCGGATCACCGAGGGCATGAAGCTGGCCGCCGCCAAGGCGCTGGCCGCGGTGGTCGCGGACGAGCTGACGGCGCAGAAGGTGATCCCCTCGCCGTTCGACGAGCGGGTCGCCCCGGCCGTCACCAAGGCGGTCGCCGAGGCCGCCCGCGCCGAGGGCGTCGCCCGGGTCTGACGCCTCGACGGACAGCACCGGCGGACGGCCGGGGACGGGACACGCGGCGCAGCTCACACCCTCGCGTGGTACCGGGCCCCGGCCGTCGCCGCTATCGTCCCGGTCATGTTCGCTGCCTACGCCGCCCGTATCGATCCCGCCGATCCGCTGAGCGGACTGGAGCTCGGTGACCTCCCCGAGCCCGAAGCCCGACCGGGCTGGAGCGTGGTCACGGTGCGCGCCGCCACGCTCAACCACCACGACCTGTGGTCGCTGAAGGGGGTCGGCCTGCCCGCCGAGCGGCTGCCGATGATCCTGGGCTGCGACGCGGCCGGGGTGGACGAGCACGGCAACGAGGTCGTGATCCACTCGGTGATCGGCCAGAGCGGGCACGGGGTCGGCCCGGCCGAGCCGCGCTCCATCCTGACCGAGCGCTACCAGGGCACCTTCGCGCAGCGGGTCGCGGTGCCGACCTGGAACCTGCTGCCCAAGCCCGCCGAGCTCTCCTTCGAGGAGGCCGCCTGCCTGCCCACCGCCTGGCTGACCGCCTACCGGATGCTGTTCACCAACGCGGGCGTCCGGCCCGGGGACACCGTGCTGGTGCAGGGCGCCGGCGGCGGGGTCTCCACCGCGCTGGTGGTGCTGGCCAAGGCCGCCGGGCTGCGGGTCTGGGTCACCGGGCGGGACGAGGCCAAGCGGGCCCGGGCCGTCGAGCTGGGCGCCGACGCGGCGTTCGAGAGCGGCGCGCGGCTGCCCGAGCGGGTGGACGCGGTGATGGAGACGGTCGGCGCGGCGACCTGGTCGCACTCGGTGAAGTCGCTGCGGCCCGGCGGCACGATCGTCATCTCGGGCGCCACCTCGGGCCCGAGCCCGGCCGCGGCCGAGCTCAACCGGATCTTCTTCCTGGAGCTGCGGGTGGTGGGCTCGACCATGGGGACCAAGGAGGAGCTGGCCGGGCTGCTCTCGCTGTGCCGGACGGCCGGGGTGCGGCCGGTGATCGACTCGGTGCTGCCGCTGGCGGACGCGGCCGAGGGCTTCGCCCGGCTGGCCAAGGGCGACGTCTTCGGCAAGATCGTCCTGACGCCGTGACGCCGTGACGCCGTGACGCCGTGACGCCGTGACGCCGTGACGCCGTGACGCCGTGACGTCCTCGCGGTCGGGGGCGTAGGACCCGCGCGAAGACGCCCGGGCCCCGGAGGCGATGCCGCCTCCGGGGCCCGTTCGGGTGGCGCCGGCTCAGCCGAACAGGCGCCGGATCCGCTCGGCGGCCGCGGCCAGCACGGCCTGCGAGCCGGCGACCTGCTCCGCCGTCACCCCGTCGCCGTCCCGGGCGGTGTCGCGGACCTGGTCGCGGAAGCGGTCGAGCAGCCGCTCCAGCTCCCGGGCCGGGTCGCCGGCCGGGTCGGTCCGGGCCCAGTCCGGCAGCTCGGTACCGGTGTCGTCCTCGTCCAGGTCGATCCGGGTGACCCGGATCTCCTCGGGCTCCGACGGCGCTCCCCAGCGGGCCGCGTCCGCCAGCGAGGAGAGCCCCTTGGTCAGCTCGGCCAGGCCCTCGCTCAGCCCGGCCGACCAGTCGCCGCGGGCGGCGTGCTCGCGCACCTGCTGCTCGACCCGCCGCTTCAGCCGCAGCGCCTCCTGCTGGGCGGCGCTGCGGGCGGCCTTGGACTGCTCGCGCAGCCGGCGGGCCTCCTGCTCGGCGGCCCTGGCCTTCTCCTTGGCGGCCCGCTCCTGCTCCTTGGCCCGCTTGGCCTGCTCCTTGGCCTGGCTCTTGAACTGGGCGAACTCCTCCTTGGCACGCTGCCAGGACTCGCGGTCGCCCCACGGGCCGGCCCACGGGTCCCCGCCGCCGGCCGCGGGCTTCGGGGCCTGCCGGGCCTCGCCCCAGAGCTCCTCGCGGAGGTCCTTGGCGCTGTCCCGGACGTCCTCGCGGATCGCGCCGGCCAGCTGGGAGACCGAGTCGCGGATCTCCACCTCCAGCTCGGCGAGCTCCTGCTGACGGCCGGCCAGCTCCAGGCGGCCGGCCTCGGTGAGCCGGTAGACCTTGCGGCCGCCCTCGGTGCTGTGGCTGACCAGCCCCTCCTGCTCCAGCTTGGCCAGCCGCGGGTAGACGGTGCCGGCGGAGGGCGCGTACAGGCCCTGGAAGCGCTCCTCCAGCAGGCGGATCACCTCGTACCCGTGGCGCGGGGACTCGTCCAGCAGCTTCAGCAGGTACAGGCGCAGGCGGCCGTGGCCGAAGACCGGCGTCATCTCAGACCTCCTTGGTCAGATCGGGCCCGGCGGGGAGCTCCTTGACCAGCTCGGGGTGGTCCTCCTCGTCGGGGCGGCGCAGCACCGTCACCGGGCCGGAGACGGTGTTCACCTGGAGCTTGCCGGTGCCGGAGCCGAGCTGGCCGGAGAGCCGCTTGGCGCCCCAGGTGCCGGAGACCCTGAGCTCCTCGAAGGTGCTGGAGATGTCACCACTGGTGGTGCCGGCCTCCACCTTGGCGTCGGCCAGCGAGGGCAGCCGGACGCCGACCTGGCCGCTGACGGTGGAGACCTTGATGTCGGTCGGGGTGGTGACGTCCAGGTCCAGCGTGACCGCGCCGCTCACCGAGTTGGCGAGGATCCGCTCGGCCGCGCCGGCGACCAGGGTGATCGCACCGGAGACCGTGTTGACCTTGAGCTCGCCGGCCACCCGCTGGGCGTCCACGTCGCCGGAGACGGTGTTGGCCAGCACCTTGCCGGACAGGCCGACCAGGGTGGCGCCGCCGCTGGCGCTGTGCGCGCCGACGTTGCCGGAGATCCCGGAGACGGTGGCCTCGGCGGAGACGGTGCCGACCTTGACCTCGACGCCGGCCGGGACGGCCAGCGAGACGGCGGCGCTGCGCTTGCGCCGCAGCGAGGCGAAGAAGCTCTTGACCGACTGCACCGACTTCACGGTCTCACCGAAGTCGTGCCAGCTGAGGTCCTTGTACGCGACGGTGAGGACCCCTTCCTCCAGGGTCACCTGGAGCGGCTCGCCGTCGAGCGCGGTCACCTCCAGGAGGGCCGGGCCGTCGGCGGCCACCACGTTCACCTCGCCGCCGATGATCCTGACGTGCAGGGTCTTCACCGGCTCGTCGAAGCTGATCCTGTCAGGCTCGCTGACCGTCCACTGGCCCATCTCGTCCCGCCTCCCGTTCGCGATGTATCGCGTTCCTCTGTTCAACACGATATATCGCGTATCGCGGAAGTCAAGCGGTTCCGGACCCGGACACGCGGACGGCCCGGGAGGCGGGTGCCTCCCGGGCCGTCGGACGGCGGCTCGGCCGCTCAGTCGTCCTCGTCCTCGTCGTCGAGCCGGGCCAGCCAGGTGGCCAGCCGCTCGACCGGGATCTCGAAGTCCGGGTTGAGGTCGACGAACTCGCGCAGGCGCTCGGCCAGCCACTCGAAGGTGACCTCCTCGTCGCCCCGCCGGCTCTGCAGTTCCTCGATGCCGCGGTCGGTGAAGTACACGGTGCGCTCCGGTCCGGTGGGATGGGACCCGGTCAGGATAGTCGGGACGGGTCAGCTGTCGTTGCGGTAGTAGGTCAGCGAGATCTTCACCGCCCCGGTCGACTTGTTGCCCTGCTCCACCACCTTGCCGACCACCACCCCGCCGTTGGCCCGGTTGCGCAGGCAGAAGATCCGGCCGGGCGGCAGGTCGTCGTACTTGAGGTCGGCCGCCGGGTGCTGGTCGATCGCCGCCGAGCACTGCTCCGGGGTCAGCGCCTGCTCCCGGGTGATGTAGACGTCGCTGCTCCCGGAGGACCAGTCGAAGGACTCGTACGAGGGCGACAGGGCCCAGGTGGGCGTGGCCGAGTCGGGCACCACGTTGCCGTTCGCCAGGTCGAAGCTGTGGCTGGAGTCCGGGCTGGACAGCTCGCGGTCCTGGTAGACCATCGTGTACCTGGCCGGCCCGGAGGGCGAGGAGCCGCCGCCCGCGGCGGCCGCGCCGGCGCTCGCGCTGCTGCGGGCACGGGGCGAGGGGGAGGCGCCGGGCGACTCGGCGCTCCCGTCCGAGGAGGCGCTGTCCGACCCGGCACCGTCCGACCCGGCGGCGTCCGAGCTCTGCCGGTCGTCCGGGGTCGCGGCCGAGTCGCTGCCCTTGGCCTGCGCGTCGGAGTGCGAGTCCTTCTTGTCGAGCTGGTTCATCAGCACCACGCCGCCGGCCGTACCGCCCAGGGCCATCACCAGGGCGACGGTCAGCAGCACCTTCCAGGACACGCCCTTGCGGCGCGGCTCGGCGGGCGCCGGGACGGCCACCGGCACCGGGCCGGTCACCACAGGGCCGGGCGGCGGGGTGTCGAACGAGGGCTGGTGCAGCGCGGTCGGCCCGGGGCCCGGCACCGGAGCGGTCGGCGCCTCGGTGGCGGGCTGCGGCGGGCCGAACGCCCCGAGCGGCGGGCCGAAGCCGGCCGGCGCGGCGGGCGGCAGCGGGGTCGTGGCCGGCACCGGCGGCGGGGTGGCGCCGGGCGCGGTCGGGTACCCGGCGGTCGGGGCGGTGGTCGGCGCCGGCGGGACCGCGGGCGCGGCCAGGGTGGGCGCCACCGGCAGCGGGGTGGGCGGGGTCCTCGGGAGATCGGAGCGGCGGGTGATCTCGGTGTTGATCTGCCGCGGCAGCCAGTCGTCGGTGAACCGCAGCTGGCCCCCGACCGCGGGGTGGCTGCGCGCCGCCTCGATGATCTCGGCGGGCCGCGGACGGTCCTCCGGACGCTTGGCCAGGCAGCGCAGCAGCAGCTCGCGCAGCCCGTCCGGGACGCCGTCCAGCACCGGCTCCTCGTGCACCACCCGGTAGAGCACCGCCGTCTCCGGCCCCTCGCCGAACGGCGGGATGCCGCCGGCCACGTACGCGGCCAGCGCGCCGAGCGCGAACACGTCGGTGGCCGGGGTGACCGGCTTGCCCTGGGCCTGCTCGGGGGACATGAAGGCGGGCGAGCCGATCCGGAAGCCGGTGCCGGTGAGCGCGGTGGCGTCGGCGGCCCGGGCGATCCCGAAGTCGATCACCCGGGGTCCGTCGCCCGCGATCAGCACGTTGGCCGGCTTCAGGTCGCGGTGCACCACCTCCACGCTGTGGATCGCCTGGAGCGCCTCCGCGATGCCGCCGACCAGCAGCAGCACCGTGCGCACCGGCAGCGCGCCGTGCTCGCGGACCACCTGCTGGAGCGAGGGCCCCGGCACGTACGCGGTGACCAGCCAGGGCGCGTCGGCCGCCAGACCGGAGTCGATCACCTGCGCGGTGTAGAGGCCGTGGATCCGCTGCGCGTTGGTCACCTCCTGGGCGAACCGGCGGCGGAACTCGGCGTCCTCGGCGAACTCGGGGCGGACCACCTTGAGCGCCACGGGCCGCCCGCCCGGGGTGTACGAGAGGTAGACGCGGCCCATGCCGCCGGCGCCCAGCCGGGCGAACAGCCGGTAGCCGCCGACCTCCCGGGGGTCGTCGGGGTGCAGCGGCTGGAAGATCGGCGGCAGCGGCGCGGCCGCGTCCCGTGGCGTGTCGGCGGTCATGGTGGGCCCCCTGTGGCGACGTGTGTCTCGGCCGCCACCCCGGTGCGGGCACGGGGGGCAGCGTGGCGGGGCCAAACCTATCGGTGCGTCAGCTCCGCGTCCCACCGGGTTGGACAATTGGTTGCAGAGCTGTGGCCTTGCGTGATGCCCGGCCGTGCCCCGCCCCCGGCGGATCGGCGTCCCGCCGCCGGCCCGGAACGCGCCCGGGCCCGGGCTCCGTCGCTGCGGAGCCCGGGCCCGGGCGGTGCTGATCAGGCGTCAGCGGTTCAGATGCTGTAGACCTCGTCCACCAGCGCCTGCTGCTCGGCGGCGTGCCGCTTGGCCGAGCCGACCGCGGGGGCCGAGGAGGCCGTGCGGGCGACGCGGCGCAGCCGGGCGCCGTTGGCGCTGCGGCCGACGACCACCTGGAGGTGGTCGACCAGGTTCATCGCGATGAACGGCCAGGCACCCTGGTTGGCCGGCTCCTCCTGGGCCCAGATGAACTGGACGTCCTCGCCGTAGCGGCCCAGCTCCTCCTGGAGCTCGGCCACCGGCAGCGGGTAGAGCCGCTCGACCCGGACGATCGCCGTGTCGGTGACGCCGCGCTCGGTGCGGGCCGCCTCCAGGTCGTAGTAGAACTTGCCGGAGGTGATCACCACCTTGCGGACGTTCGCCGGGTCGACCGTGCTGTCGCCGATCACCGGGCGGAACGAGCCGCTGGTGAACTCCGAGGTCGCCGAGGCCGCGGCCTTCAGACGCAGCATCGACTTCGGGGTGAAGACGATCAGCGGCTTGTGGTGCGGGTTGTGGACCTGCCACCGCAGGAGGTGGAAGTAGTTCGACGGCGACGTCGGCATCGCGACCGTCATGTTGTCCTGCGCGCACATCTGGAGGAAGCGCTCCGGGCGGGCGGACGAGTGGTCCGGGCCCTGGCCCTCGTAGCCGTGCGGCAGCAGCAGGGTGACGCCGGAGTGCTGGCCCCACTTCTGCTCGGCGGAGGCGATGTACTCGTCCACCATGGTCTGCGCGCCGTTGACGAAGTCGCCGAACTGCGCCTCCCACATGACCAGCGCGTTCGGGCGGGTCAGCGAGTAGCCGTACTCGAAGCCCATCGCCGCGTACTCCGACAGCAGGCTGTCGTAGACGGTGTAGCGGGCCTGGTCCTCGGTCAGGTACAGCAGCGGGGTGTAGTCCTCGCCGCTGTTGCGGTCGATCAGGACCGCGTGGCGCTGGCCGAAGGTGCCGCGGCGGCTGTCCTGGCCGGCGAGGCGGACCGGGTGGCCCTCCATCAGCAGCGAGCCGATGGCGAGGGTCTCGCCGGTGGCCCAGTCGATGGTGTTGTCCTCGACCGAGGCCGCGCGGCGCTGCAGCTGCGGCAGCAGGCGCGGGTGGACGGTCAGCCAGTCCGGCAGGTTGACCTGCGAGGCGGCGATCCGCTTGACGGTCTCCTCGGAGATCGCGGTCTGGATGTTGACCGGGAAGTCCGCGACCGGCTTGCCGTTGGTGGCCGGGCTCTGCGCGCCGGCGGCCTGGCGGACCTCGGAGAAGACCTTCTCCAGCTGGCCCTGGAAGTCCTGGAGCGCCTGCTCCGCCTCTTCCATGGTGATGTCGCCGCGACCGATCAGACCCTCGGTGTACAGCTTGCGCACCGAGCGCTTCTTGTCGATCAGGTCGTACATCAGCGGCTGGGTGAACGACGGGTTGTCGGCCTCGTTGTGACCGCGGCGGCGGTAGCAGATGAGGTCGATCACGACGTCCTTGTGGAACGTCTGGCGGAACTCGAAGGCGAGCCGCGCGACGCGGACCACGGCCTCCGGGTCGTCGCCGTTCACGTGGAAGATCGGGGCCTCGATCATCCGCGCCACATCGGTGCAGTACATCGACGAGCGGCTGCTGGCCGGGGCGGCGGTGAAGCCGACCTGGTTGTTGACGACCAGGTGGATGGTGCCGCCGGTGCGGTAGCCGCGCAGCTGCGACATGTTGAGCGTCTCGGCCACCACGCCCTGGCCGGCGAAGGCCGCGTCGCCGTGGATCTGGATCGGCAGCACCGGGAAGGAGGTGCCGCCCTGGTCCAGCACGTCCTGCTTGGCGCGGACGATGCCCTCGACGACCGGGTCGACCGTCTCCAGGTGGGACGGGTTGGCGGCGAGCGACACCTTGATGGTCTCGCCGTCCAGGCCGGTGAAGGTGCCCTCGGCGCCCAGGTGGTACTTGACGTCGCCGGAGCCGTGCATGGACTTCGGGTCGAGGTTGCCCTCGAACTCGCCGAAGATCCGGGAGTACGGCTTGCCGACGATGTTCGCCAGCACGTTCAGCCGGCCGCGGTGGGCCATGCCGATGACGGCCTCGTCCAGGCGGTGCTCGGCGGCGGCGTCGATGGTCGCGTCCAGCAGCGGGATCAGCGACTCACCGCCCTCCAGCGAGAAGCGCTTCTGGCCGACGTACTTGGTCTGCAGGAAGGTCTCGAAGGCCTCCGCCGAGTTCAGCCGGCGCAGGATCCGCAGCTGCTCCTCGCGCTCCGGCTTGGAGTACGGCTTCTCCAGGCGCTCCTGCAGCCACTTGCGCTGCTTCGGGTCCTGGATGTGCATGTACTCGATGCCGACGGTGCGGCAGTACGTGTTGCGCAGCAGGCCGAGGATGTCACGGAGCTTCATCATCCGCTGGCCGCCGAAGCCGCCGACCGCGAACTCGCGCTCCAGGTCCCACAGGGTGAGCCCGTGCTGGACCACGTCCAGGTCGGGGTGCTTGCGCTGCTTGTACTCCAGCGGGTCGGTGTCGGCCATCAGGTGGCCGCGCACGCGGTACGCGTGGATCAGCTCCATGACGCGGGCGGTCTTGTTGACCTCGTCGTCGTGGGTGGTGGCGACGTCGGTCGCCCAGCGCACCGGCTCGTACGGGATCCGCAGCGACTCGAAGACCTCGTCGTAGAAGTCGTGCTCGCCGAGCAGCAGCTGGTGGATCGTCCGCAGGAACTCGCCGGACGCCGCACCCTGGATGACCCGGTGGTCGTAGGTCGAGGTGAGCGTCATGATCTTGGAGATGCCCAGGCGGGCCAGGGTCTCCGGGGAGGAGCCCTGGAACTCGGCCGGGTACTCCATGGCGCCGACGCCGACGATGGTGCCCTGGTTCTGCATCAGGCGCGGCACGGAGTGCACGGTGCCGATGCCGCCGGGGTTGGTCAGCGAGACGGTGACGCCGGTGAAGTCGTCCATCGTCAGCTTGTTGGCGCGGGCCCGGCGGACGATGTCCTCGTAGGCCTGCCAGAAGCCGAAGAAGTCCAGGGTGTCGGCCTTCTTGATGGCCGCGACCACGAGCTGGCGGTCGCCGTTGGGCTTCACCAGGTCGATGGCCAGACCCAGGTTCACGTGCGGCGGCTTCACCAGGAAGGCCTTGCCGTCCTTGACCTGGTAGCTGTGGTTCATCCCCGGGGAGGCCTTGATGGCCTGGACCAGGGCGTAGCCGATCAGGTGCGTGAAGGAGACCTTGCCACCGCGGGCGCGCTGCAGGTGGTTGTTGATGACGATGCGGTTGTCGATCAGCAGCTTGGCCGGAACGGCACGCACCGACGTCGCGGTCGGGACCTCCAGCGAGGCGTCCATGTTGGTGGCGACGGCCTTGGCCGGACCACGCAGCGGGACGAGCTCGGGCCCGTCCGCCGGGGCGGCGGCCGGGGCCGCGGCGGCGGCCTTCGGCGCCGGCGGCGCGGCGGGGGCTGCGGCGGCAACGGGCGCGGGCGCCGGCTGGGCCGGCGCGGGCGCCGGGGCAGCGGGGGCGGACGCAGCCGGAGCGGCAGCGGCAGGGGCAGCGGGAGCGGCAACGGTGGTCGGCGTGGGGCCGACCGGGGTTGCGGCCTGGGTCACTGAAGTCACCTCGGTACCGGGCTTGTAGTCGGCGAAAAAGTCCCACCAGGCTCGGTCGACCGAGTTCGGATCCTGGAGGTACTGCTGGTAGATCTCGTCGACGAGCCACTCATTGGGGCCGAAGCCAGTGGAGCTTGCCGAGCTGCTGGGGGTTTCTGGGTGTGGCGACATCGGGGCAACCGCCCTCTTCCGCTTCCTTTTTGGATGGTGGACAGCGGGGATTAAGGCTACGCCCCTGACCAGTGATCGCGCAGTCCCCGGGGGCCGAGCGTCGCCCAGATCACAGTGTCGAGCTGGAATTTGGCCGGATGTGTGCGTTAGAAACCTGTCAAGTATGGGAACTGGAGCACATCATTCGCCCATCCATACTGGCATCAAATCGGACAAAAGCCCAGCTGGTGGCCGTGCGGCCGGGCCCGACCGGGGAGTTCACGCCGACTGTGTCCCAGTTCGGTGACAACCCCGGTCGAACCCTAGACCGGGAGGGTCGGGGCCAGGACGGCCGGCTCGCCCGGGAGGGTGACCTCGATCCGGCAGCCGCGGGCGGCCTCCGCCACCCGGATCTCGCCGCCGTGCAGATCCACCGCCCAGCGGGCGATCGCCAGCCCGAGGCCGGTGCCGCCGTCGCTGCCCGGACCCTGCGCGGTCGCGCTGCCGGCCCGGCCGAAGCGTTCGAAGACCCGCTCGCGGTCCTCCACCCGGATCCCCGGGCCCTGGTCCTCGACGGTCAGCAGCAGGGCGCCGGGCTGCTCGCCGGGGCGGGCCCGCACGGTCACCGTGCCGCCGGCGGGGGAGTGCTTGCAGGCGTTGTCGACCAGGTTGGCCACCACCTGGTGCAGCCGCTCCGGGTCCGCCACGGCGCTCAGCGCGCCCGGCTTCACGTCCAGCCGCAGCCGCACGTCACCGCGCCGGGCGTAGGCGCCGCCGGCCGTCGCGCCGTCCACCGTCACCCCGCGCAGCACGCCGTCCAGGAACGGCCGGACCTCGAAGGGGCGGGCGTCCAGCGGGACCACGCCGTCGTCCAGCTTGGAGAGGTCGAGCAGGTGGGTGACCAGGCGGCCGAGCCGCTCGGTCTGCTCCAGGGCGGCGCCCAGGGTCTGCGGATTGGGCTGGACCACGCCGTCCACCACGTTCTCCAGCACCGCGCGCAGCGCCGCGATCGGCGTGCGCAGCTCGTGCGAGACGTTGGCGATCAGCTCCCGGCGGTGCCGGTCGGCGGCCTCCAGGTCGCCGGCCATCCGGTTGAAGGTGGCGGCCAGCTCGCCGATCTCGTCCCGCGAGGAGACGTGCACCCGGGCGCTGTAGTCGCCGTCGGCCATCGCGCGGGCGGCCGCCGTCATGTCGCGCAGCGGGGCGGTCAGCCCGTGCGCCAGGAACTGCATGAAGAGCAGCGAGGCGATGATCGAGAAGATCATGATGATCCGGATCTGCGTCTCGGACCGGATCGCGACCACGACCATGCCAGTGGCCAGCACCACCGAGACGATCACCAGCAGGGCCAGCTTGCCCTTGATCGAGCGGACCGGATCGAGCGGCCGGATGTCGGCCCAGACCCGCAGGACGGCGCGGGTGGCCAGGCTGGGGGGCGGGGAGGCCTTGGCGTCCCCGTTGCGTTGCTGTGGAAAGGTCATGGAGTCCTGACTTCGTCCCCGCACCACGCCGGTGCAGCGCTGCGCCGGTGCGCGGCTGTACGACCTGGGCCCCCCGGTGGCCCAAGTCGTCGGCGCCGCCGCCGACTAGGAGAGCGGTGCCTCCAGGGCGTACCCGACGCCGTGCACCGTGCGGATCCAGCTGGCGCCGATCTTGCGGCGGAGCGCCTTGACGTGGCTGTCGACCGTGCGGGTGCCCGAGGCGTCCGTCCAGTCCCAGACCTCGGCCAGCAGCTGCTCACGGGTGAGCACCGCGCGCGGCTGGGCGGCCAGGCAGGCCAGCAGGTCGAACTCGGTCGGCGTCAGGTGGACGTCGCCCGCGCCGAGCCGCACCCGGCGCTGCACGTGGTCGATCTCCAGCTCGCCGAACCGCAGCGAGCCGAGCGCCGGGGTCCTGGCCGCCTGCTGGGCCCGCTCGACCCGGCGCAGCAGCACGTTGACCCGGGCCGCCAGCTCGCGCATCGAGAACGGCTTGGTCATGTAGTCGTCCGCGCCGACCCCGAGGCCGACCAGCAGGTCGGTCTCGTCGTCGCGCGCGGTGAGCATCAGCACCGGCACCGGGCGCTGCGCCTGGATCCGGCGGCACACCTCCAGGCCGTCGAAGCCGGGCAGCATGATGTCGAGCACCACCAGGTCGGGCTGCCAGGTGTGGAAGCCGTCGACCGCGCCGGGGCCGTCGTGGGCCACGGCGACCTTGAAGCCCTCCGCGCCGAGCCGGGCCGCGATGGACTCGGCGATGGTGGGCTCGTCCTCGACGACGAGTACTCGTCGCTGAGTGCCCACCGGGTTGCCGCCGGTGTTCTCTTGCTGCATTTCTGTCACGGTCACGCCACCGCCCCCAGGGCTGCGGGCCGGCCACCTGTGGGGGTGGCGGGGCTCCGCTCGTAGTCGTCTTGTTCCGTCGTGGGCTGTGCCCGGGCCGTCGGATCCGCCGAGCACCCTTCCGCCGAAGGCGCTGGAGCGGACGGTACGCCGTGTGGGTCGGCGCACCTCTCCGTACTCATCGCAGAGTACGGACACCGTGCCTGTTCCGGCAGGTGGACGGGACATTTCCGGCCCGCGGACCGGCTGCTGTCCGGTTCCGGACCGGGCACGGGGCGATACCTTACCCGGCTCAAATCGGACGTTGTAACGGTACGTATGCCGTCCAATCCGATTGTCCGGTCGGGCCGGGAAGCTACTCGTCCGTAAACAGAGGGTTGGTCCGTACCAGGCCCGGCGGGAGTCGAGGGTCGAGACCTGAGGAATTCCCAGCGGACGCCCAGCGGACTCCCAGGGAGCCAACGTATCGTGGGCACGACAAGCTTGGGGTGGGGATCTCCGACGCCCGCGCGGGCGTTACGGAAGGGTGTGACGGCCGACCTGCGGACGGAGGCGCGATGACCGGAGCCCCGGTGACCGAGCCGCCCGCCGGCGAGCCCGCGGGCCGCCGGGCCGTGCGTGCGGCCGGCCTGCTCCGGGCCGCGGCCCGGGCGCTGCCCACCCCGCGCCGCAACCCCTTCGCGCTCGGCTACCTCGCCGTACTGCTGGGCACCACGCTGTTCGCCCGGTTCGGCGACCCCGGCCTGGTGCAGCGGCTGCAGGACGCCTCCAGCAGCGATGCCCACAACCTGCTGGTCCGGCCCGTCTCCGCGCTGCTGTTCAGTGGCCTGTGGGTGGCCGGCCCGGTCTGGATGCCGTACTTCTGGGCCTTCCTCGCCACCGTCGCCCCGCTGGAGCGCCGGATCGGCCCGCGCCGCGCCGCCGGGGTGTTCGTGGCCGGGCACATCGCCGCCACCCTGCTCTCCCAGCTGGTCGTGATCGCCGCGGTGGCCGCCGGTGCGGTCGGCGCCGGCACCCTCGACGAGCGGGACATCGGCGTCAGTTACGGCGTGCTGACCTGCCTCGCCGCGCTCGCCGGCCTGCTGCCGCCGCCCGGTCGGGTGCTCGCGCTGGGGACGGCCGCCGCGCTGGTCGTCCACCAGCTGCTCGCCGACACCGACCTGGTGACGGGCGTCGGGCACCCCGCCGCGCTGCTGGTCGGCGTCGCGCTCTGGGGCCGGGTCCGCCGCGCCCCGGGTCGGGCACCGCTCCCGCTGCGCCCGCTGCGGCTGCGCGGCTGGTCGCCCCGGCGCACTGCCCCCGCGCGCTCCGAGGTCTGACCGCCCGGCCACTGCGCGGGCGCCCCTCCCGGGACTCCGTACGCCCTGCCACGCCCCCTCCACGCACGTCAGGGCCCGATCGCTGTGGGCGAACAGCAGCCCGGGAACATTCGTCGGGCGCCAGACCTTAGTCAGGTCAACTCAACTTCGCTGACTGGGGAGAGATCATGGCATCGACGTCCACTCCGCTCACTCTGCCCGTGCTGCCGCTCGACGACGAGGTCGTGCTCCCCGGCATGGTCGTTCCGCTCGACCTCTCCGACCCCGAGGTGCGCGCCGCCGTCGAGGCCGCCCGGGCCGCGGCGCGCGGGGCGGGCAAGCCGCAGGTGCTGCTGGTGCCGCGGCTGGACGGCTCGTACGGGGCGGTCGGCACGCTGGCCACCGTCGAGCAGGTCGGCCGGCTGGCCGACGGCGACCCGGCCGCGCTGGTCCGGGCCGTGCGCCGGGTACGGATCGGCTCCGGCACCACCGGGCCGGGGGCGGCGCTGTGGGTGGAGACCACCCCGTTCCGCGAGTCCGACCCCGGGCTCCCGGTCGCCGGCCGGGCCGCCGAGCTGGTCAAGGAGTACAAGGCACTCTCCACCCAGTGGCTGCGCAAGCGCGGCGCCTGGCAGATCGTCGACCGGGTCGCCCAGATCGACGACGTCGGCGAGCTGGCCGACAACATCGGCTACGCGCCCTTCGCCACCACCGAGCAGAAGCTCAAGGTGCTGCTGGAGTCGGACCAGGTGGCCCGGCTCGAGTACGCGCTGACGCTGCTGCGCGACCACCTCGCCGAGGAGGAGGTCAACGACACCATCCGCAAGGACGTCGAGGAGGGCGTGGCCAAGCAGCAGAAGGAGTTCCTGCTCCGCCGCCAGCTGGAGGCCGTCCGCAAGGAGCTGGCCGAACTGAACGGCGAGCCCGCCGACGAGGAGGGCGACTACCGCGCCCGGGTGGAGGCCGCCGACCTGCCGGAGAAGGTCCGCGAGGCGGCCCTCAAGGAGGTCGACAAGCTGGAGCGCTCCTCCGACCAGTCGCCCGAGGGCTCCTGGATCCGGACCTGGCTGGACACCGTCCTGGAACTGCCGTGGAACGAGCGCAGCGAGGACGCCTACGACATCTCCGGCGCCCGGGCGGTGCTGGACGCCGACCACGCCGGGCTCACCGACGTGAAGGACCGGATCGTCGAGTACCTGGCCGTCCGCAAGCGCCGGGCCGACCAGGGGCTCGGACAGATCGGCCGCCGGCGCGGCGGGGCGGTGCTGGCGCTGGTCGGCCCGCCCGGGGTCGGCAAGACCTCGCTGGGCGAGTCGGTGGCCCGCGCGATGGGTCGCTCCTTCGTCCGGGTGGCGCTCGGCGGCGTCCGGGACGAGGCGGAGATCCGCGGCCACCGCCGGACGTACGTCGGGGCGATCCCCGGCCGGATCGTCCGCGCGATCAAGGAGGCCGGGTCGATGAACCCGGTGGTGCTGCTGGACGAGATCGACAAGGTCGGCTCGGACTACCGGGGCGACCCGGCGGCCGCCCTGCTGGAGGTGCTGGACCCGGCACAGAACCACACCTTCCGCGACCACTACCTGGAGGTCGAGCTCGACCTCTCCGACGTGGTCTTCCTCGCCACCGCCAACGTGCTGGAGGCCATCCCCGAGCCGCTGCTCGACCGGATGGAGCTGGTCCGCCTGGACGGCTACACCGAGGACGAGAAGGTCGTCATCGCCCGCGACCACCTGCTGCCCCGGCAGCTGGAGAAGGCCGGCCTGACCGGCACCGAGGTCGCGCTCGGCGAGGACGCGCTGCGCCGGCTGGCCGGCGAGTACACCCGCGAGGCCGGGGTGCGGAACCTGGAGCGCTCGATCGCCCGGATCCTGCGGAAGGTCGCGGCGCAGAGCGAGCTGGGCGAGCGCGAGCTGCCCGTGGCGATCGGGTCGGACGACCTGCGGACGCTGATCGGGCGTCCGCACCACGTCCCGGAGGCCGCCCAGGAGCCGGCCGAGCGGCGCACCGCCGTCCCGGGCGTGGCCACCGGCCTGGCCGTGACCGGCGCGGGCGGTGACGTCCTCTACATCGAGGCCTCGCTGGCCGACGCCGTCACCGGCTCGACCGGGCTGACCCTGACCGGCCAGCTGGGCGACGTGATGAAGGAGTCCGCGCAGATCGCGCTCTCGTTCCTGCGCTCGCGCGGCGCCGAGCTGGAGCTGCCCGTCACGGGCCTGCGCGAGCAGGGCATCCACCTGCACGTGCCGGCCGGCGCCGTCCCCAAGGACGGGCCGAGCGCGGGCATCACCATGACGACCGCGCTGGCCTCGCTGCTGTCGGGCCGCAAGGTGCGCACCGACGTGGCGATGACCGGGGAGGTCTCACTGACCGGCCGGGTGCTGCCGATCGGCGGGGTGAAGCAGAAGCTGCTCGCCGCCGACCGGGCCGGGATCACCACGGTGATCATCCCCCGGCGCAACGAGGCCGACCTGGACGAGGTGCCCGCCGAGGTGCTGGAGCGGCTGACGGTGCACCCGGTGGCCGACGTCCGGGAGGTGCTGAAGCTGGCCCTGGAGCCGGCCGAGGTGCTGGTC
The DNA here is from genome assembly GCF_040304075.1 of Kitasatospora sp. NPDC094015. NCBI lineage: Bacteria > Bacillati > Actinomycetota > Actinomycetes > Kitasatosporales > Streptomycetaceae > Kitasatospora > Kitasatospora sp. NPDC094015. The sequence continues at coordinate 162,951 of NZ_JBEOUL010000005.1, forward strand.
GCGGCGTGAGCCGCTGACCGAACGGGGCGGCCCGCCCGTGCGCAGTTGCGCGCGGGCGGGCCGCCCCGTTGTGCGGGTGACCGTCCATCAGGCGGGACGGGTGTTGTAAGAGGCATTGTCAGCAGGCCATCCTGGGCGCATGCATCGCCACGCGTACCTGAGCCGTCGACTCGACGTCGACCTGGGTCACGCCTGCTCCGCGAGCTGTCGCACCGCGCTCTGATCGCGGTGTCCCCGCCCGGCCGGAGCCGGGAGCACGTCCGGGTGTGTGCACCGCCGCGCGGTCCACCCTCTGCTGCCGACCGACGGGACATCCCTGTGCGCTTCGCCCTGCCCACCCGCGCCGCCGTACTGGCGGCCGCCGCCCTGCTGCTGCTCGCCACCCCCGCGCCCGCCGCCGCCCGCTACGGGCCGCTGCCGCCGCACAACCCCTACGCGGGCCCCGACGGCACCGCCACCATGCACGGGGACACCGGCTCCTCGGACGCCACCCCGCTGCCCGGCCCCGGGGCCGGGCAGCTGACCTCGCACCGCACGGCGCTCGCCTCCGCCTGCCCGACCGTCCTGGTCGGCACCGACGGCTACCCGGTCGCGCTCTGCACCGCGATCTTCGGCCTCACCCCCACCGTGCACCTGCTGGACCCGGCCGACGGCCGCTCGCTCGCCGAGCTCCCGCTGGCCAAGGGCTCCCTGCTCGGCGGGGTGTACGCCTACCTGGACGACCGGGACCAGCTAGTGGCCGTGGACGGCAACCGCGACCTGCTGCGGATCGGCCACCGCCGCACCGCCGCGGGCGGCTGGGAGCTGACGGTGGCCGGCCGGCTGTCGCTCGCCGCCGCCGTCCCCGCCGACGACGCCGTCACCGGCGTCTCCCCGGACTGGCAGGGCCGGGTCTGGTTCGCCACCGGCCACGGGGTGGTGGGCACCGCCGACGACCGCACCGGGACGGTCCGCGCGCTCCCCCTGCCGCCGGGCGAGCGGATCGCCAACTCCATCTCCACCGCCCCCACCGGCACCGCGGTCGCCTCCACCCACGCCACCTACCTGCTCACCGCCGACGCCGACGGCACCCCGCGGATCGCCTGGCGGCAGCCGTACGACCGGGGGCCCGGTCGCAAGCCGGGGCAGCTCAGCTGGGGCACCGGCTCCACCCCGACCTTCTTCGGCCCGGCCACCGGCACCGACTACCTGACGGTGGTCGACAACGCCGCACCCACCGTCCACCTGCTGGTCTACCGGACGGCCGGCGGCGAGCCGGTCTGCTCGGTGCCGGTGCTGCGGGCGGGCGGCAGCGGCAGCGAGAACTCGCCGATCGCGCTGGGCAACGCGGTCTTCGTGGCCAGCACGTACGGCTACCCCTACCCGAAGCTGCCGCAGGACGCCGGCCCCGCGGTGCCCGCGTCGGGCGCGTTCCGGGGCGGGCTGAGCCGGGTCGACGTCCGGGCCGACGGCTCGGGCTGCGACCTGCGCTGGGACAACACCCTCCGCTCGGCGGCGGTGCCGCGGCTGTCCACCGGCGACGGGCTGATCCACACCGTGCTGCGCGGCCCGGTCGTCCCCGGCACCGACGCCACCTCGCTGCTCGACCCCTACTCCTACGCCGAGATCGACCCGGAGACCGGTGCGGTGGTCCGCACGAAGTGGCTGGGCAGCGGCTTCCTCTTCGACACCCTGCAGATGGTCGGGTCGATCGCGCCGGGCCGGGTGGTGCTCCAGGGCACCACCACCGGTGTGCTGCGGATCGCCGCGGGGTGAGGCGGGGCGAGGCGGGGTGAGGCGGGGCGGTGCGGGGCCGGTGACCGGCCGAGTACCGGAGCGGGTGTGTGACGTGCGACACTTTCGCCGTGCCGTCGCCCACTCAGCGGGCCCTGACCCGGGTGCCCCAGCGCTTCCGTCCGTTCCTGGTGAAGCACCGAACCCTGGTCAAGTTCATGATGGTGGGCGGGAGTTGCTTCGTCCTGACGGCGGTGGTCAACTTCGGGCTCAAGCTGACCGTGCTGCGGGACAAGCCGGTACTGGCGCTCACCGTGGCGACCGCGCTGGCGACCGCCGTCTCGTACGTGCTGAACCGCCAGTGGTCCTTCCGGGCGGCCGGGCGCCAGCGCGAGGCCGTCCTGTACTTCGTGGTCAGCGCGGTGGCCGTGGTGGTCAACGACCTGCCGCTGGCGGTCTCCCGCTACCTGCTGGAGCTGCGGGAGCCGGCGGTCGGCCACCTCACCCAGGAGGTGGCCGACTTCCTCAGCGGCATGATCGTGGGCACGCTGCTGGCGATGGGGTTCCGGTTCTGGGCGATGAACCGCTTCGTCTTCACCCGGCTGTCACCCCGGGTGCGGGCGGGGGACCGCGCCTCCGAGCGGGTCTGACGCCCGAGCCGCCCTACAGCGCGGCGCCGGCCGGCTCCCCGGCCGGTGCCGAGCCGGGCCGCCGGGCGACCGCGGCCAGCGTGACGGCCACCCCGAGCACCGCCCAGGCGGCCAGCACCAGCAGCGGCACGGTGATGTCGGTGGAACCGAAGTAGGCGATCGAGCGCGCCACGTCGGTGCCGGCGCCGTTCGGGATCCAGGCGCCGATGGCCCGCCAGAACGGCGGCATCAGCGGCGGTGGGAAGACCCCGCCGGCGCTGGGATTGCCCAGCACCACGAAGACCAGCACCGCCAGGCCGATCCCGATCACCCCGAACAGGCACTCCATCGCCATGGTGATCGCGCCGACCGCGAACACCACCAGCGAGCCCAGGCCGATCAGCGCCCCCAGGGAGCCGGGCAGCGCGTTCAGCACCGGTCCGATGATCACCGCGCCGCCGATGCCCGCCGACACCGAGTACACCGCGAGGGTGCCCAGGCGGATCAGCGCGCGGTTGGTGTTGGCGGGGCGGGAGCCGGCGCTGATGCCGAGGATCGAGGCGACCAGGTAGCCGCCGACGCACCAGCCGACCACCAGGTAGAAGGAGGACAGGCCTTCGGCGTCGCCGGCCGCCAGCGGCACCACGTCCTCGGTGGCCACGGTGCGGCCCTGGCTCCCGTCGACCTGGGTGACGATCTCCGTCGCGGCCCGGGCGGCGGCCGGCCCGCGGGCGTCGGCGACCAGCAGGGTGTCCTTGCTGCCGGCCGGGTCGAAGATCCAGGCGGCGTAGATCTCCTGGTTCCTGATCCGGGCCTCGGCGCTCGCCCGGTCCGGGGAGGTGGAGGTCTTCACCGCGTCGCCCGGGACGGACTCCAGGCCGGCCACCAGCTTGGGGGCGACCTGCTGCGGCGCGACCACGGCGATCGACAGCTGGTGCGGGTGCGGGTGGTGCAGCGCGCCGACGTACGAGGTGATGAAGCCGAGCTGGAGCAGCAGGGTGCCGAGCACCAGCAGGGCGGCCCGGGGTGTCACCGCGTCCTTGAGTTCGGCGAGAAAACCTGAGGCGGGTTCAGCCATCGCACAGCTCCCTGGAGATGAGGACAAACCGGATGGATACTTCATATCATGAAGTACTTCGGTGGTGGGCTGGCGGGGTGGACGGCCGGAGCGCGGGGCCGGAGCGCGGGTCGGACTTCGAAGCTGGAAGGTTGCCTTCTTCAACCATCTGCTCGTATGGTTGTTAAACGCAACAAATCTATCGTCGAAGGATCCGTATGCCGACGACCCCCATGTCCCACCGGCAGGTGCTCGAAGCCCTGTCCGGCCTGCTGCTCGGCCTCTTCGTGGCCGTGCTCTCCTCCACCGTCGTCTCCAACGCGCTGCCGCGGATCCTCACCGACCTGCACGGTGGCGAATCCGCCTACACCTGGGTGATCACCGCGGCGCTGCTCTCGCTCACCGCCTCCACCCCGATCTGGGGCAAGCTCTCCGACCTGGTGAGCAAGAAGCTGCTGGTCCAGATCGCGCTGGTGATCTACATCGGCTCCTCCGCGCTGGCCGGCCTGTCGCAGAACACCGGCGAGCTGATCGCCTGCCGCGTGCTGCAGGGCATCGGCGCCGGCGGCGTCACCGCGCTGGCCCAGATCTGCCTGGCCGCGATGGTCCCGCCGCGCGAACGAGGCCGCTACAGCGGCTACTTCGGGGCGGTCTTCGCCCTGGCCACCATCGGCGGCCCGCTGATCGGCGGCGTCATCGTGGACACCGACTGGCTCGGCTGGCGCTGGTGCTTCTACGTGGGCATCCCGTTCTCGCTGATCGCGATCCTGGTGCTCCAGCGCACGCTGCACCTGCCGCAGGCGCCGCGCCGCACGGTCCGGATCGACTACCTGGGCGCGACGCTGATCACCGGCGCGGTCAGCCTGCTGATGATCTGGATCAGCCTGGCCGGCAAGAACTACGACTGGGTCTCCTGGCAGAGCGCCGCGATGGTCGGCGGCGGGCTGGTGCTCGCGCTGCTCTTCCTGCTGGCCGAGCGCCGGGCCGCCGAGCCGATCGTCCCGCTCGGCCTGTTCCGCCACCGCACCGTCGCGCTCGCCTCCGCCGCCAGCGTGCTGGTCGGGATCGGGATGTACGGCGCGACCACCTTCCTGAGCCAGTACTTCCAGCTGGCCCGCAAGGAGACGCCGACCATGGCCGGGCTGCTCACCCTGCCGATGATCCTGGGCCTCGCGCTCGCCTCCACCGTGGCCGGCCGGCTGATCACCCGGTACGGGCGCTGGAAGGCCTACCTGGTGGCCGGCACGCTGCTGCTGGCGATCGGCTTCGGCCTGCTCGGCACCGTCCGGGACGACACCGGGTACGGGTGGCTGGCGCTCTCCATGGCCCTGGCCGGCCTCGGGCTCGGCCTCACCATGCAGAACCTCGTGCTGGCCGTGCAGAACACCGTGCCCCGGCACGAGCTGGGCGCCGCCAGCTCGGTGGTCACCTTCTTCCGCACCATGGGCGGCGCCATGGGCGTCTCGGCGCTCGGCGCGCTGCTCTCGAACCGGGTCTCGCACTACCTGGCGGAGAACCTCGCCGCCGCCCACGTGCGGCCCGGCGCCGGGGGTGCGCTCGGCGGGGAGATCCCCGACCTGCACCGGCTGCCCGCGCCCCTGGTGCCGCTGGTCACCGACGCCTTCGGGCACGGGGTGGGCGTGGTCTTCCTGGTGGCGGCGCCGTTCGCGCTGCTGGCCTTCCTGGTGGTGCTGTTCATCCGGGAGGAGCCGCTGCGCACCGCGCACGAGCCGCACCCCGAGCCGCAGTCCCGGCCGGTGCCGGCCCCGGTCGGGGACTGACCCCCGCCGCCTGTCCGGTACGACGAAGGGCCCGCGCAGCCAACGCTGCGCGGGCCCTTCGTCGTACCCGGGGCGTCAGCCCGCGATCAGCGAGATCCCGTACAGCACCACGCCCGCGCAGACCGCGAAGCAGGCGCCGGCGCCGGCCAGCGCCAGGTTGCCGCTGCCGGCCCCCGGGGTGCCGGCCTCGCGGGCCGCCAGGGCGGCCTCGCGGCGGGTGAGGGCGAGGTTGCCGAGGGCGAAGACGGCGACCACCGCGAGGGTGATCAGCAGGCTGAACGCCGCGGTCTGGCCGAGTGCGGCCCACTTGATGCTCATGATCGGGTGTCCTTCCGGCGTCAGGCCGCGACGGCGGCGGTGGTGGTGGTCGGGGTGAGCGGCGCGGGGCCGCCGGGGAGCTCGACCGGGGTGATGTCGTTGACGTTGTCCGCGCTCACCGGCTGGCGGCGCGAGAGCAGCCACATCGCACCGGAGCCGAGCACCAGCACCGTGCCGACCACGGCCACGCCCCAGTCGCCGCGGTCGGCGACGTACGCGGCGGCGCCGGAGACCGCGGCGGCGGCGGGCAGGGTCAGGCCCCAGGTGTAGACCATGCGGCGGACCAGCGCCCAGTGCAGCTTGCCCTTCGGGCCGCCGAGCCCGGCGCCCATGATGCTGCCGGAGCAGACCTGGGTGGTGGACAGGCCGTACCCCATGTGGGTGGAGGTCAGGATCGCGGTGGCGGCGGCCGTCTCGGAGGCGAAGCCCTGCGGGGCCTTGATGTCGGCCAGGCCCTTGCCCATCGAGCGGATGATTCGCCAGCCGCCCATGTAGGTGCCGAGTGCGATCGCGCCGCCGGCGCCGATGATGACCCAGGTGGGGGGCAGCGCGCCCTTGGGCAGGGCGCCCACCGAGACCAGCGTCAGCGTGATGATGCCCATCGTCTTCTGGGCGTCGTTGGTGCCGTGCGCGAGCGAGATCAGCGAGGAGGAGAAGATCTGGCCGCGCTTGAAGCCCTTGGTACCGGCGTCGCCGCCGCCGCGGGTGATCAGGTACGCGAGCTTGGTGGCGCCCCAGGCGGCCACGCCGGCGACCAGCGGAGCCGCGACGGCCGGGATCAGGATCTTGCTGACCACGACGCTGAAGTTGACGCCGTCCATGCCGACCCCGACCACGGTGGCGCCGATCAGGCCGCCGTAGAGGGCGTGCGAGGAGCTGGAGGGCAGGCCCTTGAGCCAGGTCAGCAGGTTCCACAGGATCGCGCCGGCCAGCGCCGCGAAGATCACCTGGGGGTGGATGCCGGCCTTCTCGTTGACGATGCCGCCCGAGATGGTGGTGGCGACCTTCACCGAGAGGAAGGCGCCGGCGAAGTTCAGCGCGGCGGCGATGGCGACCGCGACCTTCGGGCGGAGGGCACCGGTGGCGATGGAGGTGGCCATCGCGTTGGCGGTGTCGTGGAAACCGTTGGTGAAGTCGAAGGCGAGCGCCGTGATGATCACAACGGCCACCAGGAACGTGATGTGTTCCATACCCAAACAATCGTCGTAGTTGTCGGACTGACGCTGGTGTCTCGCCGACCGTAGGGAGATTCGGTGAACGGAAGGTTAACTGGGCCGGGAGTTGAGGTTCTGATGGTGTCCCAGGGGTTTCGGCCAGGCATCCAGGGGGTGTCTTCCGGGCCCCTGATCAGCTCTTATGCCGGGAATGACCGATCTGATGGCGGTTTGCTGAGACCTGTCTCACACCCGCCGTCCGGCCAAGATGAGAAGTTCATCAGTACGTACCGATGCCACCTGCCCCCCGACCGCCCCGACATGGCAGGATCAGGCCGGTTGGATCGCCGGGCGGCATGCCCGGTCCGAGGTCGCTAGGTGGGGGAGGGCGGGCCGATGGGGGCTGCGCAGGGGATGGACACGGCCGGCGTACGGCCGTGGGTGCGGGCCGCCCTGCGGTGCGGGGCGGTGCTGGCCGCCGCCGCGCTCTCGCTGTCGCTCGCCTCGACCGCCTACGCCGCGCCCGAGCCGGCCCCGCCGGTGACCGCACCGACCGTCGCGCCCGGCGCCGACCCGCTGGCCGCGGCCAAGGCCACCCTGGGCCCGCTGCTCGACCAGCTGCACCAGCTCTACCAGCAGGCCGAGGTCGCCACCGAGCAGTACAACGGCTCGGTCGCCAGGCTGACCGCGCTCCAGAGCACCCTCACCGACCTGCGCACCCGGATCGAGCGCCAGCAGGCCGCGGTGGACGCCGGCGGCGACCTGGCCGCCCAGCTGGCCGCCGCGCAGTACCGCAACGGCCACGCCTCCGAGCTCGGCGAGCTGCTGATGGCCGACAACCCCTACGAGGCCGTGGTGGTGGCCGAGTTGCTGCAGGCGGCCGGGCGCTCGCAGACGGCCTTCCTGGACCGGCTCAAGGCCGACCGGGCCACCCTGACCGTGCTCCAGCAGCAGGCCGAACTCTCGGTCGCCCAGGAGCAGGCGGTGGCCGTCCAGCAGGAGCAGGCCAAGGCGGACGTGGCCAAGCGGCTGGCCGAGGTCGAGCAGCTGGTCGGCTCGCTCACCGGCGCCCAGCGCAGCGAGCTGGAGGCGCTGGAGAAGCAGGAGGCCGACCAGGCCCAGCTGGCCTTCCTCGCCTCCGGCGCGCTCGGCAAGGGCGAGCGCACGCCGTCCGAGGCCGGCCGCAAGGCGGTCGCGTACGCGCTGGCGCAGCTCGGCAAGGACTACGTCTGGGGCGGCGCCGGGCCGGACGTCTTCGACTGCTCGGGCCTCACCTCGCAGGCCTGGATCCACGCCGGGGTGCCGATCCCGCGCACCAGCCAGGAGCAGTGGGCCCAGCTCAAGCACATCCCGCTGAACCAGATCCGGGCCGGCGACCTGGTGGTCTACTTCAGCGGCGCCACCCACATCGGGATGTACATCGGCGGCGGGCTGATCGTCCAGGCCCCGCACACCGGCGACGTGGTCAAGGTGACCCAGATCGGCGCGATGCCGATCCTCGGTGTGGTGCGCCCCGACCCGGACGCGGCCGCGGACGACAAGGGCGGCGCCTGGAAGGTGCCGGACGTGAAGCTCGGCGAGGTGCGGATCGCGCCGGCCAAGCCGTCCACCCTGACGCCCAACCCGCCGGCGCCGCCGGCCCCGCCGACCACCACCCCGACCGCGCCGGACCCGTCGCCCTCCACCGGCGGCACCCCCTCCGGTACGCCGTCCGGCTCGGGCACCCCGTCCGGCTCCGGCACGCCGAGCGGTGGCGGTACGCCGAGCGGTTCGGGCACGCCCAGCGGTGGCGGTTCGACCGACCCGTCGACCACGCCGTCGACGCCGTCCGACCCCACCACCCCGGCGGCCGGCGGCGGATCGCCCGCGACGCCCTCGACCACCGGCACTCCGCCGGCCGGCAGCGCCGCGCCCACCGGCAGCGGCTCGCCGGCCCAGCTGTCGCCGAGCGGCAGCGCGCACGCCAGCCAGGACTGAGCACGGCGGACCGTGCGGGCCGGCGCCCGGCTCCCTCGACGGGGGCCGGGCGCCGGCGCGTGCTCAGCTGCCGCTGTCCGGCTCGAACCGGATCACCACGGCCTTCGACGTCGGGGTGTTGCTGATGTCGGCGGTGGAGTCCAGCGGCACCAGCACGTTGGTCTCCGGGTAGTAGGCCGCGGCGCCGCCCCGGGCGACCGGGTAGTGCACCACGCGGAAGTGCGGCGCCCGCCGCTCCACCCCGTCCCGCCACTCGCTCACCAGGTCGGTGTACGCGCCGTCGGCCAGGCCCAGCTCGGCGGCGTCCGCCGGGTTGACCAGCACCACCCGGCGGCCGCCGGTGATGCCGCGGTAGCGGTCGTCCAGGCCGTACACGGTGGTGTTGTACTGGTCGTGCGAGCGCAGCGTCTGGAGCAGCAGCCGGCCCTCGGGCACCTCGGGGGCGGTCAGCGGGTTGACGGTGAAGTTGGCCCGGCCGGTGGCGGTGGGGAAGGCGCGGCGGTCGCGCGGACCGTGCGGGAGCACGAAGCCACCGGGGCGGCGGACCTTCTCGTTGAAGTCCTCGAAGCCGGGCACCACCCGGGATATCCGGTCCCGGATGCTGTCGTAGGACTCGGCGAACTCCTCCCAGGGCACCGGGTTCTGCGGGCCGAGGGCGGCGCGGGCCAGCCGGCAGACGATCGCCACCTCGGACAGCAGGCTCTCGGACGGCGGCCTCAGCCCGCCGCGCGAGGAGTGCACCATGCTCATCGAGTCCTCGACGCTGACGAACTGGAGGCCGGCCGCGGTGCGGTCGCGGTCTGTGCGGCCGAGGGTCGGCAGGATCAGCGCCCGGGCGCCGGTGATCACGTGCGAGCGGTTGAGCTTGGTCGACACGTGCACGGTGAGCCGGCAGCTGCGCATCGCTGCCTCGGTGGTCAGGGTGTCCGGGGTGGCGGCGACGAAGTTGCCGCCCATCGCGAAGAACACCTTGACCCGGCCGTCGCGCATCGCCCGGATGGTGTCCACCGAGTCGAGGCCGTGCTCGCGCGGCGGCTCGAAGTCGAACTCCTTCGCCAGCGCGTCCAGGAAGGCGGCGGAGGGGCGCTCGAAGATCCCCATCGTCCGGTCGCCCTGGACGTTGCTGTGCCCGCGCACCGGGCACACGCCGGCGCCGGGGCGCCCCACGTTGCCGCGCAGCAGCAGGAAGTTGACCACCTCGCGGATGGTCGGCACGGAGTGCTTGTGCTGGGTCAGCCCCATCGCCCAGCAGACGATGATCTTCTCGGAGGCCAGCACCAGCTCGGCCAGCTCCTCGATCTGCTCCCAGGGCAGCCCGGTCGCGGCCAGCACCTCGGCCCGAGAGGTGGCGGCCGCCTCGGCGGCGAACTCCTCGTACCCGAGGCAGTGCTCGGCGACGAAGGCGTGGTCCACCCCGCCCTCGGCGGCCAGCACCAGCTGGTTCAGCGCCCGGAACAGCGCCAGGTCGCCGCCGAGCCGGATCTGCAGGAACAGGTCGGTCAGCTTGGTGCCCGCGCCGACCAGGCCGCGGGCGTTCTGCGGGTTCTTGAACCGCTCCAGCCCGGCCTCCGGCAGCGGGTTGACGCTGACCACCTTGGCGCCGGCCCGCTTGGCCCGCTCCAGCGCGGAGAGCATCCGGGGGTGGTTGGTGCCGGGGTTCTGGCCGGCCACGATGATCAGGTCGGCCTGGTAGAGGTCCTTGAGGTGGACGCTGCCCTTGCCCACGCCGAGCGTCTCGGTGAGCGCCGAGCCGGAGGACTCGTGGCACATGTTGGAGCAGTCCGGCAGGTTGTTGGTGCCCAGCTGGCGGGCGAACAGCTGGTACGCGAAGGCAGCCTCGTTGCTGGTGCGGCCCGAGGTGTAGAAGGCCGCGCCGTCCGGGGTGTCCAGCGCCGCCAGCTCCTCGGCGACGATCGCGAACGCGCGCTCCCAGGAGACCGGCGTGTAGTGCGTGCCGCCCTCCTCCAGCAGCATCGGCTCGGTGAGCCGGCCCTGCTGGCCCAGCCAGTAGCCGGAGCGCTCGGCCAGCTCGGCCACCGGGTGGGCGGCGAAGAAGTCGGCGGTGATCCGGCGCTCGGTCGCCTCCTCGGCGACCGCCTTGGCGCCGTTCTCGCAGAACTCGGCGGTGTGCGTCTTCCCCGGCTCGGGCCAGGCGCAGCCGGGGCAGTCGAAGCCGTCAGGCTGGTTGACCTTGCGCAGGGTGGCCAGGGTCCGCCGGGCGCCCATCTGCTCCCCGGCCATCTGCAGGCTCTTGGCGACGGCGGTCAGCCCGGCCGCGGCGTGCTGGGGCGCACCCACCTCGGGCGCGTCCTGCGCCGGGTCGCTGTGCGGGGCCTGCTTGGCCATGGCTGACACCTTTCCTGCGGATGGGGCCCGCACCGTTGCCGTGCCCCTGCCGCCCATCCTCGCACTGTGCCGGGCCGGGGTGGAGGGGTGGCACCGGGCGGGCGCCCCGGGCCAGAATTGGCGCTCGACCGGGCCCGTACAGGCCACCGCCCGCAGCTCCGCAGTCCCGCAGCCCCGCAGCCCCGCGGGCCGTGCGAGCCGCCCAGCGTCCAGGAGTGAGCCGGTCCATGTCGTCCACCGAAGGATCCGCAGGCCGGTTCGGCCCCGCGGAGCAGCAGCAGGACCCGGCCCCCGGGGTGCGCGAGCTGCTGCTGCGGCTGCGCGCCGCCGCCGGGTCGGCCCGTACCGCCGACGGCGCCGCGCAGCTGCTGGAGGCGGTGGCCCGGGAGATGGTCGCCGAGCTCGGCCGGTACGACCGGGAGACCCTGGCGACCTGGCGGGAGGCGGCCCGCCGGCAGGGCGAGGCCGGGGATCCGGCGACGGCGGCGCACCTGCTGGGGCAGGTGGTCGCCGACCTGGTCCAGGCGCTCGGGCCCGGTGACCCGGAGACGCTCGGCGCCCGGGTCGACCTGGCCGCCATGACCGGGGCGCTCGGCGACCCCGCTGGTGCGGCCGGGCAGCTGGCGCAGCTCGTCCCCCAGCTGCAGCAGGCGCTCGGGGAGGAGCACCCGCTGCTGGGGCAGGCCCGGGCCCAGCTCGGGCGGCAGGTGCAGCAGCTGGGGCGGCTGCCGGGGGCGCCGACCGGGATCGGCTGGGTGGAGGCGGTGGCGGTGGTCCACCGGCTGATGGTCTGGGACTTCGAGGCCGACCGGGAGGCGCTGGACTGCGTCGCCGAGCTGGAGCGGCGGACCGGCCTCAAGGGGCTGGCCGACCGGATCTACACCGCCCCCGACCACCTCACCACCGAACAGGTCACCGCCCTCGCGCTCGGACAACCCCGGTCGGCCTGAGGGCGGTTCGGGGCGGCTGTACCGGTTGCGCCGGCTGCGCCGGCTGTACCGGGTCCACCGGCCGTACCGGGTCCACCGGCCGTACCGGGTCCACCGGCGCTTCCCGGGCCAGCGCGCGCAGCAGCCTGCGGGCGGCGGCGTCGTTGTGCCGGAAGGCCGGCGCGTCGGTCCGCGGCCGGGCGAAGGCCGCCTGGGCGCGGCCGTCGGTGTGCGGGCCGAGCGCGGTCCGGCGCGGGTGCGGGGCGCCGCCCAGCGCCGGGTCGAGGATCCGGCCGTCGGCGGGGTCGGTGACGATCAGCCCGGAGCGGTAGGCGTGCTCCTGGTCGCGGACCTCCTCCTCGATCAGCCGGCCGGCCCGGTGCAGCCCGGCCAGCAGGGGATCGGCGCTGCGGTCCACGGCGTGCCGCGGCAGGTAGGCCTCGATCAGCGCGGTGGCCCGGACAAGGTGACCGGGCACGGTGGGGCTGCTCGCGACGAAGGTGCCGTCGCGCTCGTCGCCCTCGACGGCGACCTCGGCGCCCAGGAACCGCACCACCCCGGCCTCGGCGAGCGCCAGCAGCTGCCGCAGCCGGAAGCCCGGCGGCCCGGACGCCAGGAAGCTGAAGAAGCCGAACCACCAGCCGTCCAGCTCCTGCGCCACCGAGCGGGCCGACAGCCGGCCGGAGCCGACCAGCCGGGGCAGGGTGCCGTACAGCGACAGCAGGGCGAGGAAGGCGCCGAGGTCGGCGCTGTGCGCGGGGTCGGCGCGCCGGTCGGCGTCGTCGGCGACGTAGCGGCGCAGGTGCTGCTGCAGCTGTTCGGGCCCGTCCAGCCGCAGGCCCGCCAGCGGGTGGTCCAGCCGGTCGAGGTCCAGCCGGTCGAGCGGGTCCGGGACGGCCGCCGCGACCAGCTCGGCGAGCGCCGGGTCCGCCCAGCCGAGCCGGTCGTAGCCGGCGAGGAACTCCGGCCAGGGCAGGGCGGTGCGCTCCGGGTGGGCGTGGAACAGCTCGTGGTAGTGGCCGAAACCGATCTCCTTGGCCATCAACGGCCAGGCGTCGCGCCGGAATTCGACCGGTCCGGGGCGGGCGAGCAGGGCGTCCACGGCGGCGGCGTCGAAGTACCGGGGGAGCGGTGCGGGCGGCCCCTGGAGCCGGTAGCCGGTCTTGGAGTGGTACGGCACCCCGCGCCGCGAGCCGACGTGCAGCACCGGTTCGCGCCCGCTGGGGTGGTAGACCAGGCCGGCCGGGCCCGGCTCGAAGCGTCCGCCCCGGCCCTCGGTGAGCAGCGCCATCAGGTCCACGAAGGCCAGCCCGAAGCCCCGGACGATCACCTGCTCGCCCGGGGCCAGGCGGGACAGGTCGGCGTCCGAGGAGAACGCCGGCGGGAGGTGGAAGCGGCCGTGCCGCTCGGCGAAGTCGGCCATCGCCCGGTGCCGCGGATCGGGCTCGGACTCCAGGTGGCCCAGGGTCAGCACCACCTGGTCGGCGACCAGCACCCGGTCGGAGAGCCGGACCAGCTGCGGGCCGTCCGGCGGCCCCTCGACCGCGCGGGCGGTGTCGCGGTGCACCGACAGTGTCACCTGGGCCGGCAGGTCGGCCACCGCCCGGCGGAACACCCAGTCCAGGTACGCGCCCTGGGCCCGGCGGGTGGCGAAGTCGGTCGGCCGCAGCGCGGCCAGCTCGGCGCGCAGCGCACGGTCGGCCACCGGCCGGTACGGCGCGTACCGCTCGGGCGCGCGGGCCCACTCGGCCAGCGACGGCCCCGGCCGGACCGGCCCCTCGGTGGTGGAGGTCTCGTCGGTGAACATGGTGACGTCCTCGGCCATCGAGTTCATCCGCAGCAGCGGCGACTGGCGGTCGCGCCAGATCCGGCCGCCGCCCGGCGGGTACGGATCGACCAGGTGGATGTGGAGCGGCCGGTCGGGCGGCAGCAGTTCGGCCGCGCCGGCGGCCAGCCGCTCCAGCAGGCCGGTCCCGCGCGGTCCGGCGCCGATGATCACCAGCGTGCTCACCGTGCTCCACCGGCCCCGCCGCGCAGCCGCCGCCAGCCCGCGACCGCGCGCTGCACCGGGGTCGGCGGCAGCCCGTCCCGGGAGGCGCCGCGGGCGTAGTACCGCTCCAGGTAGTACTGCCCGACGGAGAGCACGCTGGTCACCCCGATGTACCAGAGGGTGGCCACCATCAGCAGCGGGATCACCTGGTAGGTCTGGTTGTAGACCAGCTGGGCCGAGTACAGCAGGTCCTGCACGTCCAGCACGCTGACGATCGAGGTGCCCTTGAGGGTGCCGATCAGCATGTTCCCGGCGGTCGGCACGATCGAGCGCATCGCCTGCGGGACGACGATCCGGCGCAGCACCCGCCCGCGGCGCAGGCCCAGCGAGGCCGCGGCCTCCAGCTGGCCCGGGTCCACCGACAGGACGCCGCTGCGCACCACCTCGGCGGCGAACGCGGCCTCGTGCAGGGTGAGTCCGACCACGGCGGTGAGCACCGGGCCGAGCAGGTTCACCGTCTTCACGGACAGCAGCTCGGGGCCGAACGGGACGCCCAGCGCCAGGTGCGGGTAGAGCGCCCCGATGTTGAACCAGAACAGCAGCTGGACCAGCAGCGGGGTCGCCCGGAACACCCAGACGTAGCCCCAACTCAACGATGCCAGAACGGGGTTGTCGGAGAGCCTGGCCAGCGCCAGCAGGGTGCCCAGGGCGAAGCCGAGCACCATCACCAGCGCGGTCAGCCAGAGGGTGAGCAGCAGCCCGTCGACGATCGAGGCGCTGGTGAGGTACCGGCCGACCACCTCCCACCCGAAGGCGCGGTTGCGGAGCAGGGAGTTGAGCACCAGGCCGAACAGCAGCAGCGCCGCGCCGGCGGCCAGCAGCCGGCCGGGGCGGCGGCGCGCGACGATCCGCAGCGCGGCGGCGGGCGGGACGGGTGATCCCGGGGGCGTGCGGGGCAGGGGTGATGGTGGAGAGGTGGCGGCGGGTGGCAGGACGTCCGGCGTGGTGGCCATGGAGGGCTCCAGGGGCGAGCGGGCAGGCAGGGGTCCGCTGTCCGTCACGCGCGCCCGCCGTGTCCCTCAACACGGCCGGGGGCGGCCCTGGTTCGGCCGGCTCCCGAGGCGTACTCACTCCGCGGCCGATCGTACGCGGGCGCCGTCCCGGACTGTCAAGGGCGGGCCGGCCCGGCCGGCGGTGGCCCGGACGGCCGTTTCCTGGACGGTGGTTGACGAATGCGGAGGTTCGCTGCTCAACTTGCGCCATGAATGCCGAGCAGCGTCTGGTCACGCGCGGCCACATCGACTTCGGTCGGGTGTGGTCCGCGGCGTGTTGCGGCTGACCCGGCAGCGGGCCGCCTGACCGGCCCTGCTCTCCCTCGGAGACCTCCCTCGGTTGCCCCGTCGCGGGCCGGGATGCCGTCATGTCCGACGGATCGACAGGCGTGCGCTGCCGCCCCTCCCCGATAGTCGCTGATCCACCGTCACACTCCGCCGTACGACGGTCCGTTCGTCCTGCCTCCTGCCTCCTGCCTCCTGCCCACTCCCCGCCGTTCCGTGCTGCCGCACGCCCCGGGCACCCGTGCCCCGGCCCCGGCACGCCCCGCTCCGTCCTGGAAAGGCCCGCACCCATGCCCGTCGAGTTCCTCGGTATCGCCGCCACCGGCGACGGTTCGGAGACCACCGCCCGGACCACCGCCGCCTTCGACCGCGACTACACCCTGCGCCTGGCCCGTGCCCACGAGGACCACGGCTGGGACCGGGTGCTCTTTGCCTACGGGGCCGGCGCCCCGGACCCGGCCCCGGCCGCCGCCTTCCTCGCCGCCCGGCTGGAGCGGCTGCAGATCCTGCTGGCGCACCGCCCCAACGTGTCCTACCCGACCTTCGCCGCCAAGACCTTCGCCACCCTGGACCGGATCAGCGACGGCCGGCTGACGGTGCACTTCATCACCGGCGGCAGCGACCACGAGCAGCAGCGCGAGGGCGACTTCCTGACCAAGGACCAGCGCTACGCCCGCACCCGGGAGTACATCGGGATCGTCAAGAAGGCCTGGACCAGCCACCAGCCCTTCGACCACGAGGGCGAGCACTACCGCTTCAACGACTTCGTCTCGGACGTCTTCCCCGTCCAGCAGCCCCGGCCGAACGTCTCCTTCGGCGGCTCATCGGCCGCCGCCTACGCGGCCGGCGGCGCCGAGGCCGACATCTTCTGCCTCTGGGGCGAGCCGCTGGCCGCCACCGCCGAGCAGATCGAGCAGGTCCGGCAGGCCGCCCGGGCGGCGGGCCGCACCGACACCCCGCGGATCCAGGTCGCCTTCCGGCCGATCATCGCGCCCACCGAGGAGCTGGCCTGGGAGAAGGCGCACCGCACGGTGGGCGCGATCCGGGCCCGGCGGGCGGCGGCCGACACCGACCTGGTCCGCCGGCGCCCCGCCGGCGCCCCGGAGAACACCGGTTCGCAACGGCTGATCGAGTTCGCCGCCCAGGGCGAGCGCTACGACCGGGCGCTGTGGACGCCGACCGCCGCGGCCACCGGCGGAGCGGGCAACTCCAACGCGCTGGTCGGCACCCCCGAGACGGTCGCCGAGGCCCTGCTGGACTACTACGACCTGGGCGTGGACATCCTCTCCGCGCGCGGGTACGACCTGGTCGGCGACACCATCGACTTCGGCCGGCACGTCATCCCGCTGGTCCGCGCGGAGGTCGCCCGGCGGGACGCCGCCAAGGCCGCCGCCGCCGCGGCCGCCACCGAGGCCGCCGAGCGCGCGGCCGCCGCGGCCGCCGCCCGGGAGCGCGACCGGCACCAGCTGATCGCGGCGCAGGCGTGAGCAGCCCGGCGCTCCAGGTCCGGCAGGCGCTGCTCGGCGATCCGCTGACCGAGCCGCTGGTGCGCGAGCTGACCCACGAGTACGTCACCCGGTACGGGCCCGGCGGCCACGCCGAGATGGCCCGCTACCCGGCCGCCGAGTTCGCCCCGCCGCACGGCCTGCTGCTGCTCCTGCTGGAGGACGGACGGCCGGTGGCGGGCGGCGCGTACCGCCGGGCGGACGGGCGCACCGCGGAGCTGAAGCGGATGTGGACGCACTCGGCGCACCGCCGCCGGGGGCTGGCCCGTCGGGTGCTGGCGGAGCTGGAGCGGGCCGCCGCGGCGGCGGGCTACCGGCGGATCGTCCTGACCACCGGCCCGCGCCAGCCCGAGGCCAAGGCGCTCTACCTGGCCACCGGGTACACCCCGCTGTTCGACCTGGGCCGGGACCCGGTGACCGGCACCGGCCCTGACCAGGGGCCCGGTCCCGGCTCCGACCACGCGCCCGGCGCCGGGCCGCCGCCGGCCGCCGGCCCGCTGCCGTTCGAGAAGCACCTCATCGCACCCCACTGAGAGGTACCACCGTGAGACGCGCACTTCCCGCCGCCCTCGCCGCCGCCGCCGTGCTGCTGGCGGGCTGCGGCTCCGCCGGGGCGCCCGCGGGCCCGGGCGCCCCGGGTGCCTCCGCCGTCGCCGCGGCGGGCCAGGACGTGGTGGCGGCCGAGCAGAAGGTCGAGGCGATCGCGGCCCTGCTGCCGCCGGACGTCCGCGCCGCGGGCACGCTCCGGCTGGGCGGCGCGGGCGGCACCCCGCCGAGCGCGTTCTTCCCCGACCCCGCCCGGCACCGGGCGGCCGGCCTCGACGTGGACTTCACGGACGCGGTGGCCAAGGTCCTGGGCATCACGATCCAACGCGAGGAGGCGTCGTTCGAGACCATCCTGCCGGCCCTGGACAGCGGCAAGTACGACGTGGGCGCCGGCAACTTCGGCGTCACCACCGCCCGGCTGCGGACCATCGACTTCGTCACCTACATCGACGACGGCCAGGGCTTCGCGGTGAAGAAGGACAACACCGCGATCCGGTCCGCCACGGACCTGGTCCAGCTCTGCGGGCTGACCATCGGCACCGGCGTCGGCACCACCTTCGAGACGACGCTGAACGGCCGGAAGAACGTCTGCACCGACGCCGGGAAGAAGCCGTACGAGGTACGGGCGTTCGCGGACAGCGGGGCGGTGCTGACCGCCCTCCAGCAGGGGCGGGTGGACGTGGTGATGTCCACCATCAACGGGCTGCGCTACCAGGCCGGCCAGGAGGCGTCCGGGACGAGGTTCCTGGGCGAGTTCCACCGGCTGGACGTCGGCTTCGCGTTCAAGAAGGGCTCGCCGCTGACCCCGGCGTTCCGGGCCGCCGTCAACCAGCTGATCAAGGACGGCACCTACGGCCGGATCCTGCAGAAGTGGGGCACCGCGGACTCGGCGATCACCGAATCGCTGATCAGTCCGCCCGAGCACCCGTGATCCCGTGTCAGCCACCGCCGGCCGGCAGCCGGCCACATCGGAGGAATCGGCCGCCATGACCGCCACCACCGCACCGCCCGACAGCACCGACCGCACCAACCGCACCACCGACCGCACGAGCACCACCGGCCACGGGGACGACGCGGGCCCGGCCGCCCTGCGGGTGGTCCCCGCCCGCCACCCCTGGCGCTGGCTGGCCGGCGCCGCCGCCGTGGTGCTGGTCGCCCAGTTCCTGCACGGGCTGGCCACCAACCCGGGCTGGGACTGGCCCACCTTCCGGGCCTTCGTGGCCACCGACAGCATCCTGCGCGCCGTCCAGGTCACCCTCCAACTCACCTGCTACGGAACGGTCCTGGGCTTCGCGCTGGGTGCGGTGATCGCCGCCCTGCGGCTGTCCGCCAGCCCGATCCTGCGGACCATCGCCTGGACGTACGTCTGGGCCTTCCGGTCGATCCCGCTGATCGTCCAGCTGGTCTTCTGGTTCAACCTGTCCTACCTGTACAAGCGGCTCGGGGTCGGGGTCCCGTTCGGGCCCACCTTCTGGCGCTTCGAGACCATGGACGTGCTCGGCGCGCTGGGCGCGGCCGTGCTCGGGCTGGCGCTGCACCAGGCCGCGTACGCCGCCGAGATCATCCGTGCCGGGGTGCTCTCGGTGGACGCCGGACAGCTGGAGGCCGCCGCCGCACTCGGCATCCCGCGCCTGCGGCAGGCCTGGCGGATCGTCCTGCCGCAGGCCATGCGCGGCATCCTGCCGAACGCCGCCAACGAGGTGATCTCGCTGTTCAAGGGCACCTCGATCGTCTACGTGATGGCGATCGGCGAGCTCTTCTACCAGGTCCAGGTGGTCTACGGCCGCACCGGCCGGGTGGTGCCGCTGCTGATGGTGGCCACCGCCTGGTACGTGCTGCTGACCACCCTGCTGTCGATCGTCCAGTACGCCGTCGAGCGCCACTTCGCCCGGGGCGCCGGGCGCACCGCGCCGCCGTCCCCGCTCGGGCGCGCCCGCGCCCTCGTCCGCCAGATCCAGGAGAGCCGGCTCTCCGCAGCCCCGGGAGGCCGTTCATGACCACGACCATGGTGGACGTCCGCGGCGTCCACAAGAGCTTCGGCCGGCTGGAGGTGCTGCGCGGGGTCGACCTGCAGGCCGCGGCCGGATCGGTGACGGTCGTCCTCGGGCCGTCCGGTTCCGGCAAGTCCACCCTGCTGCGGGCGATCAACCACCTGGAGAAGCTCGACCGCGGGTACGTGGCGATCGACGGCGAGCTGATCGGCTACCGCCGCTCGGGCGACCGGCTGTACGAGCTCAAGGAGCGCGAGGTGCTGCGCCAGCGGACCAGGCTGGGCTTCGTGTTCCAGAACTTCAACCTGTTCCCGCACCTGACCGTGGTGGAGAACCTGATGGAGGCGCCGGTCGGCGCGCTCAAGGTGCCGAAGGCGGTGGCCCGGGCGCGGGCGCTGGACCTGCTCGCCCGGGTCGGTCTGGCCGACAAGGCCGGCGAGTACCCGCGCCGGCTCTCCGGCGGCCAGCAGCAGCGGGTGGCGATCGCCCGGGCGCTGGCCCTGGAGCCCAAGGTGCTGCTCTTCGACGAGCCCACCTCCGCCCTCGACCCCGAACTGGTCGGCGAGGTGCTCGACGTGATCAAGGACCTGGCCAACGGCGGCACCACCATGATCGTCGTCACGCACGAGATCGGTTTCGCCCGCGAGGTGGCCGACACCGTGGTCTTCATGGACGGCGGCGTGGTGGTCGAGCAGGGGCCACCCGCCGAGGTGCTCGACCACCCGCAGCACGAACGGACCCGCGCCTTCCTCGCCAAGGTCCTGTAACACCCCTACCGTCGAACGGAGTTCCGCCATGTCCCGGCCCCTGTCCCTGTCCCGCCGTGCCCCGCTCGCCGCCGTCGGCCTGGCCGCCGTCCTGGTGCTCGGCGCCTGCGGCTCGTCCTCGGACGCCACCGCCGACCTCGGCGGCTCGAAAGGCAGCGTGGCACCGAACGGAATCACGGTGAACCTGACGGCCGACCAGAAGAGGGTCACCACCTCCAAGGTCGACGCGATCGCCGCCCTGGTGCCGGAGGAGATCAGGAAGAGAGGCACCCTCCAGGTGGTGGACTCGCTGGGCACCGTGCCGCCCCTGGACTTCCACGCCACCGACGACAAGACCATCATCGGCGCCGAGCCCGACCTGGCCTACCTGATCGGCGACGTGCTGGGCCTGAAGGTCGAGCTCAACCCGGTCTCCTGGGAGAACGTCTTCGTCGGCCTGGACAGCGGCAAGTACGACGTCGGCCTCACCAACATCACGGTGACCGAGGCCCGCAAGGAGAAGTACGACTTCGCCACCTACCGGCTGGACATCCTCGGGTTCGAGGCCAGGAAGGGCGCCGGCTGGAAGGTCACCGGGCCCGCGGACGTGGCCGGGCGCACCATCGCCGTCGCCTCCGGCACCAACCAGGAGAAGCTGCTGATCGCCTGGAGCGAGGCGGATGTGAAGGCCGGCCGCAAGCCGGTCGACATCAAGTACTTCCAGAACTCCGCCGACTACTACCTGGCGCTGTCCTCCGGCCGGATCGACGCCTACCTCGGCCCCAACCCCACCGCGGCCTTCCACGCCGCGCAGACCGGCGAGACGAAGGTGATCGGCACCTACTCCGGCGCCGGGGACCAGGTGCTGGGCAAGATCGCGGCCACCACCAGGAAGGACAACGGCCTGGTCGGGGCGCTCAACGGTGCCATCAACGAGGTGCTGAAGAACGGCAGTTACGCCCAGGTCCTCAAGCGCTGGGGGCTGTCCGAGGAGGCGGTGCCGAGCTCCGAGATCAACCCGCCCGGCCTGCCGAGGACGGACTGAGCCCCGGGCCGGCGGCGGCCGGGATCCGCTCCAGCACCCCGCCCGCGAACACCTCGTACAGCGGCAGGGTCTCCAGGTGCACGTACCCGATGTGGCAGTCGCAGACCGGCAGCGGGCACGGCCGGGGCTCCAACTGGGCGCGGTACGAGCCGTCGTAGAGGTTGCCCAGCGGCGGCCGGACGAAGTGGCAGCGGCGCACCGTGCCGTCCCCGTCCACCGAGATCACCGACTCGCCGGTGCGGCAGGGGCGCCCGCCGCTGGGGTGCGGGTCGCGGCTGTAGCCGAACAGCGGGTCGAGCGCCGCCCAGTCGGCGGCCTGGCGGTCGTCGTAGGTCCGCCCGTCGGCCGCGTTGATCCACAGGTAGACCTCGGGCGGCAGCTCGGCGCGCAGCCGGCGGGCCGGGGCCAGGTGCTCCGGCTCGCCGACCACGCCAACGCTGTAGCGCGCGCCGAGCGCGGTCAGCTCCCGGCACCGGGCGAGGAAGCGCTCGTGGGTGACCTGGCCCGGGTGGTAGGTGATCCAGAACGCCAGGGTGTCCAGATCGGCCTCGGCCAGCCAGTCGGTGCGGCAGCTGAAGTTGGTCTGGATCGCCA
Organism: Kitasatospora sp. NPDC094015; assembly: GCF_040304075.1. Classification (NCBI taxonomy): domain Bacteria; kingdom Bacillati; phylum Actinomycetota; class Actinomycetes; order Kitasatosporales; family Streptomycetaceae; genus Kitasatospora; species Kitasatospora sp. NPDC094015. Next base: position 184,609 of record NZ_JBEOUL010000005.1, read on the forward strand.
CCCGCCGCACGTGCGGCAGCCGGCTCAGCTCGGCCAGCGCCCGCCGGTACCAGGACCGGACCAGCCCCTCGCCCCACGGGGTGAACAGCAGCGAGAGGGTGTCGCCGGTCTGCGCCGCCGCCCAGCCGGTGAAGCGCTCCAGCGCCGCCCGGTCGGCCCGCAGCTGCGCCGGGGTGTCACGCCGTTTGGCGAACGGGCAGTACGGGCAGTCGTAGTCGCAGGAGGCGAGCGGGCCGCGGTAGAGCACGGTGAGCTCCAGCGGGGTCGGCGCCGGCGGTTCGGGCGCCGGACCGGGCAGCGACCGGGGCTGCGGGGCCGGCCGGGGCTCGGGCAGGCCGAGGAAGACCGTCACTTCGCCTCGTAGCCCTCCATCAGCGCCCGGACCTCGGGCGAGAACAGCAGCGGCCCGATCGCGTCCGAGTACGCCAGGCCCTCCGGGGTCAGCGCGAGGCGCCCGCCGCGCTGCTCCAGCCAGCCGCGGCCGGCCAGCTCGGCCAGCTCCGGCGGGAAGTGCTCGGCGGGCGTGCCGGCGAACCGCTCCCGGTAGTCTGCCAGTTCGAGCCCCTCGGCCTGCAGCAGCGACTGGAGCAGGTGCCGGCGGCGGGCCTCACCCTGGTCCATCCGGCGCCCGATCGCGGCGTGCCCGAAGTCCTCGGTGGCCACGTAGTCGTCGATGATGCCGCGGACCTCGGAGGCGTTGACCGCGTAGTCGAAGGAGTAGTGCAGCCGGGAGGTGTACGAGCGCGCGCCGCAGCCGAGCCCGACCATGCCGTCGGTCTGGCAGGCGTACTCGCTCTCGCCCGCCGCGGGGGAGTCGAGCCGGCGGAACATCCGCATCGACACCTGCTGGTAGCCGTTGGCCAGCAGGTGGTCGCGGCCGGCGCGGTAGAGCGCCAGCCGCTGGGCGTCCCAGCCGGCCGCGGTGGCCTCGGTGGCGCGCCGGCCGAGCCCGGTCAGCGGCCGCACGTACAGCGGGTAGAGGTAGAGCTCCTCCGGGCGCCAGGCCAGCGCGGCGTCCAGCGAGCGCAGCCAGCTGTGCTCGGTCTGGCCGTCGATGCCGTAGATCAGGTCGATGTTGAGCACCGGGAAGCCGGCCGCCCGGATCCGGCCGAGCGCCGCCTCCACCGTGGCCCGCTTCTGCGGGCGGACGGCCGAGCGGGCCTCCTCGTCCAGGAAGGACTGCACGCCCAGGCTGAGCCGGGTGGTGCCGCGCTCGGCCAGCACGGCCAGCCGGTCCGCGGTGCAGGTGTCGGGGGAGGCCTCCACGGACAGCGGCACCGCCCGCAGGTCGACGCCCATCCGCTGCTCGGCGATGTCGCAGAGCCGCTCCAGCTCGCCGGCGGTCAGGTAGGTCGGGGTGCCGCCGCCGAACGCCGCGAGCGCGAACCGGGCGCCGTCCGAGAGCGCCGCGCGGACGGCCGTGGCCTGGCGCTCCAGCGCGTCCAGGTAGGCGGTGGTCAGGCCCTCGGGGCTGCCGATCCGGGTGAACAGGTTGCAGAAGCCGCAGCGCACCTCGCAGAACGGGATGTGCAGGTAGAGCGAGAGCGCGTGCTGCGGCTCGCCGGCCCACAGCTCGCGCAGCGCCGGGCGGTCGGGCAGCGGCCGGTAGGCGGTCTTGTGCGGGTAGGCGTAGACGTACGACTGGTACGGACGCGGGGCGGCCGTCCCGGTGGCGGTGGCACTCGCGTTGTCGGTGGCGGCGGTGGTCATCGGGCGGGCTCCTCGTCGATGGCGGCGGTCGCGGCGGCGGCGGGGAGGGTGAAGTGCGCGTACGGGACCGTCCAGACCACCTCGTGGCCGATCCGGTGGCCGGTGTAGCCGTCCTCGCCGTACGCGGTGCCGTGGTCGGAGCAGACGATGGCGAAGCAGGGCCGGCGGCCGGTCATCGCGGCGAACAGCCGCCCGATGTGCGCGTCCACGTACTCCAGCGCGGCGGCGTGGCTGGCCCGGGAGTCGCCGTGCTCGCGGGTCGCGCCGGGCAGGTGGAACCAGTTCGGCTGGTGCAGCGCCGAGACGTTGAGGAAGAGGAACAGCGGCTGCCCGGCCGGCTGCTCGGCGGCGACCTGCTCGGCGCGGGCCACCTGGGCCTCGAAGGAGGTGGGCGAGGGCACGCCCATCTCCGGCTCCCAGTGGCTCTCCTGGAACAGGCCCGGCAGCACCGACCCGAGCGGGCCCTGCTTGTTGAAGAAACCCACCCCGCCGATGCACACCGTGCGGTACCCGGCCGCGGCCAGCGCGGACGGCAGGTCGGGGGCGTCGAACACCCAGGTCCCGGACGCGGTGGACTCCGAGCCGGCGAAGCGGGCGGCGAACAGCCGCGGGTGCGGCCCGTGCGGGTGCGCGGGGGTGGGCAGGAAGCCGGCCAGGATGGCCTGGTGCGCGGCGTAGGTGAAGCTGCCGGGGGAGTGCCGGCGCTCCCAGCGCCCGCCCGGCAGCACGGCGGCGAGGTGCGGGATCCGCCCGGCCGCCGCCAGCTCCTCGGCGACGTCGAAGCGCAGCGTGTCCAGGGTGACCAGGAGCAGGTCGTGGCTGCCGACGACCTGGCGCATGTCGGGGGTCGGGTCGGTCATCGGGCGGCTCCGGTCGGTGGTGCGGGGCGGTGCGGATGCGGTGGTGGCCCGGGGGGTGGGCCGGTCTGCAGGGCGGCGAGCTGGGCCCCGTAGGTGTCCAGGCCTTCGGCGGGGCCGCCCGCCAGCCCGGTGAGGCCCGGCAGCAGGTCGCCGAAGGCGTTCACCTCGCCGACCAGGCCGCGCCGCCAGCCGGCGGTCGGCAGCACGTCGACGCCGACCATCGGGGAGTGCGGGAAGCAGGTGGCCGCCCGCTCGGCGACGGCCGGCAGCTCCGGCCAGGCCGGGCCGGCCGCGGCGCGGGCCAGGGCCAGGTCGCCCCGGGCGCCGCCCAGGTGCAGGTTGGTCATCGGGTGGCGGCTGGTGCGCACCACCACGTGGGTGGCCCGGCCGGCGACCACCACCACCCGCAGGTCGGCGGCGTGTTCGCGCTGCGCGGACTTCGGCACCCACTGCTCGACGTGCAGCCCGTCCGGGGCGAGCAGGTCGACCACGGCCGCGGTCTCGGCCTCGGAGCGGTAGCGGCGCACCCGCAGCGAGTTGTGCAGCTGCCCGTCCGCCAGCTCCACCGAGGTGGTGGCCTGCACCTGCCCGCGCGGGCCGAACTCCAGCGCGACCACCCCGGCGGCGGAGGAGCCGTGCGCTGGCTTCAGGAACACCCGGCGCAGCCCGGCCGAGGCCAGTCGCTCCTTCAACTCCGCCCAGCCGGACGGGCTTTCGCCGCCCAGTGCGGGCGGCACCGGCACCCCGGCGGCGGCCAGCCGGCGGTGCGCCCGGCGCTTGTCGAACATCACCGCGATCTCCGCCGGGTCGGCCAGCAGCCGGGCACCGGGGGTCTGGCGGACCGCCTCGGCCAGCCCGTCCAGCGCGGCCGTCAGCCCGGCGTACCAGGCGGCGCCGCCCTCCACCCTGGTCGGCGCGTAGCCGGCGCCGAGGGCGGCGCCGCGCAGCAGCCGGTCTACCGTCCCGTCCTCGCCGGGCGACTCGACCCGCAGCAGCGCGCCCGGGGCGATGCGGTACCCGCCGCGCAGCACGTCCAGCCAGGGCAGTACGGCCGGTTCGGGCAGGCCGGCGGCCCGGGCGGCGGCGGCGAACAGGGTGACCCGGCGGTGGCCCGGGTTGCCGACCACGGTGAGCCGGGGGGCGGAGGTCATCGGGTGGCGTTCCGCTACTCGGCCACGGCCACGTAGCGGTCCTCCTCGTCCTCCTCGGTCTCGGCGTCCGAGAGGTCGACCTTCACCCCCGGCAGGGCGGTGGTGAGGCGCTGCTGCATCTCCTCGGTCAGGTAGTGGTGGTGCAGGTCGAGCGAGGTCAGGTGGGTGAGCGGCTGGCCCTCCAGCAGGGCGGCGGCGCCCTCGTCGGTGAGCACGCCCATGGCCAGGCCGAGGTGCTCCAGCCGGGCCACCACCGGCGCCTGCGCGACGGCGGCCGCGATCTCGTCCTGGTACTCGGAGTTCTCCAGGCCCAGGTGGCGCAGGGCCGGGAAGCGCACCCCGGTCAGGAACGGGTCGAGGTCCGCCACCGAGTGGTCGCCGCCGTACTCGTCGACGCCGAGCCACAGCTCCAGCCGCTCCAGCGCCGGCAGGTCGCTGGCCCCGACGGCGCGGACCACCTCGGCGGGCAGGCCGCCGGCCTCGAACCGCAGCGCCCGCAGCCGCTCGTGCCGGACGGCAGCCAGCTTCAGGCCGTTGCCGCCGCGCACCACCAGCTCCTCCAGCCCGGGGAAGGCCGTCAGCGCGGGTGTCACCTCGGACATCTCCAGCCAGGAGATCTCGCACTCCTCGTAGGTGACGTCGCCGAGGAACAGGCCGCGCAGTGCGGGCAGCTCCCCGGCCGCGTCCACCACCGCGGCCAGCGTGCGGGCGACCGGCTGGTAGTCCCGCTCCCACCAGGGGCCGATCACCACGGCCCGCACCCGGGCGGCGTCGACCCGGTCGAGGAACTCCCGCCAGACGTCCTCGAAGGTGACCCCGGAGCGGTAGCCCGTCGATATCCGCCAGGCGACGGCGTCGGCCGCCGGCTGCCGGCCCTCGGCGTCCGGGCCCGGGGCGAAGTCGTGCACCGGGAGCCCGTGGAACTGGTCGAGATGCCTGCTGACGGTCATGCGCTGCTCCTCGGTGCGGACGGGGGAGAACGGGACGGGAGGGACCTGTCTACCAGGCCCGGACGACACCCGTTCGACCAGGCGCCGGCTACCGGCCGGTCACTCGGCGACGGCCACGTAGCGCCAGCGCTCGTCCGGCTTCCCGGCCTCGGAGAGGTCCACGTCCACCCCGGCCAGGGCCGTGGTGAGGCGCTGCTGCATGCCGTCGCTCAGGTAGTGGTGGTGCAGGTCCAGCGACTTCAGGTGGGTGAGCGGCTGGCCCTCCAGCAGGGCGCCGGCCCCGGCGTCCGTCAGCAGGCCCATGGAGAGGCCGAGGTGCTCCAGCCGGGCCACCACCGGGGCCTGCGCGACGGCGGCCGCGATCTCGTCCTGCGCCAGGCTGTCGAGCAGGCCGAGCCGGCGCAGCGCGGGCAGCCGCAGGCCGGCCAGGATCGGCTCCAGGTCGGCGACGGTCGAGTCGCCGCCGTACTGGTCGACGCCGAGCCACAGCTCCAGCTGCTCCAGCGCCGGCAGGTCGCAGGCGCCGACCGCGCGCACCACCTCGGCGGGCAGGCCGCCGCTCTCCAACCGCAGGCTGCGCAGGGCCGGGTGGCGCACCGGATCGAGCCGGAGCCCGCCGTTGCCGTCCCAGTCGCCGCCGGCCCCGCGGACCACCAGCTCCTCCAGCGCCGGGAAGGCGGTCAGCAGCGGCGTCACGTCCGACTGCTGGATCCAGGAGATCTCGCACTCCTCGTAGGTGACCTCGCCGAGGAACAGCGCGCGCAGTGCGGGCAGCCGCCCGGCGTTCGCCGTGATCAGCTCGACCGTCTCCGCGGCCGGCTTCTGCTCGTCCTGCCACCAGGCGCCGATCACCAGGGCCCGTACCAGGGTGGTGTCCACCCGGTCGAGGAACTCCTCCCAGCGCTGCCGGAAGGTCTCCGCGGAGTCGTACTCCAGGCCGATCTTCCAGGCGACCGCGGCCGGCTCGGGCAGCTCGGCGCCCTCCTGCAGCGCGGGGACGAGGTCGAAGACCGGGAGGTCGTGGAAGTGCTCGGGGTGCTGGGAGATGGCCATGCGCTGCTCCTGGGAACGAGGCGGGACGGCCTGTCTATCAGGCGCCGCCGACAGGGTGGCCGACCGGGGGCGGGCCCGGGATGTCCCGTCCGGGCGCGGCTCGACGGACTGTCAGCACCCCGGTCTAGCTTTCCCGCAGTGGATCCGGCACCGGGCCGGGGCGCAGCGTTGGAGGCCGGATGTACCGCCAGGGTGACGTGTTGATCGTGCCGGTCGAGGAGGACGCCGTGCCGAGCACGGTCGCGGCCCTGCCGCAGCAGCCGCGGGACGCGCGCGGACGCCTGGTGCTGGCGCTCGGCGAGGTCACCGGCCACGCGCACGCCGTGGTCGGCCCCGGTGAACTGCGCCGGGAGGCCGGGCCGTTCGCCGCGGCCTGGCTCCGGCTGTCGGAGGGCGGCCGGGTGGTGCACGAGGAGCACGCGGTGATCCCGCTGCCCAAGGGCTGGTACCGGGTGGTGCGCCAGCGGGAGTACACGCCGGGCGCGGTCCGGGTCGTGGCGGACTGAGCGCGCGGCGGCGGGCGGTCGGCGGTTCGTGAGAGGGAACGGAGAGAGTTCGATGACCATTCAGCAGCAGCAGTCCTCGGCCCGCGAGGCGGTGGCCCGCTGGCGCACGGCCGCCGCGGCCACCGGCCCCGCCGACCGGCCCGCCGTCGAGCGGGCGGTGCGGGCGGCCTACCGGGCGGCCGGCCTGGCGGAGCCGGAGGTGGTGCTCTGGTTCGGCTCCCCGCTGGAGGCGGCCGCGGCCGCCCTGGCGGTGACCGGCGCCCGGCCGGCGAGCGAGCTGCCCGCCGAGGTGGCCGCGCGGTTGGCCGGGGCCGGGGTCCGGCCGGGCGGCGCCGTCAGCGTCCGGGAGGCGGTCCGCACCGCCCCCTGGGAGGCCGCCCGGCGCCGGGTGCACACCGAGCTGGGCGCCCCCGGCTGGGCCGAGCTGTGGGCGCTGACCGGCGCCGAACTCTGGCCGCAGACCCGGACGCTGGCCGGCCGGATCCGGGACGCGGTGCTCGACCGGCTGGCCCCGGAACCGGACCAGGACGCGCCGGGCGACGACTGGCACCGGGCCACCGCCGCCCGCACCGCCGCCCGCCTGGCCCTGCTGGACGCGGTGCTCGGCCCGCAGGACGCCCCCTGGCTGGCGGCCTTCGACGCCGCCGGCGACCTCGGCCCGCTGGCCCCGCTCGCCGAGGTCGCCGGCGGCGCCGGCTGGTGGTGGCCGTACGAGGGGGTGGTGCTGCTCAGCGAGCGCCCGCTCGCCCTGCACCGCGACGAGGCCGGCCGGCTCGACCGCGCCGACGGCCCCGCGCTGGCCTACCCGGACGGCTTCGAACTGCACGCCTGGCGCGGGATGCCGGTGCCGGCCGAGTTCCTCGGCGGCCTGTCCGCCGTCACCCCGGAGCGGATCCGCGCCGAGGAGAACGCCGAGCTGCGCCGGGTGCTGCTGGAGCACTACGGCTACGAGCGCTACCTGGCGGACTCCGGCGCCGAGCCGCTGCACCGGGACGAGACCGGGGTGCTGTGGCGGATCCAGCTGCCGGACGACGAGCCGGTGGTGATGGTGGAGGTGGTCAACTCCACCGCCGAGCCGGACGGCACCTTCCGCACCTACTGGCTGCGCGTGCCGCCCGCCACCCGGACCGCCCGGGCCGGGGTGGCCTGGACCTTCGGGGTGTCCGCGCAGGACTACCGGCCGCAGCGCGAGACCTGAGCGCGACGGCTTGTCAAGGGTGCGGCCACCTGATTCGGCACCCCGGCCGCCTGTACGGATTGATAGGAATTCGCCGACGCCCACCCACTGGTTCGCAGGTCGGGAGGGTTGATATACCTCGGACGCATAGGACGGGAGAGGTCTGCGACCTCTCCCGTCGGGATGCGACGAACCAGGTGGTGATGGTCAGTGAAGCTTCTCCGTGTGGGCCCCGTGGGCGCCGAGCGTCCGGTCGTGCTGGGCCGGGACGGCGCCGCGTACGACCTCTCCGGCCGCGCCGCGGACATCGACGGTGCCTTCCTCGCCGGCCTGGACCGGGCCGAGCTGGAGGCCGCCGTCGAGGCGGGCGAGCTGCCCCGGGTCGACCTCGCCGGCCAGCGGCTGGGCGCCCCGGTGGCCCGGCCGGGCAAGGTGGTGGGGATCGGTCTGAACTACCGCGACCACGCGGCGGAGGCGGGCGCGCAGCTGCCCGAGGAGCCGGTGGTCTTCCTCAAGCCCAGCAACACGGTGGTCGGCCCCGAGGACGAGGTGCTGGTGCCGCGCGGCAGCGAGAAGACCGACTACGAGGTCGAGCTGGCGGTGGTGATCGGCCACCCGGCCCGGTACCTGGAGAGCCACCAGGAGGCCGCCGGGGTGATCGCCGGCTACGCGGCCGTCAACGACGTGACCGAGCGGGCCTTCCAGTTCGAGCGCGGCGGGCAGTGGGACAAGGGCAAGTCGGCCGAGACCTTCACCCCGCTCGGCCCCTGGCTGGTCACCCCGGACGAGGTCGGCGACCCGCAGGCGCTCGGCCTGCGGCTCTGGGTCAACGGGCAGCTGCGGCAGGACGGCAACACCGCCGAGATGGTCTTCCCGGTGCTGGAGATCGTCCGCTACCTCAGCCACTTCATGGTGCTGGAACCGGGCGACGTGATCATCACCGGTACCCCGGCCGGGGTGACCCTGGGCCACCCGGGCACCCCGTTCCTGCGGCCGTCCGACGTGGTCGAGCTGGAGGTCGAGGGCCTCGGCCGGCAGCGGCAGGTGCTCGGCAAGGCCTGATCCGCGGGCGGCGCCGTACGGCCGCCGACCCGACCCGGGCACGGGGTCGGGTCCCCGGCAGCCGCGGCCCGCTCAGCTCTCGCGGCCCGCTCGGCTCTCGGCCGGCGGCTCCGGCGCTGCCGGTGATCCGCCCGCGGCCGGCAGCCCGCGCAGCCGGGCCAGCAGCGAGTCCGCCGGCCCGCCCGGCACCTCCAGCGCCAGCACCCCGGCCAGCATCCGGGCGGTCTGCGGATCGTGGCCCGCGGTCGCCGCGCTCATCGCCACGAACTGGTCGACCAGCCAGTCCCGCAGGGAGTCCGGCGGGATCTGCCGCCCCTCGTCCAGCCAGCTCAGCGCCGAGGCCTCCACCACCGAGATCCACGACCGCACCAGCAGGGTCAGCCGGGGCCCCGGCTCGCGCACCCCCAGGTGGCGCAGGGTGCGCCGGAGCGCCGCCCGCCGGACCTCGTCCACGATCGCGGTGGTCCGCGCCGTCTCCACCACCGAGCCGCCGCGCAGCAGCGCGCCGTACCCCGCGTCGTGCTCGGCGACGAAGTCGAAGTACCGGCCCAGCACCGCCGCCAGCTGTTCGGTCGGCGTGCCCCGGGCCGGCACCCGGAACCGGCCGGTGAGCTCCTCGGCCGCGGTCCGCAGGGCGGCCTCGTACAGCTGCTGCTTGCCGCCGGCGAAGTACCGGTAGACCAGCGGGCGGGAGGCGCCGGCGGCCTCGGCCACGTCGTCCAGGCTGACCTCCTCCGGCGGCCGGGACCCGAACAGCTCCAGCGCGACCGCGATCAGCTGCTCGCGGCGCTGCTGCACGGGCAGCCGGCGGTACCCGGCCCGGCGCGGGCGCTCGCCGGTGTCGGGACCGGGCTCGGAGGGGGCGTCCGGGGAGGCGGGGGATGCTGCGCGCGCTGCCATGCCGGCCAGCGTAATCGCCCCGGGGCCGCGGCGGAGGGGGCCGGAGCCCGCGAACCGGGGCCGGTCCGGTCCGGCGGGTCGCCGGGTGCAGGCGGGACATATCACCGCATCATGTGACAGAAAGTCAGCGCGGCGGTGCACGGAGGAGCGGCGGGATGCGGCGGACGGACGGGCGGCTGCGCGGCATCCGCCGGTCCCTCGCCGCACTGGCCTCCCGCGCCCCGGGCGCGGCGTGGCGCTGGATCCGCGCCGCCCCCGGCACCTACGTGTGGCTGCTGCTGCTCGCCGTCACCAGCCTCATCGTCACCCAGATCAAACCGGCCTCGCTGGACTGGTTCCTGGCCAAGCGCAGCACCAACCTCGAACAGCTCCGCAGCCGGCCGGTGCACGCCCTGGTGGCCAGCGCGATCTGGACCGAGCGGGCCGACTTCTTCTTCTACTTCGTGGTCTTCAACCTCTTCCACGTGCCCGCCGAACGCTGGCTGGGCACCCGGCGCTGGCTCACCGTGGCGCTCACCGCCCATGTGCTGGCCACCCTGATCAGCGAGGGAGTGGTGGCCTGGGGGGTCGAGACCGGCCGCCTGTCGCCGAGCCTGTCCGACACCGTGGACGTCGGGGTCTCCTACGCGCTGGCCGGTGTGCAGGGCGTGCTCACCTACCGCCTGGCCGGCGGCCGCTGGCGGCTGCTGTACGGCGGCGCGGTGCTCACCTTCTACCTGGTGCCGCTCGCCGTCTCGCACACCTTCACCGACCTCGGGCACTTCTGCGCCGTCCTGATCGGCCTCTCCTTCCACCGGATGACCCGCGGCCGGCCCACCTGGGACCCGGCCGAGGCCTGGCGCGGCCTGCGCCGCCGACTGCGGCCGCGTCCGCCCGCGCCGCCGCCCGCGCCGCCGCCCGCGCCGCCGCCCGCGCCGCCGTCGGGCCCGCCGTCCGCGCCGCCGTCCGGGCGGGCCGACTCCACCGGTCCGGCCGACGGCCCGGGCCCGGCCGACGCCGTCTGAGCGGCCCGGATCCGGCCGGATCACCCACCACCGGACATTCCGTCATCGGGCCCGGGGGCGAGGGCCCGAGAAGGTCTTGAAATCGCGACCGGCTGCGACAGGATGGCCGGATGGCTGATGAACTGATCACCTCGCCCGAAGACGGCCCCACCCCGCGCCGTATCGCCGATGCCTATGTGCACGCCCTCGCCGAGCTCGACCCGCTGACCGCGATCTACCTCGGACTCAACCCTCAGGACGACCGGCTGCCCGACCTCTCCCCGGCCGGCAACGAGGCCCTCGCCGACCTCGCCCGCCGCACCCTCGCCCAGCTCGACGACGTCCGGGCCGCCGGCGACCTCGACGAGGCCGAGGAACGCTGCGCCCGCCTGCTCCGCGAGCGGCTGCTCGCCGAACTCGCCGTGCACGACGCCGGCGAGCACCTGCGCTCGCTGCGCAACCTGGGCTCGCCCGTGCACAACGTGCGCGAGGCCTTCACCCTGATGCCCACCGAGACCGAGCAGGACTGGCAGCTCATCGGCCGCCGGCTGGCCAAGGTGCCGCAGGCCGTCGACCAGTACCGCGCCACCCTCGCCGAGGGCGTCGAGCGCGGCCTGCTGTCCGGCCCGCGGCAGATCACCACGGTGATCGGCCAGCTGGACGAGTGGGTGGCGGGCGACGTCCCCGGCGGCTGGTTCGGCACCTTCGTGCAGGACGCGCCCGCGCCGGTCGCCGCCGAGCTGTCGGCCGCCGCCGTCGAGGCCACCGCCGCGCTGGCGGACTTCCGCGACTGGCTGAGCGAGGTGTACGCCCCGGCTGCCGCCGGCACCGCCGACCCGGTCGGCCGCGAGCGCTACGCCCGCTGGGTCCGCTACTGGACCGGCGCCGACCTGGACCTGGACGAGGCCTACCGCTGGGCCTGGGGCCAGTTCCACGACCTCGACGCGCAGATGCGGGTGGAGGCGGACAAGGTCCGCCCCGGCGCCACCCCGATGGAAGCCATGAAGTGGCTGGAGTCCGACGGCCCGGCGATCAAGGGCCCCGAGGCCGCCCGCGAGTACCTCCAGGGCCTGATGGACCAGGCGATCAACGACCTCCAGGGCACCCACTTCGACCTCGCCGAGCCGCTGCTCAAGGTCGAGTCCCGGCTCGCCCCGGCCGGCAGCGCCGCCGCGCCGTACTACACCGGCCCCTCGCTGGACTTCTCCCGCCCCGGCCGGACCTGGCTGCCGACCCTGGGCCGCGAGTCGTTCCCGGTCTGGGACCTGGTCTCCACCTGGTACCACGAGGGCGTCCCCGGCCACCACCTCCAGCTCGCGCAGTGGACGTACGTCGCCGACCGGCTCTCCACCTACCAGGTCACCCTGGGCGGCGTCAGCGCCAACCTGGAGGGCTGGGCGCTGTACGCGGAGCGCCTGATGGACGAGCTCGGCTACCTGACCGACCCCGGCCACCGGCTCGGCTACCTGAACGCCCAGATGATGCGGGCGCTGCGGGTGATCGTCGACATCGGCATGCACGTCGGCCTGGACTTCCCGGCCGACTCGCCGTTCAAGCCCGGCGAGCCGGTCCTGCCGGACGACGCCCGTGAGTTCTTCGGCCGCTACTGCGGCCTGTCCACCGACTTCCTGGACAGCGAGCTGATCCGCTACCTGGGCCTGCCCGGCCAGGCGATCGGCTACAAGCTCGGCGAGCGGGCCTGGCTGCAGGGCCGCGCCGCCGCCCGGGCCGCCGCCGAGGCCCGCGGCGAGGAGTTCGACCTCAAGGCCTGGCACATGGCCGCGCTCTCCCAGGGCTCGCTCGGCCTGGACGACCTGGTGGCCGAGCTCGGCGCGCTCTGAGCCGGCCCGTTCAGCCGGTACTCCGGCGGGTCGGCCGGGCGGGGGAACGCCCCCGTCCGACCGGCCCGCCGGGTGCCATGGGGCTGCCTCCAGGTCTCAAAATGCGACATTCTCTGACATAAACGCGAATATCGCCTTGCCCATCGTCCGTCCGAGAGCTTCTCTGGAAAGGAGCGCTGCGCGCGCCCGAGCCCAGTTCCCTCCCGGAAGGCGGCCTACGGTGTCCTCTCAGCCCACCCCAGACGTCCAAGCGGCGGATCCGCGCCGCTGGTGGGCGCTGGCAGTGATCGCGATCGCCCAGCTGATGATCGTGCTCGACGCGACCATCGTGAACATCGCGCTGCCGTCGGCGCAGAAGGACCTGGGCATATCCGACGGCAACCGGCAATGGGTGATCACGGCGTACACCCTCGCGTTCGGCGGCCTGCTGTTGCTCGGCGGCCGGATCGGCGACCTCTTCGGCCGCAAACGCACCTTCACCATCGGTCTGCTCGGCTTCGCGCTGGCCTCCGCGCTGGGCGGCTTCGCGGTCGACTCGGTCATGCTGTTCGCGGCCCGCGCCCTGCAAGGCGCCTTCGGCGCGCTGCTCGCGCCCTCCGCCCTGGGCCTGCTGTCCACCACCTTCACCAACCCGCGCGAGCGGGCCACCGCCTTCGGCATCTTCGGCGCGATCGCCGGCGCCGGAGCCGGCATCGGCCTGATCGCGGGCGGTCTGCTCACCGAGTACCTGGACTGGCGCTGGTGCCTGTTCGTGAACGTCCCGGTCTCGATCGCCGCGGCGCTCGGTGCGTACTCCCTGCTCAAGCGCGACCACATCGACAAGAGCCACCGGGTCCGGCTCGACCTGCCCGGCGCGTTCCTCGGCTGCGGCGGTCTGCTGGCGATCGTCTTCGGCACCTCGGAGGCGGAGTCCCGCGGCTGGGGCGACTGGCTGGTGCTGACCTGCCTGCTCGGCGGCGTCGCCCTGCTGGCGATCTTCGTCCTGGTCGAGCGGCGGACCCCGCACGCCCTGCTGCCGACGCACATCGTCGGCGACCGCAACCGCGGCGGCGCCGCGCTGTCGGTGGGCCTCGCGGTGGTCGGGATGTTCGGCCTGTTCCTGTTCCTGACCTACTACCTCCAGGTGGTGAAGGGATACTCGCCGGTGATGGCGGGCGTCGCCTTCCTGCCCATGGTCGGCGCGATCATCCTCAGCTCGACCGGCATCGCCGCGCGGCTGATGACCAGGATCCCCTCCCGCGCCCTGATCGTGCCGGGCCTGCTGCTCGCCGCCGCGGGCATGGCGCTGCTGACCCAGATGAAGGTCGACAGCTCGTACGCCGCGCTGGTGCTGCCGGCCGAGATCCTGCTCGGCCTCGGCATGGGCCTGGTCTTCATGCCGTCGATGAGCCTGGCGACGCTCGGCGTCGCCCCCGACGAGGTCGGCGCGGCCTCGGCCACCATCAACTCCTCGCAGCAGGTGGGCGGATCGATCGGCATCGCCCTGCTGAACACCATCGCGGCCAGCGTCACCACCACCTATCTGGTCTCCCGCAACGCCGCCGACCCCTTGGTGCAGGCCCAAGGCGCCGTGCACGGCTACGCGGTGGCCACCGGCGTCGCGATGGGCATCCTGCTCGGCGCGGCCGTGATCGCCTTCCTGCTGATCAACCACCGCCCGGCGCCCGGCGAGGCCGACCGCAAGGACGCCGCCTCCGAGGCGCAGGTCCTGGCCTGACCCGGCCCCCACCTGCCCACCACCTGTCCACCTACCGTCCCCGGCCGACCCGTTGGCCGGGGACGTCACCCACCGTCCCCGCCCGGCCCGCCGGCCGGGGCACTACGCTGGCGCCGGGCCAGGGGTGGACGAACGATCGGGGCCGCCGATTCTCACGAGTCTCCCAGGGGCGGATCATCCCCTTCCCACCTCCGCAGCCCATAACTTGAATGTACGCGCCGACCCGGCGCGGCAGCGTCCCTGATCCCGGGCAGGAAGTGGAGCAGCTGATGGACCGTCGAGGCGGGAAGCGGCGCCGGGTGCGCCGTCCGGTGGCCATGACCTCCCTGCTGGTGCTGGGCCTGGCGGGTGCGGTCGCCGGAGTCGGCACGCTCGCCCCGCAGATCGCCGCGGCCCGCCGCCCGGCGGACCCGGCGGCCGTCGCCGGACCGGCCGCGCCGTCCGGCTCCCCGCAGGCCACCGCGGACCCGTCCGCGGAAGCCTCCGCCGCGCCTTCCGCCACGACTTCGGCCGATGCCTCGGACGGTGCCGACGCGCAGTCCGCCCGCTCGGTGACCGTCCCCACGGTCGGCTCCGGGCACCAGGGCGAGAAGGCCACCATGTACCACGGCGACGGGACCACCGACACGGCCGTCGCCGGGGCCGAACCCGACCGGGTCGGCGCCCTGTTCAGCGGAGCGGTGACGGCGGGCAACCACGACTGCACGGCCAGTGTCATCCACAGCGACACCAAGGACCTGGTGCTCACCGCCGCGCACTGCGTCTCCGGCGCCGCCGGCCTGCGGTTCGCCCCCGGCTACCGCGACGGCAAGGCGCCGTACGGCAGTTGGCAGGTCACCGCGGTCTTCACCACGGACGGCTGGCGCCAGGACGGCGACCAGGACGAGGACTTCGCCATCCTGCGGGTCGCCCCGCTCGGCGGCCGCAGCATCGAGGACGTGGTCGGCGGCAACCCGCTCGGCCTGGACGCCTCCGGCACCGCCAAGGTCCGGCTGTACGGGTACCCGGACGGCTCCGAGGAGCCGATCCTGTGCATCAACGACACCACCCGCAGGAGCAGCACCCAGCGCCGGATCGACTGCCCGTCCTTCCCCGGCGGCACCAGCGGCGGGCCGTGGATCGACACCACCGACGGCGAGGTGATCGGCGTCATCGGCGGCTACCAGCAGGGCGGCGACACCGACGACACCTCCTACAGCGCGACCTTCGGCAAGACCGTCGCCGACCTGTACCAGCAGGCCCTGAAGGCCGCCGGCTGACCGCTCACCGCACCGCCGGACCGGCCAGCGCGAACACCGCCGTCGCGTCGTCGTGCCGCTTGCCCCGGAAGCTGCCGTCCGGCATGGCCAGTTCGGCCTCCCGCACGGCCCGCACCGCCTCCGCCGGGCCCTGCTTCTCCAGGGTCTCCATCAGCTGCTCCCAGGTCCATCCGAAGCGTTCCACCAGGCGGGTCACGCCGTCGCTGATCACCGCGAAGCTGCGTACCTCGGCGGTCCGCAGGCGCCTGGTCACCGCCCGGTCGGCGGCCTCGGGGCGGGTGCTCGCCACCCAGAACCCGGCGTCGGTGTTCCGCAGCCGGCTCACCGCCTCCCGGCCGAGCGGCGGCAACCGGTCCAGCCGGTCGTCCACGATCGCGGTCACCGCGCCGTCCACCGTCTCCACCACCACGGGCGAATCGGCCAGCGTCAGGCAGTCCAGCCACCCGGCGTGCTCCCGCACCAGGGCCACCGTGCTCGACGGGCTGTCCGGATTCTCCAGGTCGCACCCGGGGTGCAGCGCGCGTACCCGGACGATCCCCTCCCGCAGCACCTCCCGCAGGGGCAGCCCCGGCTCCTCCACCAGCACCCCGCCGAGAGCGGCACCGAGCCGCGACGCCAGCCAGCTCACCCCGTGCGCGCACCCGCTCGGCAGGCCGCTCGCCGTCGCCCCGTCCAGCACCACCACGAACCGCCCGCCGGTCAGCACGAAGTCCTCGTTCTCCGCACCGCCCGGCCCCGACACGCACACCGAACTGATCTGCACGGCACCCTCTCGCGCTCAGGCGTCGAACTCGTACTCCAGCACGTAGCAGGCGGAGTCCAACACCATCTCGTTGACCTCCACACCCTGCCCACCCGAGGTGAACGCCGTACGACGCACGAGCACCACGGGCGTGCCCGCGGCCGGCGCCAGCCGGGAGACCTCCTCCTCGGTGGGCATCCGCGAGCGGACCTCCTCGCGGAACCGGACCGGGGCCGCACCGATCTCGGCGAGCCGCGCGTAGGTGCCGCCCGGGCCGGAATCCTCCTCGGTGATCCGGGTGCCCGCGACCAGCGCCGCCGGCAGGTAGGAGGTGGAGAGCATCACCGGGGTGCCGTCCAGGACGAACCGCCGGCTGCGGACGCACACCGGCTCGCCCGGTTCGAGGCCGAACACCTCCGCGACCCGCAGCGGAGCACCGGCCTCGGTGACCCGGACCTGGTCCACCGTCAGGGCCCGGTCGTCGACGTCCGCCGACCAGATCGACCGCCCCGCGCCCCACTGCTCCCGGGCCAACCGCTGGACACCACGCCGCCGCAACGGCCGGAACTCCCGGACCTCGACCGCGTTCCCGCCCGGCAGCCGGTCACCCGCCCGGTCCGCGGGCTCCTTGCCGCCATCTCCACCGGGCATGACCTGCCTCCTCCGTCCTCGGCATCCTAGGGGCGCACCACCGACACGGCCTGACGTTTCCGCACCGACCGGCCGAATCGGCGAATCGGTGGTCCGCGTCCGGGCCGCCACCGTCCCCTCGCCCGCCGCGCAGGGGGGACGCTCCTAGTACAGTCCGCCCAAACGATCATCCGGGGGGACAGATGGCGGCGAGACGGCGCAGGCAGATCGCGTGGGGGCTCAGGGGCCTGGCGGTGGTGGCGCTCCTGGCGTACCTGCTGGGTGTTCAGGCCGCCCGCTCGGGTGGACTGGTGGTGGTCGAGCGGTGGTTCGACCGCCCGGTGCTGCTGATCGGGGCCGGCGTGGTGCTGATCGTGGTCTCGGTGGTGGTCGAGTTCAGGTTCCGTACGAGGTGGTCGCAGATCGGCTGTGCCGTCGCCTTGGTGGCACTCGTGGCCGTCGGGGTGCCGACCGCGCTCCTGGCGATCGCGTTCAGCGAAGGCGGGCGGGCGGTCGACCGGAAGGCCGACCCGAGCCACCCGGACCACGTGCTGACCGTGACCGACGTGGCCTTCTCGATCGACCCGGTCTACCGCGTGGAGGTACTGACCGGCAGCGGTTGGTCCGTGCGCCACTGGGAGCTGGGCGTCTGGGCGGAGCGCGACGGGCGCGGCTCCTTCAAGAGCGCCGACTGGACCGGGCCGAACCAGATCACCGTGACCGCGGGGGAGAGGACCACGGTCTTCACCGTGGACCCGCTCAGCGGCCGGCCGAGCGACCCGACGGCGGTGCCGCGATAGGACTGCGCCCCGGCGCGGGCCGGATCCGTCCGCCACGGCCCGGGCCCGGCCCCGGACATGACGAAGGCCCAGCTTGGCGGAAGTACTCCGCTGAGCTGGGCCTTTGTTGCACTTCTTGCGAAGTGCCCCCGGCAGGATTCGAACCTGCGCACCCGCCTCCGGAGGGCGGTGCTCTATCCCCTGAGCTACGGGGGCCTGCTGTGTGTCGCGGTGTTCTTGCGACGTGGAGAACATTACCAGGCTCGCGGCGTGCTCCGTGCACGGGTTTCCGCGGAGGGTCGCGGACGGCGGCTCTGGCCAAAGCCCGGACGGCGTGACAGGTGCGCGGCTACCCTCGGTGATGTGCCGGGAGCGTCGGGGCGGGTCCTCGTGGTGGACGACAGCGAGGTGATCCGCCAGCTGATCAGAGTCAACCTGGAGCTCGAGGGCTTCGAGGTGGTGACTGCCGCCGACGGTGCCGAGTGCCTGGAAGTGGTCCACCGGGTCGCGCCGGACGTGGTGACCCTCGATGTGGTGATGCCCCGGCTGGACGGCCTGCGGACGGCGGCCCGGCTGCGGGCCGCCCCCGAGACCCGGCGGCTGCCGATCGCGATCATCAGCGCCTGCACCCCGTCGGACCTGCGCCGCGGCGAGGCGGTCGGGGTGGACGGCTACCTGGCCAAGCCCTTCGACCCGGCCGATCTGCTGGCCCTGGTGGCCCGGCTCCAGGGCCTCGGTGCGGCCGGCCGGGCGGGCGGTTTCGCGTACGGCTTCGGGGTCGGCGCGCCCGCCCGGAGGGATTCCGCTCTGGGCGAACAGAGCGCTCCGGGGGACAGTTACCCCTGATCGCCGGCGTCTCAGCCGGCAAACCGGGTGGCGGCCCCCTCCCCTCTCTCGCCTACCCTTGGGCTCGTGACACCCGCAGAGCTTTCCCAGGCAGTCCTGGCCGCAGTGAGCGCCGCCGTCGAGGCAGGCGACCTGGCCGTCGCCGTGCCCGAGCACGTGACGGTCGAGCGGCCCAAGAACAGGGACCACGGCGATTACGCGACGAACGTGGCCCTCCAGCTCGCGAAGCCGGCCGGTCAGCCGCCGCGAGCCGTGGCCGAGTTGGTCGCCGCCCGCCTGCGAGAGCTGCCCGGGGTCGCCAAGGTCGACATCGCCGGGCCGGGCTTCATGAACATCACCCTGGACGCCGCGACCCAGGGCGGGCTGGCCCGGACCATCGTCGAGGCCGGTGAGGCCTACGGCCGCAACGAGGCGCTCAAGGGTCTGAAGATCAACCTGGAGTTCGTCTCGGCCAACCCGACCGGCCCGATCCACATCGGCGGCGTCCGCTGGGCGGCCGTCGGCGACTCGCTCGCCCGGGTGCTCAAGGCCACCGGCGCCGAGGTCACCACCGAGTACTACCTCAACGACGCCGGCGTGCAGATCACCAAGTTCGCCGCCTCGCTGCAGGCCGTCGCCAACGGTCGGCCGGCCCCCGAGGGCGGCTACGTCGGCGAGTACATCGTCGACATCGCCAAGGCGATCACCGACGGCGTCCCCGGCATCCTCGACCTCCCCGAGGACGAGCAGCTGCAGGTCTTCCGCACCAAGGGCCTGGAGCTCATGGTCGGCGAGATCCAGCGCTCGATGGAGGAGTTCGGCACCCACTTCGACGTCTGGTTCTCGGAGAAGACCCTGCACGAGTCCGGCGCCGTCGAGAAGGCCATCGACCGGCTGCGCGAGCAGGGCCACGTCTTCGACCAGGACGGCGCGATCTGGCTGCGCACCACCGACTTCGGCGACGACAAGGACCGCGTCCTGATCAAGGCCGACGGCGAGACCACCTACTTCGCCGCCGACGCCGCCTACTACCTGAGCAAGCGGGACCGGGGCAGCGAGGTCTCGGTCTACATGCTCGGCGCCGACCACCACGGCTACGTCAACCGCCTCAAGGCCATCGCCGCCTGCGCGGGCGACGACATGGACCGCAACATCGAGGTGAAGATCGGCCAGTTCGTGAAGATGGTCCGGGACGGCGAAGAGGTCCGGATGTCCAAGCGCGCGGGCAACATCATCACCATCGACGACGTGGTCGACTGGATCGGCGTCGACGCGGCCCGGTACACCCTGGTCCGGTCGCCCACCGACTCCACGATCACGCTCGACATCAACGTGCTGACCAGCCAGACCAACGAGAACCCGGTCTACTACGTCCAGTACGCGCACACCCGGATGTGCGGCGTCCAGCGCAAGGCGAACGAGCTCGGCATCACCAAGGCCGCGGACTTCAAGCCGGAGCTGCTCGCCACCGAGTGGGAGTCGACGCTGCTCGGCCAGCTCGGCGAGTTCCCCCGGGTGCTGGCCTCCGCCGGCGAGCTGCGCGAGCCGCACCGGGTCGCCCGCTACCTGGAGGACGTGGCCCGGGACTACCACCGGTTCTACGACCACTGCCAGATCCTGCCCAAGGGCGACGAGGAGGTCACCGACCTCACGCACGCCCGGCTCTGGCTGGCCGACGCGACGCGTACGGTGATCGCCAACGGCCTCACGCTGCTCGGCGTATCCGCCCCCGAGCGGATGTAGCGGGCAGCAACTCCCGGCGACAGCGGGGGCGGTGACGGTCCGTCAGGACGGTCACCGCCCCTTCGCGCAACAGCCCCCGACCACCGAACCCAGCCCGAGCACCGAAACCCCACCCCGACCCCGGCACAGCGCAGGAACAGGAAGAGGCCCCAGATGAGCCGCTCCGCCCACCCCGCAGGCCCCCGCCACGGCGATGTGCTGACCGAGGGCCACTACCAGGCCCCACCGAGCGACCTCAACGCGCTGGACCCCAAGGTCTGGTCGGCCACCGTCGCCCGCGACGCGCACGGCGTGGTCACCGTCGGCGGCCTGGACGTGCGCGCGCTCGCCGCCGAGTTCGGCACGCCGGCGTACGTGCTGGACGAGGCGGACTTCCGGGCCCGCGCCCGCGCCTGGCGGGACGCCTTCGGCCCGGGCGCCGACGTGTACTACGCGGGCAAGGCCTTCCTCTCCAAGGCCGTGGTCCGCTGGCTGCACGAGGAGGGCCTCAACCTCGACGTGTGCAGCCCCGGCGAGCTGGCGGTCGCGCTGGCGGCGGGGATGCCGGCCGAGCGGATCGCGCTGCACGGCAACAACAAGTCGGCGGCCGAGCTGGAGCAGGCGGTCAAGGCCGGGGTCGGCCACGTGGTCCTCGACTCGTACCAGGAGATCGAGCGGCTGGCCGCGATCGCCGCCGGGCAGGGCGTGCGCCAGCCGGTGCTGATCCGGGTGACCGTCGGTGTCGAGGCGCACACCCACGAGTTCATCGCCACCGCCCACGAGGACCAGAAGTTCGGCCTGTCGCTGACCGGCGGCGCCGCGCTGGAGGCGGTCCGCCGGGTGCTGGCGCACGACAGCCTGGAGCTGCGCGGCATCCACTCGCACATCGGCTCGCAGATCTTCGACACGGCCGGCTTCGAGGTGGCCGCCCGCCGGGTGGTCGGCCTGCTGGCCGGGATCCGCGACGAGTACGGCATCGAGCTGCCGGAGATCGACCTCGGCGGCGGCCTCGGCATCGCGTACACCAGCGAGGACGACCCGCGCGAGCCGGCCGAGATCGCCGCCGCGCTGGACGGGATCGTCCGCCGCGAGTGCGCGGCCGCCCGGCTCGCCGCCCCCCGGCTGTCGGTCGAACCCGGCCGGGCGATCGTCGGCCCGACCGCCTTCACGCTCTACGAGGTGGGCACCGTCAAGCACCTGGACGGCCTGCGCACCTACGTCAGCGTGGACGGCGGGATGTCCGACAACATCCGCACCGCGCTGTACGACGCCGAGTACTCGGTCGCCCTGGTCTCGCGGACCAGCACGGCCGCCCCGATGCTGTCCCGCGTGGTGGGCAAGCACTGCGAGTCGGGCGACATCCTGGTGCGGGACGCCTTCCTGCCCGAGGACCTCGCCCCCGGCGACCTGCTCGCCGTCCCGGCCACCGGCGCCTACTGCCGGTCGATGGCGAGCAACTACAACCACGCCCTCAAGCCGCCCGTGCTGGCCGTCCTGGACGGCCGGGCCCGGGTGATCGTCCGGCGCGAGACGGAAGAGGATCTGCTGCGCCTGGATATCGGATGACGAAATCCTCGTCTCAGATCATGGAACGACCGTAGATCTGTGCGGAAAGTCCCCGAGACTGGTAGAGACCGAATACCGATGGCTGCCGACCGAGCGCCGTCGGAGACCGAGAATGCAGAGCGGAGTCGGATGATGCGTACGCGCCCGCTGAAGGTGGCGTTGCTGGGCTGTGGTGTGGTGGGCTCCGAGGTGGCGCGCATCATGACGACGACGGCCGACGACCTCGCCGCGCGGATCGGCGCGCCCGTGGAGCTCGTGGGCATCGCCGTCCGACGGACCGGCCGGGCCCGCCCGGGCGTGCCCGAGCACCTGCTGACCACCGACGCCGAAGCCCTGGTCACCCGGGGCGACCTCGACGTGGTGATCGAGGTGGTGGGCGGCATCGAGCCGTCCAAGCACCTCATCCTCTCGGCCATCGGCAAGGGCGCCTCCGTGGTGTCCGCCAACAAGGCGCTGCTCGCCCAGGACGGCGCCGAGCTCCACGAGGCGGCCGCCAAGGCCGGCGTGGACCTGTACTACGAGGCCGCCGTGGCCGGTGCCATCCCGCTGATCCGCCCGCTGCGCGAGTCGCTGGCCGGCGACAAGGTCAACCGGGTGCTGGGCATCGTCAACGGCACCACCAACTTCATCCTCGACAAGATGGACACCACCGGCGCCGGGTACTCCGAGGCGCTGGAGGAGGCCACCGCGCTGGGGTACGCCGAGGCCGACCCGACCGCCGACGTGGAGGGCTTCGACGCCGCCGCCAAGGCCGCGATCCTGGCCGGCATCGCGTTCCACACCAAGGTCACCGCCGCGGACGTCTACCGCGAGGGCCTGACCGAGGTCACCGCCGCGGACATCGCCTCCGCCAAGCAGATGGGCTGCGTGGTCAAGCTGCTCGCGATCTGCGAGCGGGCCGGCGACGGCGGCTCGGTGACCGCCCGGGTGCACCCCGCGATGATCCCGCTCAGCCACCCGCTGGCCTCCGTCCGCGAGGCCTACAACGCGGTGTTCGTGGAGGCCGAGGCGGCCGGCCGGCTGATGTTCTACGGCCCGGGCGCGGGCGGCGCGCCGACCGCCTCCGCGGTGCTCGGCGACCTGGTCGCGGTCTGCCGCAACCGGCTGAGCGGCACCACCGGTCCGGGCGACTCGGTCTACACGCGGCTGCCGGCCAAGCCGATGGACGAGGTCGTCACCCGCTACCACGTCAGCCTGGACGTGGACGACCGCGCGGGCGTGCTCGCCCAGGTCGCCTCGGTCTTCGCCGAGCACGGGGTGTCCATCGACACCGTCCGCCAGCAGGGTCGCGACGGCGACGCCTCGCTCGTGGTGGTCACCCACCGCGCCACCGACGCCGCGCTGTCGGCGACGGTCGACAAGCTGCGCGCGCTGGACAGCGTGCGCGACGTGGCCAGCATCATGCGGGTCGAAGGGGAGTAGGAAAGCCATGAACGCCGTCATCGACAGAGTCAGCGGTCACACCCACCAGTGGCGCGGTCTCATCGAGGAGTACCGCGACCGCCTCCCGGTGAGCGCCGCCACCCCCGTGGTCACCCTGCTGGAGGGCGGCACGCCGCTCGTCCCCGCGCAGGTGCTGTCCGAGCGCACCGGCTGCGAGGTCTACCTCAAGGTCGAGGGTGCCAACCCGACCGGGTCCTTCAAGGACCGCGGCATGACGATGGCGATCTCCAAGGCCAAGGAGGACGGCGCCCAGGCCGTCATCTGCGCGTCCACCGGCAACACCTCGGCCTCGGCCGCGGCGTACGCGGTGCGGGCCGGCATGGTCTCGGCCGTGCTGGTGCCGCAGGGCAAGATCGCGCTCGGCAAGATGGGCCAGGCGCTGGTGCACGGCGCGAAGATCCTCCAGGTGGACGGGAACTTCGACGACTGCCTCACCCTCGCGCGTGAACTGTCCGAGAAGTACCCGGTCGCGCTGGTCAACTCGGTGAACCCGGTCCGGATCGAGGGCCAGAAGACCGCGGCCTTCGAGATCGTCGACATGCTCGGCGACGCCCCCGACATCCACGTCCTGCCGGTCGGGAACGCGGGCAACATCACCGCCTACTGGAAGGGCTACCGCGAGTACGCCGCGGACGGCCTGGCCGCCCGCACGCCGCGGATGTGGGGCTTCCAGGCCGCCGGTTCGGCCCCGATCGTGGACGGTGCCCCGGTGCTCGCGCCGCAGACCATCGCCACCGCGATCCGGATCGGCAACCCGGCCTCCTGGGACTTCGCGCTGGCCGCGCGGGACGAGTCGGGCGGCCTCATCGACAAGGTGACGGATCGTCAGATCCTGTCCGCCTACCGGCTGTTGGCCTCCCAGGAGGGCGTCTTCGTGGAGCCCGCCTCGGCCGCCTCGGTGGCCGGCCTGCTGGCCAAGGCGGAGGCCGGTCTGGTCGACCCGGGCCAGCGGATCGTCTGCACCGTCACCGGCAACGGCCTCAAGGACCCGGACTGGGCGGTGGCCGGCGCGCCGCAGCCGCAGATCGTCCCGATCGACGCCGAGGCGGCCGCGGTCCGGCTCGGACTGCTCGACTGACCCTCGCCTGACGGTACGTCAACGGTGGGCCGCCCCGCTCGGGGGTCGGCCCACCCTTGGTGTCCGAATGACGCGTTCGGTGTCGGTTCGCTGCTGTTTTCCATGCGATTTCCCGCGCTGTTTCCGGCCACAACCGGCAACACGGCAGATCGAACGGGAGCGGGGTGTACCGCTCTGGAACCTCTCTTCGATAGTCTGGCTCCCGGCGGGCCGCGCCTTCGGCCTGCGGTTGCCCGCTCCGCCGGAGTCTGCCGGGCAGGCCCCGCCGCCGTACCACTGGCCCGTACGCAACCGGGCCGTCCCACTCCCCAGGAGACACCAACCACATGGCCGGTCCCGCGTTCCGCGCTGCCGCCGTCAGGGTCCGGGTTCCCGCGACCAGCGCCAACCTCGGCCCGGGCTTCGACGCCTTCGGACTCGCCCTGGGCCTCTACGACGACGTCGTCGTCCGGGTCGCCGACTCCGGCCTCACCGTCGACATCGCCGGCGAGGGCGCGGAGAACCTGGCCCGGGACGAGCGCCACCTGGTGGTCCGCTCCCTGCGGGCCGCCTTCGACCGCCTGGGCGGCCAGCCGCGCGGCCTCGAAGTGGTCTGCGCCAACCGGATACCGCACGGCCGCGGCCTCGGCTCCTCGTCGGCGGCCATCTGCGCCGGCCTGGTCGCCGCGCGCGCCGTCACCATCGGCGGCCAGAACCTGCTGGACGACGACGCGTTGCTGGTCCTCGCCTCCGAGCTGGAGGGCCACCCCGACAACGTCGCCGCCTGCCTGCGCGGCAACTTCACCGTGGCCTGGACGGAGGAGGACGGCGCCCGCACCATCGTGCTGGAACCCTCCACCCAGGTCGTGCCGATCGTCTTCGTGCCCTCCACCGAGGTGCTCACCGAGACCGCCCGCGGCCTGCTGCCCAGGACCGTCCCGCTGGCCGACGCCGCCGTCAACGCCGGCCGGGCCGCGCTGCTGGTCGAGGCGCTCACCCGCCGCCCGGAACTGCTGCTCACCGCCACCGAGGACCGCCTGCACCAGGACTACCGGGCCTCGGCGATGCCGGACAGCGCCGCGCTGGTGGCCACCCTGCGCAACGAGGGCTTCCCGGCCGTCATCTCGGGCGCCGGACCGACCGTGCTGGCGCTGACCGACGAGGCCGGCGCCGACAAGGTGCTGCACTTCGCCGGCCCGGGCTTCGCCGCGCACCGGCTGGAGCTCGACCGCGCCGGAGCCCGCGTACTGCCGCTGGAGATGTGACGGCGCGCGGGGCGTACGCCGGGCTGAGCAGCCAAAACGTATCCGCCGCGATGGGCGGGACGGACACGATTGACAAGGACAGGGCTGGGGAATGTGTCAGGGGGTCGGTAGTGTTAACCTCAATGCTGCACCAGGTGCCCTCCGGGGCGCGGTGCGTTGCGTCCCGATCCCGACATCCCGCCTGCACGGCCCGACAGCCGTACCGGGTGAGCTGCGGAAGTGCGGGACCACGATTCTCCGGGAGCCCACCACAGCGCGTACGCAGCCTGCCTGCGCGTCTGCGGCGCATCCCGAAGCCGTGAAGGCACCTGACTCCCACCCGCAGCCTCCAGACTGAGGCCCGGACGGGCAGCGCCCTGGGTGCCGGATCGCGACGGGGGCCCGGGTATCGCAGGCAGCATGGTCGGCTACCGAGCCCGGCCGCACGCGCCACTTCGCACCACAGTGCACCGCACTTCGCAGTTCTCCCGATCGGATCAGCCTTTCGGGGGAATCCCGCCTCGGACCAGCGCGAACAGACGTTGGTCAGGACAGCACAACCGGTCGCCGAGCCAGACAGGCCGACGTCCGCTCCAGGGAAGGACCCTTAGTGAGCGACACCACCGATCTGATGGGCGCGCGCCCGGACGCCGAGGCGTCGGACGCAGCCGCCGCCCCCGCGGCCCCGGCACGGCGCCGTCGTAGCGCCGCCGCGGGCCTGGACGGCCTGGTCCTGGCCGAGCTTCAGAAGCTCGCCTCGACTCTTGGAATCAGCGGTACCGGACGCATGCGCAAGAGCCAGCTGATCGAGGCCATCAAGGACAAGAGCGGCGGTGACCCGCTGCTCGCCGGCTCCGCCGCCGCGCCCGCGCCGGCCGCCAAGCGTGCCGCCAAGGCCGCCGCCGCCCCGGTCGCCGAGGAGGCCCCCGCCGAGGCCGCCCCGGCCGAGGAGAAGCCGGCCCGCCGCACCCGCGCCGCCGCCGCTGCGGCCCCGGCCGCCGAGGCCCAGCCGCAGATCGACATCCCGGGTCAGGCCGCCGCCGAGACCACCGCGCCCGCCCGTACCGAGCGCACCCGTCGCCGGGCCACCTCGGCCGCCGGCGCCCCGACCGCCGAGGCCGCCGCCGAGCAGGCCGGCGCCGTGGTCGCCGAGGCCAAGGCCGAGACCCGTACCGCCGAGCAGCGCGGCTTCGAGGGCGAGGCCCGTACCGAGCGCCGCGACCGCCGTGACCGCCGGGACCGCCGTGAGGGCGGCGCCGAGCGTCCGGAGACCACCGAGGCCCAGGACGGCGACTCCCGCGAGTCCCGCCGGGACCGCCGCAACCGCCGCGAGCGCGACCGCACCGAGCGTCCGGAGCGCGGCGAGCGCCAGGGCGGCCAGCAGCAGGGCGGCCAGCAGGACGGCGGCCAGGCCCCGCGCCAGAGCCAGCCGGCCGGGCAGCAGGCCGGCGGCTACGACGACGACGAGTTCGGTGACGGCCGTCGCGGCCGTCGCGGCCGCTACCGCGACCGCCGCGGCCGCCGCCGCGAGGGCTTCGAGGGCACCGGCGCCCCGGAGCCGGTGGTGGGCGACGACGACGTCCTGATCCCGGTCGCGGGCATCCTGGACATCCTCGACAACTACGCCTTCGTCCGGACCTCCGGCTACCTGCCGGGCTCCAACGACGTGTACGTCTCGCTCGCCCAGGTCCGCAAGCACGGCCTGCGCAAGGGTGACGCCATCACCGGCGCGGTGCGCCAGCCCAAGGACGGCGAGCGCCGCGAGAAGTTCAACGCCCTGGTGCGGCTGGACTCCGTCAACGGCATGGACCCGGACAGCGGCCGAGGCCGCCCCGAGTTCGGCAAGCTGACCCCGCTGTACCCGCAGGAGCGCCTGCGCCTGGAGACCGACCCGGGCGTGCTGACCACCCGCATCATCGACCTCGTGTCGCCGATCGGCAAGGGCCAGCGCGGTCTGATCGTGGCCCCGCCGAAGACCGGTAAGACCATGATCATGCAGGCGATCGCCAACGCGATCACCCACAACAACCCCGAGTGCCACCTGATGGTCGTCCTGGTCGACGAGCGTCCGGAAGAGGTCACCGACATGCAGCGGTCGGTGAAGGGCGAGGTCATCTCCTCGACCTTCGACCGCCCGGCCGAGGACCACACCGTGGTCGCGGAGCTGGCCATCGAGCGCGCCAAGCGCCTGGTGGAGCTGGGCCACGACGTGGTGATCCTGCTCGACTCGATCACCCGCCTGGGCCGCGCCTACAACCTGGCGGCGCCGGCCTCCGGCCGCATCCTGTCCGGTGGTGTCGACTCGACCGCGCTCTACCCGCCGAAGAAGTTCTTCGGCGCCGCGCGCAACATCGAGAACGGCGGCTCGCTGACCATCCTCGCCACCGCGCTGGTGGAGACCGGCTCGCGGGCCGACGAGGTGGTCTTCGAGGAGTTCAAGGGCACCGGCAACATGGAGCTCAAGCTCGACCGCAAGCTCTCCGACAAGCGGATCTTCCCGGCGGTGGACGTGGACGCGTCCAGCACCCGCAAGGAGGAGATCCTGCTCGGCAACGACGAGCTCGCGATCACCTGGAAGCTCCGTCGGGTGCTGCACGCCCTCGACTCGCAGCAGGCCATCGAGCTGCTGCTGGACAAGATGAAGCAGACCAAGAGCAACGCCGAGTTCCTGATGCAGATCGCCAAGACCACCCCCGGTTCCGGCGACTGATCCCAGCAGGATCGGCCACCGAGCCCCGGACCGCACCCGCGGTCCGGGGCTCGCGGCTTGTCCGGCGCCGGTACGGGCATTGGTGCCGGCGCCGGCACCGGGCGGGCGGCCACGGTCCGTGAGGAGTGGCTGAGAAAAGGCGACGGAGAGTCCTGAAATGGACTAAAGGTGAATACCTACGCTTATCCTCGAAATAACGGTCGTACCGGTCGGCGCGGCGAGCCCGAGCGGCGAGCCGGGCCCGGATCGCCCCGAGCGCGGGAGGAGGCGAGATGGCCGCACCGAAGGACGGGCCCCGCGGGCCGCGGCTGCGCCGCTCTCGGGGCAAGGGTGGCCCCGACGCCCCGCAGGACGCCCCGCGCCGCCGGCTGACCCGCAACCTGGTGATCGGCGGGTGCGCGCTGCTGCTGGTCGTGGCAGGGGCGGGCGGCTACGTCTACTTCAAGCTGAACGGCAACATCCACAGCGTCGACATCGACGGCCAGCTCGGCGAGGCCCGGCCGCCGGCCGCCACCGACGGCTCGTTCAACCTGCTGGTGCTCGGCTCCGACTCGCGCGCCGGGGCCAACGGGGCACTGGCCGGCGGTGCCGTCGAGGGCACGGCCCGCTCCGACACCGCGATGGTGGTGCACATCGACCAGGCCCACACCCACGCCGCGGTGGTGAGCATCCCCCGGGACACCCTGGTCGCCCGGCCCGCCTGCACGGCGCCGGACGGCAAGGCGGTGCCCGCGGCCCGCAGCGCGATGTACAACTCCGCGTTCGAGGTCGGCGGCCCGGCCTGCGCCGTGAAGACCACCGAGCAGCTCACCGGGATGCGGATGGACCACTTCGTCCAGATCGACTTCGCCGGCTTCGCCGACCTGATCGACACCATCGGCGGGGTCACCGTGACCACCTCGGTCGCGATATCCGACCAGGACAGCGGGCTGAAGCTGCCGGCCGGCACCACGCACCTGAACGGGGACCAGGCGCTCGCCTTCGTGCGGACCAGGCACGGGGTGGGGGACGGCAGCGACCTCGGCCGGATCGAGCTGCAGAAGCAGATGGTGAAGTCGATCATGAAGCAGGTGGGCGGGGCGGGGATCACCACCAACCCGGCCAAGCTCTGGGCCACCGCCGACAAGCTCACCAGCAGCGTCACCACCGACTCCGACCTGGGCTCGGTCAGCGCGCTGGCGGGCCTGGTCACCACCCTGAAGGCGATCGGGCCGGACCAGATGACGATGGTCACCCTGCCCGTGGTCACCGCCCCCGGCGACCCGAACCGGGTGGTGCCCACCCGTCCCGCGGCCGACCAGCTGTGGGCGGCCCTGAAAGCCGACCGGCCCGTCCCGGAGTCCGTCACCGCCTCGCAGTCCGCCGACCCCGCCCAGGGCCCCACCGGGCGCGCCACGGGGACGGGTACGGGGACGGCCACGGCGAAGGCGACGGCCGTACCGGGCGGCGGCGCGGCCACGGCCGGTGCCCGCGGGTCGGTGGAATAACCGGGAAATGTACCCGGTTTGGGAAGATGCGGTCAGTGCTGGCACACTGGTCCGTCGGTCCCGGTTCACGTGCAGCTCCAGGCTGCCGACCCGGTGCCCTCCCGAAACCTAGGAGAATCCCTTGAAGCCCAACGTTCACCCCAATTACGTGCTCACCAAGGTGACCTGCACCTGCGGCGCCGAGTTCACGACCCGCTCGACCGAGACCAGTGGCGAGATCCGCGCCGAGGTCTGCTCGCAGTGCCACCCGTTCTACACGGGCAAGCAGAAGATCCTCGACACCGGTGGCCGCGTGGCCCGCTTCGAGGCCCGCTTCGGCAAGAAGCACAGCACCACCCAGGCCTAGCGCTTCCTCGGCGCCGGTCTCCAGCGTCCCCGTCGTACGGTGGGGAGGCTGGGGCCGGCGCCGTTCGCGTCCCCCCGCGCACCCCGGCGCCCCGGTCGCGCACCCTCTCCGCCCCGCACCACCAGCTCCCACGGGAAGTAGGCCCACGCCATGTTCGAGGCAGTCGAAGAGCTCCTCACCGAGCACGCCGACCTCGAGACGCGGCTGGCCGATCCGTCGGTCCACGCCGACCAGGCCAACGCCCGCAAGCTCGCCAAGCGGTACGCCGAGCTGACCCCGATCACCGCCACCTACCGCGCCTGGCGCGCCGCCGGCGAGGACATCGTGGCCGCCCGCGAGCTGGCCGCCGAGGACCCGGACTTCATCGCCGAGGTGAAGTCCTCCGAGGCCCGCCGGGACGAGCTGACCGAGGAGCTGCGGCTGCTGCTGGTGCCGCGCGACCCCAACGACGACAAGGACGTCATCCTGGAGGTCAAGGCGGGGGAGGGCGGCGAGGAGTCCGCCCTGTTCGCCGGCGACCTGCTGCGGATGTACCTGCGCTTCGCCGAGCGGGTGGGCTGGAAGACCGAGCTGATCGACGCCAACGAGTCCGACCTCGGCGGCTACAAGGACGTCTCGGTCGCCGTGAAGACCCGCGGCACCACCGAGCCCGGCCAGGGCGTCTGGGCCCGGCTGAAGTACGAGGGCGGCGTGCACCGCGTCCAGCGGGTGCCGGCCACCGAGTCGCAGGGCCGGATCCACACCTCCGCGGCGGGCGTGCTGGTCACCCCCGAGGCCGAGGAGGTAGAGGTGGAGATCCACGCCAACGACCTGCGGATCGACGTCTACCGCTCGTCCGGCCCCGGCGGCCAGTCGGTCAACACCACCGACTCCGCGGTCCGGATCACCCACCTGCCGACCGGTATCGTGGCGTCCTGCCAGAACGAGAAGAGCCAGCTGCAGAACAAGGAGCAGGCGATGCGCATCCTGCGTTCGCGGCTGCTGGCCGCCGCGCAGGAGGCCGCCGAGCAGGAGGCCTCGGACGCGCGCCGCAGCCAGGTCCGCACGGTGGACCGGTCGGAGCGGATCCGGACCTACAACTACCCGGAGAACCGTCTCTCGGACCACCGGACCGGCTTCAAGTCCTACAACCTGGACCAGGTCCTCGACGGTGACCTGAACGCGGTCATCCAGTCCTGCGTGGACGCCGACGCGGCCGCCAAACTGGCTGCCGCGCAGGAGAACTGAGCACCAGCCCAAGCCCACGACCCAGGGGTGTGTACGGATGAACCTGCTGCTCGCCGAGGTGGCCCAGGCCACCCAGCGGCTGGCCGCGGCCGGCGTGCCGTCGCCGCGCTTCGACGCGGAGGAACTGGCGGCGTACATCCACAACGTCAAGCGCAGCCAGCTGCACACCGTCCCGGACGGCGACTTCGACGCCCGCTACTGGGAGGCGGTGTCGCGCCGCGAGGCGCGTGAGCCGCTCCAGCACATCACCGGGCGGGCCTTCTTCCGCTACCTGGAGCTGGAGGTCGGCCCCGGCGTCTTCGTGCCGCGGCCGGAGACCGAGAGCGTGGTGGAGTGGGCCATAGACGCGGTCCGCGACATGGACGTGGCCGAACCGCTGGTGGTCGACCTGTGCAGCGGCTCCGGCGCGATCGCGCTGGCGCTGGCCCAGGAGCTGCCGCGCTCCACCGTGCACGCCTTCGAACTGGACGAGGGCGCCCTGGAGTACACCCGGCGCAACATCGCGGCCAGCCCCGACCGGGCCAGGATCAGCCTGCACGCCGGCGACGCTACCCGGGCCTTCGAGGACGACCGCGCCTGGGACGGCCGGTTCGACCTGGTGATCAGCAACCCGCCGTACATCCCGCTCACCGAGTGGGAGTACGTGGCGCCCGAGGCCCGCGACCACGACCCGCAGATGTCCCTGTTCTCCGGCGAGGACGGGCTCGACACCATCCGCGGCATCGAACGCGTCGCGGCCCGGCTTCTGCGGCCGGGCGGCGCGGTGGTGATCGAGCACGCGGACACCCAGGGCGGCCAGGTCCCGTGGATCTTCAAGGAGGAGAGCGGCTGGACGGACGCCGCCGACCACCGCGACCTCAACCACCGGCCCCGCTTCACAACAGCCCGGAGGGCGTCGTTGTGAAGGATCGAGCACAGCACAACAGCCCGAAGGGCGTCGTTGTGAAGGATCGAGCACAGCACGACAGCCCGGAGGGCGTCGTTGTGAAGCAGCCCACCTCGGGCGACCGGGCACCACTCCACCGGGTCCCGGGCGACCGGGCACCGCACGACCGGGTCCCGGGCGACCGGGCACCACTCCACCGGGTCCCGGGCGACCGGGCACCGCACCACTGCCGGCAGCGCGCCGTCGCGCACCGCAGCGCACCTCTCAGCTTGAGCCATCTCGGAAGGGGACCGCACCGATGAGCCGCCGTTATGACTGCGCCGATGCCGGGGACCGGGCCACCGGTCTGCGTGAGGCCGCCTCGGCGATCCGCCGCGGCGAGCTCGTGGTGCTGCCGACCGACACCCTGTACGGGGTCGGCGCCGACGCCTTCTCCCCGGAGGCGGTGGGCGCGCTGCTCGCCGCCAAGGGCCGCGGGCGCAACATGCCCTCGCCGGTGCTGGTCGGCTCGCCGACCACCCTGCACGGGCTGGTCACCGACTTCTCGGAGCAGGCCTGGGAGCTGGTGGACGCGTTCTGGCCGGGCGGTCTGACCTTGGTCGCCAAGCACCAGCCGTCGCTGCGCTGGGACCTGGGCGACACCCGGGGCACCGTCGCCGTCCGGATGCCGCTGCACCCGGTCGCGATCGAGCTGCTGAACGCCACCGGCCCGCTCGCGGTCTCCAGCGCCAACCGGACCGGCGGCCCCTCGCCGGCCACCTGCGACGAGGCCCAGGGGCAGCTCGGCGACGCCATCTCGGTGTACCTCGACGGCGGTCAGGCCGACCACGCGACCGGTTCCACCATCGTCGACGTCACCGGGAAGGTGCCGGTGGTGCTGCGGGCGGGCGCGATCAGCGTCGAGCAGCTGAGGGAGGTCGTCCCGGACCTGGAGGCCGGCAGTTGACGGCCGCCGCCTCGCTGCACGGCGCCGACCCCGGCATACCCGCGGTCCTGGCCGTGGTGCCCCGTCCGCTCGACTCGTTCCGGATCCTGTTCGTCTGCACCGGCAACGTCTGCCGCTCGCCGATCGCCGAGCGGCTGACCCGGCTGGAGCTGGCCACCCGGCTCGGCCCCGCCGCCGGGCGGATCGTGGTGGAGAGCGCGGGCACCTGGGGCCATGAGGGTGCGCCGATGGAGGCGCACGCGGCCACCGTGCTCGACGAGTACGGCGCGGACAGCGCCGGGTTCGCCGGGCGCGAGCTGCTGGACGAGCACGTCATCGACGCCGACCTGGTGCTCACGGCGACCCTCGACCACCGGGCGCAGGTGATCTCGATGGGGCACTCGGCGGGCCTGCGGACCTTCACGCTCAAGGAGTTCACCCGGCTGGTGCGCCGGGTCGACCCGGGCACCCTGCCGTACCCGGGCGACGGTTCCCGGCTGACCGACCGGGCGCGGGCGCTGGTCCGTTCGGCGGCGGCGCTGCGCGGCTGGCTGCTGGCCGCCTCGCCCGAGTTCGACGAGGTGGACGACCCGTACGGGGCGCCGATCGGGATGTTCCGCAACTGCGGCGAGGAGATATTCGACGCCCTCGACCCGGTGGTGACGGCGCTGACCGGCGTACCCGGCGTGCACTGACCCCCGCGTGCCCGGCGCGTGCCGGGCCGTTCGCTCCGGTCCGCCGTGCAGCCGTGCGCGGTCCGGTGAGGCCGTCCCGAGGCCACACGCGGTGGTTGGGGAGGGCTCAGGGGGGTGCTGTGTCCGAAGTGTGCCTGTCGGGTGCTCAGGGTGTGCTCCCGCCCTGACGGGTGTACCCGGTGCGCGCGGGCGGGCCCGGGCGGCAGCGCCGTCCTACCCTGGAAGCACCTCGCCCGCCGCTGCCCGGGAGCGCCGCCATGACCGTCACCGACACCGTGTCCGGCTCCACCGAGACCCGCGCCGAGGCCCGCGTGCCCTGGCAGGCCGCGCCGGCCCTGCGGCAGGCCGACCCGCTGGTCGCGGACCTGCTGTCGGCCGAGAGCGAGCGCCGGGCCGACAGCCTCCAGCTGCTGGCCGGCGAGAACCTGACCAGCCCGGCCGTGCTGGCCGCGCTGGGCGGCCCGCTGATCGACAAGTACGCCGAGGGCTATCCGGGCCGCCGGCACCACACCGGCTGCGCGCCGGCCGACACCGTGGAACTGCTGGCGGTGGACCGGGCCCGCGCGCTGTTCGGTGCCGCGCACGCCAACGTCCAGCCCCGGTCGGCCACTTCGGCGATGTTGGCGGCCTACGCCGCGCTGCTGCGGCCGGGCGACGCGGTGCTGGCGATGTCCCTGCAGCACGGCGGCCACCTGAGCGCGGGCTCGCGGGCCAACTTCTCCGGCCGGTGGTTCGACTTCGTCGGCTACGGGGTGCGCGAGCAGGACGGCACGGTCGACCTCGACCAGGTCCGCGACCTGGCCCGCACCCACCGGCCGAAGGCGATCATCGCCGGCGGCATCTCGCACCCACGCCACCTGGACTGGGCGGCCTTCCGGGAGATCGCCGACGAGGTGGGCGCCTACCTGGTCGCCTCGGCCGCGCAGACCATCGGGCTGGTGGCGGCGGGCGCGGCGCCCTCGCCGGTGCCGTACGCGGACGTCACGGTGGCGGCCACCCACAAGCTGCTGCGCGGACCGCGCGGCGGTCTGCTGCTGTGCGGTCCGGAGCTGGCCGACCGGATCGACCGGGCGGTGTTCCCGTTCACCCAGGGCGGGGCGGCGATGAACGAGGTGGCCGGCAAGGCGGTGGCCCTGCTGGAGGCGGGCACCCCGGAGTACGCCGCGTACATCGGGCGGGCGGTGGACGGTGCGCGCGCCCTGGCACGGGCGCTGGGCGAGGCCGGTGCCCGGCCGCTGACCGGCGGGACCGACACCCACCTGGTCACCGTCGACATCAGCGGCTTCGGCCTGTCCGGTGCGGAGGCGGAGCGGCGGTGCGCCGGGGCCGGGCTGATGCTCGGCAAGTGCGCCCTGCCGTTCGACCCCGCGCCCCCGTCGGAGGCGTCCGGCATCCGGCTGGGCACCGGCGCGGTGGCCGCGCAGGGGATGGGGCCGGCCGAGTTGGCCGAGGTCGGGACGCTGATCGGACAGGTGCTCGCGAGCGGTACGGACGCCCGGATCCGGGGCCGGGTGCAGGAGCTGGCGCGGGCCTTCGTGGGCCGCCGGTAGCGTTCCGGGGGATTCCGGTGCGGGCCGAGGCGAACCGCGGTGCACAACCGGTGCGTCCGACTCAATAAGGTGTGCAGCGTGGCGACGCACCTCGAACCCCGATCCAGCACGCCCCGGCCGGGCGGCGGAGTACGCTCCGTACTCAATCGTCGGACCGTGAACCAGGAGGCCAGTGGTGCGTGAGTATCTGCTGGTCCTGTTCGTGACGGCGGCCGTGACCTACCTGCTGACCAGCCCGGTGCGGAAGTTCGCCATCCTGGCGGGCGCCATGCCGCCGGTCCGGGCCCGGGACGTGCACCGCGAACCGACGCCCCGGCTGGGCGGCATCGCGATGTTCGGCGGCCTGTGCGCGGGCCTGCTGGTGGCCGCGCAACTGACCCACCTGGGCCGTCTGTTCATCCAGAGCGAGGACACCAAGGCGCTGCTCTCCGGGGCCGGGATCATGTGGATCCTCGGCGTGCTGGACGACAAGTGGGGCGTGGACGCGCTGGTCAAGCTGGGCGGTCAGATGATCGCCGCCGGTGTGATGGTCTGGCAGGGCATCACGGTGATCTCCATCCCGGTGCCCGGAGTGGGCCCGGTCGCGGTCACCCCGACCCAGGGCATGATCATCTCGGTCACGCTGGTGGTCGTCATGGTCAACGCGGTGAACTTCATCGACGGTCTGGACGGCCTGGCCGCCGGCATGGTCTGCATCGCGGCCGGCGCGTTCTTCCTCTACTCCTACCGGCTCTGGTACGGCTACGGGATCAACGACGCGGCCCCCGCCGTGCTGTTCAGCGCGGTGCTGATCGGCATGTGCCTGGGCTTCCTGCCGCACAACCTGCACCCGGCCCGGATCTTCATGGGCGACTCCGGCTCGATGATGCTCGGCCTGATGCTCGCGGTCGCCGCGATCTCGATCACCGGCCGGGTCGACCCGGACCTGGTCACCGACCAGACCGGTTCGCAGACCGCCACCGTGCACGCCCTGGTGCCGACCTACATCCCGCTGCTGCTGCCGCTGACGGTGATCGCGCTGCCGCTGGCCGACCTGCTGCTGGCCGTGGTCCGCCGCACCTGGGCCGGGAAGTCCCCGTTCGCGGCGGACAAGCAGCACCTGCACCACCGCCTGCTGGAGGTCGGCCACTCGCACAGCCGGGCCGTCCTGATCATGTACTTCTGGGCCGCGCTGATCGCCTTCGGGACGGTCGCCTTCTCGATCACCAACACCGGACGCACCGTGGTGCTGGCGCTCGCCGGGCTCTGCCTGGTCGGCCTGGTGGTGCTGCTGATGCCGCGGTTCCGCCCGCACGCGCCGCGCGCCGTCCAGGCCTTCGTGCCGCCGCGCTACCGCAAGGAGCCCGGTGCGGCCGAGCCGGTGGCCGGTGCGGTCGCCGCGGCGGCCGAGGAGGTGGCCGAGCCGGTCGGGGCGGGGGAGGGCCGGCCCGTCGCCGCGGAGCTCTCCGCGGCCGACCAGGAGCTGCTGGGACGGCTGGGTACCGGGGCCACCGCGGTGGGCTCGCACGCGGAGCGCAACGGCTGACGTTGCGTCAAGTGGCCGCGCCCGTACGGCGGCACGCTTGGGCCGTCAGTGTGACAGGTACCACACGTTCATGGTAAAGCTCTCATCAAATAGTTTGTGATACCGTTCACGAGTACCGAGAACACGCCGAAAGACCTGACAGGTGGAGGACTTCCGTCCCCGGTCGGTCTCCCTCGACGGAGCGGCCGCCGAGCGGCCGTCCCACGGCCGGCGTTCTCGGCGCGGTGTCCCCGCCGCACCCCGTGCCCGTCCCCCGTCACACCGACATGCCGCCGGAGCTGCCGACATGCCGTCCCACGACGCCCGGATCCTCCGTGGCGCCGCAATCCCCACTGCGGTCGCCGGAGTGCTCGCCATTGCGATCTCCACCGCCCTCGTGGGGGTCAAGGGCCTGCTCGGCGCCCTCTTCGCGTCACTGCTGGTGATGGCGTTCTTCAGTTTCGGTCAGGTCGCTCTCGACCGGCTGACCAGGAACAACCCCCAGCTGCTGATGGCCGGCGCACTCGCGGTGTACACCACGCAGATCCTGCTGGTCGGAATCGTTCTCGCGGTGTTCAAGAACACCTCACTCTTCGACACCAAGGTCTTCGGTTTCACGCTGCTCGGCTGCGTTCTGATCTGGACGGGCTTCCAGGTGCGCGCCGCGATGAAGGCGAAGCAGTACTACGTGCACACCGGTGAGTCCGAACGCGAGGACTCCAAGTCGGAGCGTCAACCGTGACGGCTGCCGGCTGTCCCTCGCGCGAGGGGGGCGGTGTTTATGCCCTCCTGACGGACTGCTATCGTCCGTCGCGACAACGGAGTACGGGATGCGGCCTGGTCCCTCCAAGCGGTGAAGGCATACCGCTCGGACGCATCGCCCCCCGATTCCGACAGGTCTTCGAAGATTCCGCGGCTGTGTACGAGGCCGCCTGGGGTCAGCGAGATTTCCATCAAGTTCCAGTGCCGCTCCGTGGCCGCAGGCCACGCCGACACACCGAGGTTGCCGTAACCATGCGTCATGACGAAGGAGTCTGTGGTGGGTGCTGACGTAAGGCAGCTTGCCTCTGAGGCCGGATGCCACCTGAACTCCGGCTGCGGCTTCCCCGCCCCCGGCCTGAACGAGTTCGACTTCAAGCCGATCTTCACCGTCGGTGGCATCGACTTCAACAAGCCGATGCTGCTGTCGATCATCTGCGCGCTGCTGGTCGTCGGCTTCTTCTGGGCCGCCTTCGCGAAGCCGAAGCTCCTCCCCGGCAAGCTGCAGCTGGTCGGCGAGATCGGCTACGACTTCGTCAAGCGCAGCATCGTGCTGGAGACGATCGGCAAGAAGGGCGAGAAGTACGTCCCGATGCTGGTCTCGATGTTCTTCTTCGTGTGGATCATGAACATCATGTCCATCATCCCGTTCGCCCAGTTCCCGGTGATGTCGAAGATCGCCTTCCCGGTCGGGCTCGCGGCGATCGTGTGGATCACCTACATGACGCTGACCTTCAAGAAGCACGGCTTCGTCGGCGGTCTGAAGAACCTCTGCTGGCCGTCGGGCATCCCCGGCTGGGTCATGTTCATCCTGGTCCCGATCGAGTTCTTCTCGAACATCTTCGTGCGCCCCTTCACCCTCGCGGTGCGAGCCTTCGCGAACATGTTCGCCGGCCACCTGCTGATCGTGGTGTTCTCGGTCGCCTCCTGGTACCTGCTCAGCCCGAGCATCGGCGCGCTGTACGGCTCGGTCTCCTTCGTGGTGGCCGTCGCCCTGACCGCCTTCGAGCTGCTGGTCCAGTTCCTGCAGGCCTACATCTTCGTGATGCTGGCGAGCAGCTACATCGCCGGTGCCCTCGAAGAGGCGCACTGAGCCCCGCAGCCTCCCGGCTGCGCCCCGAACTCCCGGTGGCCAACCACCACCGGTACTCCATCCCGCAAAGGATTAGCAGAGATGTCCGCTCTCGCTGAGGTTTCCGGTTCCGTCGCTTCCATCGGCTACGGCCTCGCCGCGATCGGCCCCGGCATCGGTGTCGGTCTGATCTTCGGCAACGGTGTGCAGGCCATGGCCCGCCAGCCCGAGGCTGCCGGCCTGATCCGCTCCAACATGTTCATCGGCTTCGCGCTGACCGAGGCGCTCGCGCTGATCGGCATCGTCATGCCGTTCGTCTACGGCAAGTAAGTCCCGGCACACCGGTAGCCCTTTTCGACGAAAGGTTCTGATATGAACCCCGGTTTCGCCCTCGCGGCGGAGGAGCAGATGAACCCGCTCCTCCCCGCGTGGCCCGAGGTCATCATCGGCCTGCTCTGCTTCTTCATCGTCTTCGGTCTTCTCGGCAAGAAGCTCCTCCCCAGCATCGAGAAGGTGCTGTCGGAGCGCCGTGACGCCATCGAAGGCGGCATGGAGCGGGCCGAGGTCGCCCAGGCCGAGGCCCAGGCCCTGCTGGAGCAGTACCGCGCCGAGCTCGCCGAGGCGCGTCACGAGGCCGCCCGGATCACCGAGCACGCCCGTGAGCAGGGTGCTGCTCTGATCACCGAGATGCGCGCCGAGGGCCAGCGTCAGCGCGAGGCCATCGTCGCTGCCGGTCACGCCCAGATCGAGGCCGACAAGAAGCAGGCGACTGCTGCGCTGCGTCAGGACGTCGGTTCGCTGGCCTCCCAGCTGGCCTCCCGCATCGTCGGTGAGTCCCTGGAGGACAGCGCCCGCCAGAGCGGCGTCATCGACCGCTTCCTGGCCGACCTGGAGAGCAAGGCCGCTGCCTCGGCGGGCGCCAAGTGATCGGCGCCAGCCGCGAGGCCCTGGCCGCCGGCCGGGAGAACCTGCAGAGCCTGACCGACAACACCTCGGTGGACGCGGCCAAGCTCGCCGAGGAACTCACCGCCGTGACCGCCCTGCTGGACCGCGAGGTGTCGCTGCGCCGCGTGCTGACCGACCCCTCGCGGTCCGGTCAGGACAAGGCCCGGCTGGCCGCGTCGCTGCTCTCCGGGCAGGTCTCCGGCGAGGCCGTGGACCTGGTCTCCGGTCTGGTCCGCTCCCGCTGGTCGGGCGCCCGTGACCTGGTCGACTCGGTGGAGGAGCTCTCGGCCCTGGCCGAGATCATCGCCGCCGACAAGGCCGGCGTGCTGGACGACCTCGAGGACGAGCTGTTCCGGTTCGGCCGGGTCGTCAGCGGGTCGAACGAGCTGCGCTCGGCGCTCACCGAGCCGAAGGCCGGCACCGCCGCCAAGGCGGAGCTGATCAAGAAGCTGCTCGGCGGCCGGGCCAACCCGGGCACCGTCCGGCTGGTCACCGCCCTGGTCACCCACCCGCGTGGACGTAGCCTTGAGCAGGGCCTGGAGACCTACTCCAAGCTCGCGGCGGCCCGTCGCGGCCGGGTGGTGGCCCTGGTCACCACCGCGGTTCCGCTGTCGGACGCCCAGAAGGAGCGGCTCGCCGCTTCGCTGGCCGGGCTGTACGGCCGCCAGGTGCACCTGAACATCGACATCGACCCCCAGGTCCTTGGCGGTGTGCGGGTGCAGATCGGTGACGAGATCATCGACGGCACCGTGTCGAGCCGCCTCGAAGGCGCTCGCCAGGTCCTCGAAGGCTGATCACACCAACGCATCATCCGACCCTCGGTCGGGCGTCGGATCCACTCGTGGTGGACCGGCAAAACGTACGGCCGGTTCACCTGACCCGGCCGAGAGTCGAGTACTTGCGGCCCTCAATGGCGGGCCGAGGATCGCAAACTAGGAGAGCAGGGAAGCCTGATGGCGGAGCTTACGATCCGTCCGGAGGAGATCCGGGACGCGCTGGCCGACTTTGTCCAGTCGTACCAGCCGGACGCCGCCTCGCGTGAAGAGGTCGGTACGGTCACCGAGGCCATGGACGGTATTGCCAAGGTCGAGGGCCTTCCCTCGGTCATGGCCAACGAGCTGCTGAAGTTCGAGGACGGCACCCTCGGCCTCGCGCTGAACCTCGACACCCGCGAGATCGGTGTCGTCATCCTCGGTGAGTTCTCGGGCATCGAGGAGGGTCAGACGGTGCACCGCACCGGCGAGGTCCTCTCCGTGCCGGTCGGCGAGGGCTACCTCGGCCGCGTCGTGGACCCGCTGGGCAACCCGATCGACGGTCTGGGCGAGATCGCCTCCAGCGGCCGCCGCGCCCTGGAGCTGCAGGCGCCGGGCGTCATGGTCCGCAAGTCGGTGCACGAGCCGATGCAGACCGGCATCAAGGCCATCGACGCGATGACCCCGATCGGCCGCGGCCAGCGCCAGCTGATCATCGGCGACCGCCAGACCGGCAAGACCGCGGTGGCGATCGACACGATCATCAACCAGCGCGACAACTGGCGCTCGGGCGACCCGAAGAAGCAGGTCCGCTGCATCTACGTCGCCGTCGGCCAGAAGGGCTCCACCATCGCGTCCGTGCGCGGCGCCCTGGAGGACGCCGGCGCGCTGGAGTACACCACCATCGTGGCTGCTCCCGCCTCCGACCCGGCCGGCTTCAAGTACCTCGCCCCGTACACCGGCTCGGCCATCGGCCAGGAGTGGATGTACGACGGCAAGCACGTCCTGATCATCTTCGACGACCTGTCGAAGCAGGCCGAGGCCTACCGCTCCGTGTCGCTGCTGCTGCGCCGTCCGCCGGGCCGCGAGGCCTACCCGGGTGACGTCTTCTACCTGCACTCCCGCCTGCTGGAGCGCTGCGCGAAGCTCTCCGACGAGCTGGGCGCGGGCTCGATGACCGGTCTGCCGATCATCGAGACCAAGGCGAACGACGTCTCGGCGTACATCCCGACCAACGTCATCTCCATCACCGACGGCCAGTGCTTCCTGGAGTCCGACCTGTTCAACGCCGGCATCCGCCCGGCCGTGAACGTCGGCATCTCGGTCTCCCGCGTCGGTGGCTCGGCCCAGATCAAGGCCATGAAGTCGGTCGCCGGCCGCCTGCGCCTGGACCTGGCCCAGTACCGCGAGCTGGAGGCGTTCGCCGCCTTCGGTTCCGACCTGGACCCGGCCTCCAAGGCCCAGCTGGAGCGCGGTGCGCGCATGGTCGAGCTGCTCAAGCAGGGCCAGTACCAGCCGTTCCCGGTCGAGGAGCAGGTCGTCTCCATCTGGGCCGGCACCACCGGCAAGCTGGACGACGTCCCGGTCGCGGACATCCGCCGCTTCGAGCGCGAGTTCCTGGACCACCTGCGGATCGAGAAGAAGGACCTGCTGGCGGGCATCGTCGAGACCTCGAAGCTCGAGGACGGCACGATCGACGCGCTGACCGAGGCGATCACCGCCTTCAAGCAGGGCTTCACCACGGCCGACGGCAAGCTCCTGTCCGAGCAGGCCTGAGTCCGGTAACGAGGGAAAGGACGTAACGACCCATGGGAGCACAGCTTCGGGTCTACAAGCGCCGGATCCGCTCTGTCACCGCGACGAAGAAGATCACCAAGGCGATGGAGATGATCTCCGCGTCGCGCATCGTCAAGGCGCAGCGCGCGGTGGCCGCCTCCACTCCGTACGCCGATGAGCTCACCCGGGCGGTGACGGCGGTGGCCACCCGGTCCAACGCCAAGCACCCGCTCACCACCGAGAACCCCCAGGCCAAGACGGCCGCTGTCCTGCTGATCACGGCGGACCGCGGCCTGGCCGGCGGCTACTCGACCAACGCCATCAAGCAGGCGCTCGCGCTCTCCGCGCAGCTGCGTGCCGAGGGCAAGGACGTGGTGACCTACATCGTCGGTCGCAAGGGCGTCTCGTACTACAACTTCCGTGACCTGGCGGTCGCGGACTCGTGGACGGGGTTCTCCGACAAGCCGACCTACGGCGACGCGAAGGCCGTGGCGGTCGACCTGATCGCGGCCTTCACGGCCGAGACGGGCGGCGTGGACGAGCTGCACCTGGTCTCCACCAAGTTCGAGTCGATGCTGACCCAGACCCCGGTGGACGCGCGGCTGCTGCCGCTGAAGCTGGACGAGGTCAAGCTCAGCGACGACCAGCCGGCCAAGGCGGAGATCTTCCCGCTGTACGACTTCGAGCCGTCGGCGGAGGGCGTCCTGG
Source organism: Kitasatospora sp. NPDC094015 (assembly GCF_040304075.1). NCBI lineage: Bacteria > Bacillati > Actinomycetota > Actinomycetes > Kitasatosporales > Streptomycetaceae > Kitasatospora > Kitasatospora sp. NPDC094015. The sequence goes on from NZ_JBEOUL010000005.1 coordinate 227,128, forward strand.
ACGCGCTGCTGCCGCGGTACGTCGAGAGCCGGATCTACAACGCGCTGCTGCAGTCGGCCGCCTCGGAGCACGCCGCCCGCCGGCGTGCGATGAAGAGCGCGACCGACAACGCGGGCGAGCTCATCAAGTCGCTCACGCGGCTTGCCAACTCGGCCCGTCAGGCCGAGATCACCCAGGAAATCAGCGAGATCGTCGGTGGCGCCAACGCGCTGGCCGACGCTAGCGCGGGGAGCGAATGAGAATGACCACCACTGTTGAGCCGACCACGGCGACGGGCCGCGTCGCGCGGGTCATCGGCCCGGTCGTCGACGTGGAGTTCCCCGTCGACGCGATTCCGGACATGTTCAACGCCCTGCACGTCGAGGTGGACAACCCCGACGGCTCGGGCAAGAAGGTGCTGACCCTCGAGGTCGCCCAGCACCTCGGCGACGGCCTGATCCGCGGCATCTCGATGCAGCCGACCGACGGTCTGGTCCGTGGCGCGCAGGTCTCCGACACCGGTTCGGCGATCTCCGTCCCGGTCGGCCAGATCACCAAGGGCAAGGTCTTCAACGCCCTCGGTGAGGTGCTGAACGTCGACAAGGACGAGTTCGAGTCCCAGGTCGAGGTCCGCTGGCCGATCCACCGCAAGGCTCCCGAGTTCAAGGACCTCGAGTCCAAGACCGAGATGTTCGAGACCGGTATCAAGGTCATCGACCTGCTCACCCCGTACGTCCAGGGTGGCAAGATCGGTCTGTTCGGTGGTGCCGGTGTCGGCAAGACCGTTCTGATCCAGGAGATGATCTACCGCGTCGCCGAGAACTTCGGTGGTGTGTCGGTGTTCGCCGGTGTCGGCGAGCGCACCCGTGAGGGCAACGACCTCATCCACGAGATGGTCGACTCGGGCGTTCTGGACAAGACCGCGCTGGTCTTCGGCCAGATGGACGAGCCGCCGGGCACCCGTCTGCGGGTCGCGCTCTCCGCGCTGACCATGGCGGAGTACTTCCGTGACGTGGAGCAGCAGGACGTTCTGCTCTTCATCGACAACATCTTCCGGTTCACCCAGGCCGGTTCCGAGGTGTCGACCCTGCTCGGCCGTATGCCCTCCGCGGTGGGTTACCAGCCGAACCTGGCCGACGAGATGGGCCTCCTCCAGGAGCGCATCACCTCGACCCGCGGTCACTCGATCACCTCGATGCAGGCGATCTACGTCCCCGCGGACGACCTGACCGACCCGGCGCCGGCCACCACCTTCGCCCACCTGGACGCGACCACCGTTCTGTCGCGCCCGATCTCGGAGAAGGGCATCTACCCGGCCGTCGACCCGCTGGACTCCACGTCCCGCATCCTGGACCCGCGCTACATCGCGCAGGACCACTACGACACCGCGGTGCGCATCAAGGGGATCCTGCAGAAGTACAAGGACCTCCAGGACATCATCGCGATCCTCGGCATCGACGAGCTGTCCGAGGACGACAAGATCACGGTTCACCGTGCGCGTCGGATCGAGCGCTTCCTGTCGCAGAACACCTACGTCGCCAAGCAGTTCACCGGCGTCGAGGGTTCGACCGTGCCGCTGTCGGAGACCATCGAGGCCTTCAACGCGATCGCGGACGGCAAGTACGACTCCATCCCGGAGCAGGCCTTCTTCATGTGCGGTGGCATCGAGGACCTCGAGAAGAACGCCGCCGACCTGGCGAAGAAGTAGTCCAGCAGTAGCGGCCGAGTGATGGCCGACCGTTCGTGAGGGGTGGTCCCCGGGCTCCCGGGGGCCACCCCTCACGGCACGCGGCGGCTGTGATCCCGGTCATCTCCGGGCCCTTGGTTTCATGCCGGGGGCACGGGCCCGTTATTCTTACCGAAACTGCCGAGTGATCGGGTCTGCTCCGATTCCCCGGCAAGAGCCTAGGAGCCCACGTTGGCTGAGCTGCACGTCGAGCTGGTCGCAGCCGACCGCAAGGTGTGGTCCGGTGCGGCCACCATCGTTGTCGCCCGTACGGCCTCCGGTGACACCGGCATCATGCCCGGTCACACTCCGGTGCTGAGCGTGCTGGAGAGCGGTCCGGTCACCATCCGCACCACCGACAGCGGCACCGTCGTCGCTGCCGTGCACGGCGGCTTCATCTCCTTCGCCGACAACAAGCTCTCCATCCTCGCCGAGGTGGCCGAGCTGGCGGACGAGATCGACGTCGCGCGGGCGCAGCGCGCGCTGGAGAACGCCCAGGGCGAGCTCGACGCGCACGCCGAGCGCCGGGCCGAGGTCCGCCTGGTGGCGGCCCGCGGCCTCAAGGCCGCCTGAGCGCAAGTCAGACCGACGGTCCCGGGGACGCGAATGCGTGACCCCGGGACTGTCGTATCAGTTGGTAGGACAGTGCGGTCGTTGATACGACCGCAACGGGGACGCAGGTAGCGAGGAGGTCGGTGAGCATGGTCCTCGCCCTTGTGGTGTGTGCGACGGTGGTGGCCCTGGGAGTGGCCGGACTGGTCGCCTTCGCGGTACGCCGCCGGGTGATCCAGCGGGTCGGAGGAACCTTCGACTGCAGCTTCCGGCTCAAAATGCCCGCCGACGCCTCGACGCAGCCCGACCTCGACGAGAACGGCCAGCCCACCTCCGCCCCGGTCCCGGTGACCGACGGCAAGGGGTGGGTTTTCGGTATCGGGCGGTACAGCGGTGACTCCATCGAGTGGTTCCGGGTCTTCTCGTACGCGCCCCGCCCGCGGCGGGTGCTGCCCCGCACCCAGATCGAGGTGCTCGGCCGCCGCTACCCGGAGGGCCAGGAGGAGCTCGCCCTGCTCTCCGGCTCCGTCGTCCTGCGCTGCCTGCACAACGGCGCCCCCCTGGAGCTCGCCATGAGCGACGACGCCCTCACCGGCTTCCTCGCCTGGCTCGAAGCCGCCCCGCCCGGGCAGAGGGTCAACGTGGCGTAGCGACGGAGGATGGGGGCACCTCCCGGCCGGAGGCTGGGGGAGTCGCCTAGCGACGGAGATTGGGGGCCCCTCCCAGTGATCGACGAGGCGGACGGCCCCGGGCACGTCACGGTGCTGGCCGCACCCGATCCGGACAAGGCGACCTACGAGGCCGAGGTCCGGATGCCGTACGGCACGGACGTCACCATCCCCGAAGGCCCGGCGAAGGGCTTTGTGATCGGCGTCGCAATCACGGGTGGGCCGCGCGAGGCCTGACTAGGCTGGCCGGCATGGTGAATCTGACGCGGATCTACACCCGCACCGGTGACGACGGCACGACCGCACTCGGCGACATGAGCCGCACCACCAAGACCGACCCCCGGCTGATCGCCTACGCGGACACCAACGAGGCCAATGCCGCCCTCGGCGTGGCCCTCGCCGTCGGCGCGCTGCCCGAGGACGTGGTGGCGGTGCTGACGCGGATTCAGAACGACCTCTTCGACGTCGGCGCCGACCTGGCGACCCCGGTGGTCGAGGACCCGAAGTACCCGCCGCTGCGCGTCCTGCAGAGCTACGTGGACCGGCTGGAGTCGGACTGCGACCTGTACCTGGAGCAGCTGGAGAAGCTGCGCAGCTTCATCCTCCCGGGGGGCACGCCCGGCGCCGCCTACCTGCACCTGGCCTGCACCGTGGTCCGCCGGGCCGAGCGGGCCACCTGGGCGGCGATCGACCTGCACGGTGACAGCGTCAACCCGCTCACCGCCAAGTACCTGAACCGGCTCTCGGACCTGCTGTTCATCCTGGCCCGGGCGGCCAACAAGGAGCGCGGCGACGTGCTGTGGGTGCCGGGGGAGAACCGCTAGCCCCGCTTCCCCCGCGTGGGCAGGACGGTGTAACTGGCGGCGATCAGCAGGCTGATCCCGGTGACCGCGGCCGCCCGCGGGTACCAAGGGTCCAGCCCCGCCGTCCGGGCAGGATCCCCGACCAGTGCCTGCACGCCGGCTATCAGCACCACCGTGATCACCGCGGCGGCCAGTGTCCGGAAGAAGATCCGCCACTCGTACGCGGCCCGCTCCCGGCCGTACTTCGGCGGCCTCGGCGGCCGCGGGCCGCCCGCGAGGCGGTGCGCGGCGTGCGCGTCGGCCCGGCGGACCAGCGCGTGGCCGTAGCCGGCCGAGAAGCCGACGTAGCAGGCGGCCAGACCGTGGCTCCAGTCCGCGACGGCGCCCCGCCGCAGGTCGGCCACGGTGGCGCCGAGGATCACCAGGTCGACCAGCGGGAGGGCGAGCAGCAGCGCGGTGCTCACCGCCCGCCGGCGCAGCAGGTAACGGGCGGCCAGGGCGAGCGCCAGCAGGACCCAGAAGCCGACCTCGCCGGCGACCATGGCCACAGCCTGGCCGGTCCTGGCTCCCGGGGGCATCGTCGGCAGGGGTGGTCCGTGCTGCATCCTTCGATGTACCCCCGGATCCTCCCGGCGGGCGGTGCGGGCCGGGGCCCGGCGGTGGTGGGATGAGCAGCGTGACCCTCACCCCACGCCGGCAGGACCTGGCGATCGCAGCGGCCGGCCTGCTCGGCGGCCTGGTGCTGATCGTCGCGGGCGCCTACGACCGCAACGCGCAGGTGCCGTCCTGGGTGGCGGTGCTGCCGCTGCTGGTGATGGCCGCGCTGGAGCCGCTGCGCCGCAGCTGGACGATCTGGACGGTGTCGCTCGGCGGGCTGGTGCTCGCCGCCAACATCTTCGCCGGCTCGGTGCTGGCCACCGTCGTGATGTACACCGACCTGCTGTACGCGGCCACCCTGTACGGGCCGCCCCGGATGTCCCGGGTGCTGCACCTGACCGGGGCGGGCACCACGCTGGTGCTCAGCGGCCTCACCCTGCTGCACAGCGGGGTGTCGACGGCGCTGGTGGTGGGCGGCCTGTGCGGGCTGGTGTTCATCGCCCCGGTGTGGACGGGCGACCTGCTCAGACGCCAGCGCGAGGAGACCGAGAGCGCCCGGCTGCGGGCCGAGCAGACCGCCCTGCTGGCCGAGCTGGACCGCCGGGGAGCGGTCGCCGCCGAGCGCGCCCGGATGGCCCGCGAGCTGCACGACGTGATCGCCAACCACCTGTCGGCGATCGCGATCCACGCGACCGGCGCGCAGGCGCTGGCCCGGCGGCAGGCCAGGGCGGCGGACGAGCCGCTGGTGGAGGCGCTGGCGGTGATCCGGCACAACAGCGTCCAGGGCCTGGCCGAGATGCGCCGGATGATCGGCCTGCTGCGCGAGGAGCACCCCGAGGAGTCGTACGCCGCGCCCCGGCTGGACGCGGTGGACACCTTGCTGGAGCAGGCCAGGGCGGTCGGCCGGGAGGCGGGGCTGGTCTTCGAGGCCGAGGAGAGCGGCGAGCGCGGGGAGTTGTCCGCGCCGGTGGAGCTGGCGGCGTACCGGATCGTCCAGGAGTCGCTGACCAACGCGCTCAAGCACGCCGCCGCCGGCACCGTGCGGCTGCGGATCGGTTACCGTCCCGAGGAGTTGGAGATCGTCGCCCGCAGCCCGTACCGGCCGGTGGACGGCCGGGTTCCGGCGGGCGCGGGGGCCGGCCTGGTGGGCATGGGGGAGCGGGCCCAGTTGCTCGGCGGCCGGCTCGACGCCGGTCCGGTGGGCGGGGAGTGGCAGGTGCGCGCGGTGCTGCCGCGCGGGAGCGGGCGGGAGGAGGAGCGGGGATGACGCTGCGCGTCCTGGTGGCGGAGGACCAGGCGGCGGTCCGGGCCGCGCTGGTGATGATCCTGCGGGCCGAGCCCGGGATCGAGGTGGCCGGCGAGGCGGCCGACGGCGAGCAGGCCGTCCGGCTGGCCGCCGAGCTGCGCCCGGACGTGGTGCTGATGGACGTCCAGATGCCCCGGCTGGACGGGATCGCGGCGACCCGGCGCGTGGTCGCCGAGGGGTCGGCCCAGGTGCTCGTGCTGACCACCTTCGACCTGGACGAGTACGTCTACGGTGCGCTGCGGGCGGGCGCGGCGGGCTTCCTGCTCAAGGACGTGGAGGCCGCCGACCTGGTGGACGGGATCCGGGCGGTGGCGCGCGGCGACGGCATGCTGGCGCCCTCCGTGACCAGGCGGCTGATCAGCACCTTCGCCCGGCCCGGCCGGCCGGACCAGGTGGACGGGCGGGCCGCACTGGCCGGCCTCACGCCCCGCGAGCGCGAGGTGCTCGGCTGCCTCGGGGCGGGCCTGTCCAACGGCGAGGTCGCCGCCCGGCTGGCGATGGCCGAGGCCACCACCAAGACCCATGTGAGCCGGATCCTGGCCAAGCTCGGGCTGCGCAGCCGGGTGCAGGCCGCGATCCTCGCGCAGGAGCTGGGCGTCGGTGCGCCCGACTGACCGTCAACTGCGGTCCAGCGCCGACCTGGCCCGGTCGGCGTCGCCGGCCCAGACCATCAGCCGGGGCCCGGCCGTGGTGTCCACCAGGGTGTGCCGCACCCCGGCGGCGGTCAGCAGCCCGCCGAGCCGGGCCGCCTCGGCCGGGTCGGTGGGTGCGGCGACGGTCACCAGCAGCCCGTACTCGTCCGGGTTGCCGGAGTGCGGGGGGCGGGCCACCAGCGAGCTGCCCCGGCGGTACGTCCAGCGCAGCAGCAGAATCAGGACGGCGACCACCCCCAGGCTGAGCAGCAGCGCCACCAGCGGGTGCACAGCGGTCAACGCGCCTACCTCTCCTCGGTCCGGCACAGATCACACTCCTCAATCTCACCACGGAGCCCGCCGGGGCGTTAGAGTCCGGCGCGTGAGCGGCGCGGCTCGGAGGGGAGACCCCTGCCCTGAGCCGCCTTCAGGCACCGCCCCGGACCAGCTGGAGCAGCGGACTCGAACCCGGAGCCCCGGCCGGCCCGACGGGCGAACATCGTCACTCGGGAGACCCAGCCATGAGCAACGCAGCCACCCAGCAGATCGCCGTCATCGGTGCCGGCCTGATGGGCGCCGGCATCGCCCAGGTCTCGGCCCAGGCCGGCCACCCGGTGGTGCTGCGCGACGTCACGGACGAGGCGTTGCAGCGTGGCCTGGCCGGGATCCGCGCCTCGTACGAGAAGTTCGTCGCGAAGGGGAAGCTGACGGCCGAGCAGGCCGAGGCCGCGCTCGGCCGGATCACCACCACCACCGACCTGGGCGCGGTCGCCGAGGCGGACATCGTGGTGGAGGCGGTGTTCGAGCAGCTGGAGGTCAAGGAGTCGGTCTTCCGCGAGCTCGACAAGCTGGCCAAGGACGGCGCGGTGCTGGCCTCCAACACCTCCGCCATCCCGATCACCCGGATCGCGGCCGCCACCTCGCGCCCGGAGAGCGTGGTCGGCGTGCACTTCTTCTCCCCGGTGCCGCTGATGCGCCTGGTGGAGCTGGTGCGCGGCTACAAGACCAGTGACGAGACCCTCGCCACCGTCCGGGCCTACGCCGAGGGCGTGGGCAAGGAGGTCGTGGTGGTCAACCGGGACGTGGCGGGCTTCGTCACCACCCGCCTGATCACCGCGCTGGTGGTGGAGGCCGCCAAGCTGTACGAGTCGGGCGTCGCCACCGCCGAGGACATCGACACCGCCTGCCGGCTCGGCTTCGGCCACCCGATGGGCCCGCTGCAGACCGCCGACCTGACCGGCGTCGACATCCTGCTGCACGCCGCGCACAACATCTACGCCGAGACCCAGGACGAGAAGTTCGCCGCCCCGGAGATCATGGCCCGGATGGTGACCGCCGGGGACCTCGGCCGCAAGAGCGGCCGCGGCTTCTACGGCTACGAGAGCAAGTAGCGCTCGTCCGGGTGGTGGCGACCGGCTGTCCGGCCCACCACCCGGGTGAGTTTGCTCACGACCGCGCCGCAGACGGGTGATTTGGGCGGGAATCGAGCGTGAGTGTGGTGACTTCCTGCGTATATTCCCTCGGACGGGTGAAGTTGACCGCCACCCTGCCGAGTGGGAGCAACCTGCGGAGTTGGTTCACCGTCAGATGAGGGGGAGACCGGCGCGGCCCCCGGCGCGTGGGCACCCGGTGCCTGCGCCCGTGGCGGAGCCCCTGCGGACCCGTATCGCACAGCGCAGCAGCACGGCGGAGGAGGAGAGCGTGCGTATCACCGGCGACCACCGCGGCCTGGCCATCGAAGGCCGCCTCGACGTGCGCAGCGCCGCCGACGCGCGGGCCCGCCTGCACTCCGCCGTCGACGGCGGTCACGGCGATCTGGTGCTCGACCTCGGCCGTCTGGAGTTCTGGGACGCCACCGGCCTCGGCGTCATCATGGGCACCCACCGCCGGGCCGGCCGGCTCGGCCGCCGCCTGGTGCTGCGCGACGTGCCCGCCCAGCTGCAGCGGCTGCTGGTCGCGACCCGCCTGCACCGCATCCTCGCGGTCGAGGGCGCCGTCCCCGACGCGTACGGCACCACCCTCCCGGCCATCGGCGTCACCCCGCAGCCCCTGGTCGCCCCGACCCGCTAGCTGTCGCCAACTCCCGGGCGCGGCCCGAGGATCGGCGCCCGGCGCCGGGCCGGCGCGGATCGGTCGTGTCCGACTCTTCGCCCGTCACCCCGCAAACCGGGGCCGGGGCTGTGCTCCGCGACACGGGTGTGGGAAAGTCTGCGCTCAGAAGTCACGGCCGCCCGGGCCCGGTCCGCGGCCGGTTGTCAGCGCTCGGGGCCTCGGCGGCGGGCGGTCGAACATGGGTGGAGCATGGACGTGGGACAGCCAACCGGCGAGTTCGGGCAGGACGGGCTGCGCCCCCGCACCGGTGAGGTGTTCCCCGGCGACCTGATGCTCTCGGTGGGCGGCGCCGACGGCTCCGAGGCCACCGCCTGCCCGGACGGCTGGCGTCCCGAGCCCCGCCGCGGCCGGCAGCCCTCACAGGCCGGCCCGTCGCTCGGCCCGGACCTCGCGGTCGGCCCGCTGGCGCTCGGCACCGGCCCCGCCGACCTGCCGCTGCTGGACCGCGAGGCCGACATCGCCCAGCTGCTCGGCCTGCTCGCCGAGGGCCGCTCGGTCCGGCTGGTCGGCCAGGCAGGCTCGGGCCGCAGCGCCCTGCTGGCGGCCGTCGCGGCGGCCGCCGAGGGGCTGGCCCCCGACGGGGTGGTCCGGCTCAACGGCCACCGACGGACGGCGGCGGACCTGCTGCAGGACCTCTTCGCCGCCACCCACCACGCCCCCGGCGTGCGGCCGGACCAGCGGGAGCTGACGGAGCGGCTCGGCGCGGTCGGCGCCGTCGTGGTGATCGACGACGTCGAGCTGGCCGAGGCCGACCTGGAGCCGGTGCTCGCGATGGCCCCCGACTGCGCCTTCCTGATATCGGTGCCGCCGGACAGCCCGCCGGCCCAGCCCGGTGCCCGGCTGCGCGACCACCTGGTGGCCGGGCTGGCCCGCGGAGCCTGCCTCAACCTGGTGGTCCGGCTGGCCGGCCGTCAGCTGGACGAGGCCGAGCGGGCCTGGGCGGTCGACCTCTGGTTCGAGTCGGAGGGGCTGCCGCTGCGCTTCGTCCAGGCGGCCGCGCTGCTGCGCCAGCGGGACGTCGCGGTGGACGCGCTGGTGGCCGCGCAGGAGGACCGGCACAGCGTGTTCGGCCTGGTCAAGGAGGTCGACGGGCCGGAGGACCCGGCCGAGCTGGAGGCGGAGCTGCGGCGGTCGGTGCCGCTGCCGACGGTCGCGGAGACCGCGGCGCCCGCGCTGCGGCTGGCCGAGGGCTTGGGGGAGTCCGCGCGCGAGGTACTGCGCCTGGCCCTGGCGCTGGGTGGGGAGTGCCCGACCGCCTCGCACCTGCCGGCGCTGATCGACGTCGGGCTCGGCGAGAGCGCGCTGCAGGAACTGGTGGATGCCGGCCTGGCGGTGTCGATCGGCGGCCACCACCGGTTGGCCGCCGGCGTGCTGGAGAGCCTGACCGGGCACTGGGAGATCGGCGAGATCGGGTTCGGCGGCGCGGAGCACTTCTCCTGGTGGGTCGGGCACGGTTCGGTGGACACCGAGCAGATCGCCGCCGAGGCGGAGGTGGTGCTCGGCGTGATGCTCGCCGACCGCGACGCCGGACGGGCGCAGGCCGTGCTCCAGCTGGCCCGGGCGGCCGCCCCGGCGCTGGCGCTCTCGCTGCGCTGGGGGGCCTGGGAACGGGCCCTGCAGCTCGGCCTGGAGGCGGCCCGCCGGCTCGGGGCGACGGGGGAGGAGGCCTGGTTCCACCAGGAACTCGGCACGCTCGCGCTGTGCCAGGGCACCTCCCGCAAGGCCGCGGCCGAGCTGGACGCCGCGGTCGCGCTGCGGTCGGCGCTCGGCGAGCCGCGCGGTGGGGCGGCGGCGCGGCGGATGATCGAGCTGCTGCGGGCCAACCTGGACACGCCCGCCGAGGAGGAGGCCGAGAGCGCCCCGAGCGGCCGCCGTCCGGTGATCCGGGCGATCGCGCAGGCACCGTTCCGGTTCAAGGCGGCGCCGCGGACCGGGCAGGACACCCGGCGCACCGTGCTGGCGGCCTCCGCGGCCGTGCTGGCGCTCGGGGTGCTCGGCACCGCGATCGGGCTGAGCGTGGCCGGCGGGCCGGAGAGCGACGGCGGCGGGCGGAGCAGGCCGGGCAGCTCGGTCGACGACTACGTGCTGCCGAGCGGCCTCAACCTGTCGCCCAGCGGCGGTGCCTCGGATTCCGCGACCCCGGAGGCCGTCGAGAGCCCGACCGAGGAGGCCTCCGCCAGCACCGCACCGACGCCGAGCGCCTCGCGCAGCACCTCCCGCAAGCCCACCCCGAGCAGGTCGACGGCCGGCTCGCCGGCCCCGGTCACCTCGACCAAGGGAGGCGGGCAGCCGACCCCTCCGCCGGCCACGCCGCCCTCGTCCTCCGCGCCGCCGACCACCTCGGCCAGCCCGTCGCCGGAGACCAGCGCCAGCGCGACCCCGTGAGGCGGGCGGATCAGAACAGCTTGAGCTTGTCGTCCTCGATGCCGCGCAGCTCGTCGTAGTCGAGCACCACGCAGCCGATCCCGCGGTCGGTGGCCAGCACCCGGGCCTGCGGCTTGATCTCCTGCGCGGCGAACACGCCCTTGACCGGAGCGATCAGCGGGTCGCGGTTCAGCAGCTCCAGGTACCGGGTGAGCTGCTCGACGCCGTCGATCTCGCCGCGCCGCTTGATCTCGATCGCGACGGTGGCACCGTCGGCGTCCCGGCACAGGATGTCGACCGGGCCGATCGCGGTCGGGTACTCGCGGCGGATCAACTGCCAGCCGGCACCGAGCACCTCCATCCGGTCGGCCAGCAGCTCCTGGAGGTGGGCCTCGACGCCGTCCTTCACCAGGCCGGGGTCGACGCCGAGTTCGTGCGAGGAGTCGTGCAGCACCTCTTCCAGGGTGATGATCAGCTTCTCACCGGCCTTGTTGGTGACCGTCCAACTGCTGTCGCCCTCCTTGAGACTGCACGGGGGCGACATCCAGTTGAGCGGCTTGTAGGCGCGGTCGTCGGCGTGGATGCTGACGCTCCCGTCGGCCTTCACCAGGATGAGGCGGGTCGCGGACGGGAGATGGGCGGAGAGCCGTCCGGCATAGTCGACGGAGCAGCGGGCAATTACGAGACGCACGGTCGACCACGCTAGCCCACCGAGGCCAGTTGATGCGATTCCGCGACAGCCGGGTGAAGAACGCGCGAAGGCGGCGAACCATGGAGGGACGGCACCCCGCGCCGCCCGGAGCGGCCCGTGAGGCTACGGCACCCGGATGTCCGGTCGCCGGGGTGCGGGCAACGGGGATGGAGAAGTGAGATGAACGCTCCGACGGGATCCGGCCAATCTGTGCCGGCCGGCCGCGTACAAGGGGTGAATCGAGGGATTCTCCAGCCGGGCTGAGCGTTGCCTGCCAGGCTGGAGTGAGTGGCTGCCGCCCCACCTGGTGGTGTCGCCACGGTTTCGGCGTACGCCCGGGCATCGGCCGACCCGGGTGCTGTCCCCTGTCCTCGGTGTGCGGACGGACGGGCCCTGCAAACCCACCGCCGCTCCACCGAGCCGCTGTCAGCCTGACCGGACGTCGGTCCGGCCCGGGCGGTACCCGCCACCAGCACCACCTGCGTGAGCACGGCACGGCACCATCCGCACCACCGCACGACCACCCCGGCAGCCGCGCCCGGGTGGACCGCGAGAGGAGAACCCATGTCGCTCGACGTCTCACCGGCCCTGCTTGAGAAGGCCGAGAGAGGCGAGGTCGACGAGAGGGAGTTCGTCGACTGCGTCCGCGTCTCCCTGCCGTACGCCTGGGAGCTGATCAGCTCGCTGGTCGCCCAGCTCAAGGTCGACGGCACCGACTTCGCCGACAACCAGGTCCCGCCGCCCAGCGAGCAGGCCCGCGGCCAGCTCCTGCGCGCCATGGCCAGCGACGCGATCCGGGGTGCCCTGCAGCGGCACTTCGGCGTGCAGCTGGCGTTCCAGAACTGCCACCGGGTGGCGGTGTTCGCGCCCTCCGCGACCTCCGCGGAGCGCCACCGGCGCTTCACCTCCGTCCGGGCCCAGGTGCTCAACCAGTCGGCCGAACTGCGCGACTGCTGAACCGCGCGTCCGCCGGTGGGCCGCCCTGCGGGGCGGCCCACCGACGTGCGTTCAGCCCAGCTGCGGCAGCACCTCGGCGCCCAGCCGGGCGATGTTGTGCAGGGTGCTGTCCCGGTCGCCCGACCCCTCGGCGAGCAGCGCGAACCGGCGGATGCCGGTCCGCTCGGCGGTGGCCAGCAACCGGTCCGCGCACTGCCGCGGCGTGCCCACCGGGTGCAGGTCGCAGAGCAGTTCGGTGTACGCGCGCGGGTCCCGCATCCGCCGCTCCTGACCGTCCACCGTTCGGTGGGCGCCCAGACCGTGGGCGAAGAAGTCGGGCATCGACCGCAGCAGCTCCGCGCGCGCGTCGCCGGCCCGGTCGTCCACCTGCGCCACGCCGGCGGCGACGTGCTCCCGCTCGACCCTGGCCAGCTGCTCCTCGCTCCGGCCGGCGGCCCGCCAGGCCGCCCGGTACGCCGCCAGCAGCTCCTTCTTGTCCTCGTCGCCCGAGTGCATGCCCAGCAGCATCGGCAGGCCGCGCTCGGCCGCGGTACGCACCCCGCCCGGCGAGGTGCAGGCCATCACCACCGGCGGGCCGCCGGCCCCGGGCGCCGGGCGCGGCGTCGACCGGTGGCCGGGCCGGCCGCGCAGCGGGGACTGCTCGTGCCGCTGGCGGGGCCCCAGATCGTGCCGCTGGCGCGGGAAGGCCCGCAGCACCGCCTCCGGCTCCTCCTCGAGCCCCAGCCAGCCCGCCAGGCCGTCCAGCCCGGTCGGCTCGGCCGGCGGGAGCGGCTCGGTCGCCCTCGGCACCACGTCCACCTCGGGGAAGCGGAACTGCGGTCCGTCGGCGCCCACCCGGGTGCCGCGCAGCCAGGCCAGCAGCAGGTCGAGGCGCTCCGGGAAGCCCTGCTCGTACGCGTCGATGCCGGTGCCGAAGACCGTCAGGTCGATCCACGGGCCGCCGCGGCCGACCCCGAGCGTGAACCGGCCGCCCGAGGTGAGGTGCAGCAGCGCCGCCTGCTCGCCGAGCCGCACCGGGTGGTTGGTGGGCAGCACGCTCACCGCCGTCCCGATGCCGATCCGGCGGGTCCGCCCGAGCAGCATCGCGGCCAGCGTGGCGGCGTCCGGGCAGACCCCGTACGGCACGAAGTGGTGCTCGGCCAGCCAGACGCTGTCCAGGCCGGCGCGCTCGGCGGCGGTGGTGGCGCTCACCGTGCGTTCCAGCGCCTGCGCGTGGCTCTGGCCGGGGAACTGCGCGGAGAGCAGGAAGGCACCGACCCGGATCGCGTCGGTGCCGGTCGGCTGCGCGGGGTCGGGCACCGGCACGACGGCCGGCAGCTGGAACCCGGGCCGCGGGGTGGTCTTGGTCATCGGAGGCCTCCTCGGGAGCGCGCAGGGTCTGCGTGCCCCGCCTTGTCCCCTTGTGAGTAACCCATGTCATGTGCCAATGGCACGCCGATCGACCAATTTCCCGAAAGAAAGGATGGATCTCCGGGGAAACCCCCGGCCCCCGGCGCACCTCGTGATAGTGGCCCCGCGGGCCGCTCACGGCCCTCTACCCTTGGACGTGCACCCCGTACATCGTGCCCGGCCGAGAGGTAGTCGACGTGTCGCCCCGCCGTAACCGGATCAACAGCGCCGCCGACCGCGAGGCCGGGCCGGCCGCCCCGCTGGGCGGCTCGCTGCGCCGTACCGAGAGCTACCGGGGCGAGGAGTGGGTGGTGCAGACGGTGGCCGGCACGGCGGGCCGGTACTACCGCTGCCCGGGGTGCGACCAGGAGATCCCGCCCGGGGTCGGCCACGTGGTGGCCTGGCCGGAGCACGGCGCCGGGGTGGACGACCGGCGGCACTGGCACCGGGCCTGCTGGGGCGCCCGCGAGCGCCGGGGCTCGAACGTCCAGCGCGGCCGCGGCGCCCCGCGCTACTGAGACGCCACCGCCCGGGCACGCAGGCGCGCCCGGGCGGGGAGGGGTGGAGGGGAACTCAGGCGTCGCGGTTCTTCAGCACCAGCGCGCCGCCGACCAGCGCCGCCAGCGTCCAGGCCAGGCAGATCACGAAGCCCGCCCCGGCGCCGTACGGCTGGCCGCTCTCGCCGTACACCAGCAGCATCCGCCGCCCCGCGTAGTCGGGGAAGTAGTGCGCGACGGTCTTCACCTTGGGCACCGCCGACAGGATCGGCGAGAGCAGGAAGAAGAACGGCACCAGGATGCCGAGCGCCAGGGTCTGGTTGTGCAGCATCGCGGTGACGCCGGCCGAGAACAGGCAGAGCATGGTCAGGTACGCCGCCGCGCCGAGCACCGCGCGCAGCACGTTCGGCTCGCCGAGACCGGTGGAGTGGTCGCCGAGCAGCGCCTGGCCGACGAAGAAGGTGATGAACACCGTCACCGTGGAGACCGCCAGCGCCAGCGCGCCCAGCACCACGGCCTTGCCGGTCAGCAGGGTGCCGCGCTGCGGCACCGCCGCCAGCGAGACCCGGATCAGGCCGCTGCTGTACTCGTTGCCGACCGCGAGCACGCCGAACACGATGATGGCCAGCTCGCCGAGCCCGATGCCGGAGAGCGAGGTGCTGGTGGCGTCGAACGGGCCGTCGCCGGCGAACTCCTCGAAGTTGTTCTTGGTGAGCAGGGAGAGCAGCGCCCCCAGGCCCAGGGTGACCACGAAGGTCAGCGCCAGGGTCCAGACGGTGGAGCGGACGCTGCGGATCTTGGTCCACTCGGACTGCAGGATCGCGGGGAAGGACGCCATCTCAGATCTCCTCTCCGCCCTGCGGGGCGGCCTGCGCCGTGGCCTGCGAGGCGGGCTGCGGGGCCGCCGAGGCCTGCCGGCCCTGGTCCTGCTCGCCGGGGTTCTGCTGCCAGCCGGCGCCCCATCCGGGCGGCGCCCCCGGGGCGGCCGCGCCCGGACCCGCGTGGTACTCCACCGAGTCGGCGGTCATCTGCATGAACGCCTCCTCCAGCGAGGCCTGCTGCGGGCTGAGCTCGTGCAGCGTGATGCGGTGCTGCGCGGCCAGCTCGCCGAGCCGGACCAGGTCGCCGTCCTCGACCTCGTAGCTGCCGTCACCGACCGGCTCGGCCCGCAGGCCGGCGCCGTTCAGGGCGTCCAGCAGCTGCTCGACGTGCGGGGTGCGGATCCGCGCCGCGGAGCGGGAGTTCTGCTTGATGAACTCGGCCATCGACAGGTCGGCCAGCAGCCGGCCCTTGCCGATCACCACCAGGTGGTCGGCGGTGAGGGCCATCTCGCTCATCAGGTGGGAGGAGACGAAGATCGTCCGGCCTTCCGAGGCCAGGCCCTTCATCAGGTTGCGGATCCACAGGATGCCCTCGGGGTCGAGCCCGTTGACCGGCTCGTCGAACATCAGGATCTCGGGGTCGCCGAGCAGCGCGGAGGCGATGCCCAGGCGCTGGCCCATGCCGAGCGAGAAGCCCTTGGCGCGCTTCTTGGCCACCGGGTGGAGCCCCACCAGGGCGAGCACCTCGTCCACCCGGGAGCGCGGGATCCGGTTGCTCTGGGCCAGCCAGAGCAGGTGGTCGTAGGCGGACCGCCCGGGGTGGACGGCCTTCGCCTCCAGCAGCGCGCCGATCTTCTTGAGCGGTTCGGCCAGCTGACCGTAGCGCTTGCCGTCGATGGTGACGCTGCCGCTGGTCGGGCGGTCGAGGTCGAGGATCATGCGCATGGTGGTGGACTTGCCGGCGCCGTTGGGCCCGAGGAAGCCGGTCACCACGCCCTGGGGGACCTGAAAACTCAGCCCGTCGACCGCGAGCTTGGTGCCGTAACGTTTCGTCAACTGATGAAGTTCGATCATTTCGCTCCCTCACTCTCCGTCAGATTATGGCAGAGCGGGTATTGAGGCGCGCTGGCTGCGGAGGGCCGGTGACCGGCAATACGGTGGCGTCATGACCCTCCCCAGCACGCCGCCCGTCCACGCGCACGGCCCCGGCACCCCGCTCGTCCTGCTGCACGCCTTCCCCTTCTCCGCCCGGATGTGGGCCGCCCAGCTGGACCGGCTCTCCGGGCCTGCGGGCGAGGTGGCCCGGGTGTTCACCCCCGACCAGCGCGGCTTCGGCAGCGCGCCGCTCGGTGACGACGAACCCTCGCTGGACATCGTCGCCGACGACGTCGCCCGGCTGCTGGACGGGGCCGGGGTGGAGCGGGCCGTCGTCGGCGGGCTCTCGATGGGAGGGTACGTCGCGATGGCGTTCGCGCGGCGCCACCCCGACCGGCTGTGCGGGCTGCTGCTGGCCGACACCAAGGCCGCCCCCGACACCGAACCGGCCCGCACCAACCGGGAGCGGATCGCGCGGGCGGTGCTCGCCCGCGACAGCGTGCAGCTGCTCGCCGAGGAGAAGACCGCCGAAACCCTGCTCGGGCCCGCCGCCGGGCCGGAGCTGCTCGCCGAGGTACGGGGGATGGTCGCCGAGGCCGCACCGGGGGCGGTCGCCTGGGCGCAGCGGGCGATGGCCGCGCGGGGGGACTCGCTGGAGGTGCTCGCGGGGCTGGAGGTGCCGGCGGCGGTGATCGTCGGTGAGGCCGACACGGTCACGCCTCTCGCCGAGGCCCGGATGATGGCGGAGGCCATGGCCGACGCCGAACTCACGGTGATCCCGGCCGTCGGCCACCTCAGCTCCCTGGAGGCCCCGGAAACCTTCGACGCGGCGGTCCGCGCCCTGCTGCGCCGCGTCCGCGACTGACCGCGCGCAGCGTTGTTCGGGGGCGCGGGGAACTGCGCGAGGGCGGGCGCGTACGGGGGTGCTGCCGGCGATGGTGGGTGGGGTGGTGAGACCGTTGCCGGGTGCGGGTCGGGGGGCTTCCGCTTCGCGCAGTTCCTCGCGCCCCTGGAGGGCTTGGTGATGGAACGGCAGTAGGGCCCGCGCCGCGGGTGCGGTGCGGGCCCTACCGGGGTGCTGGGGTCAGCGGGACTGCTGGGCCGGGACGCCGAGGGCG
Source organism: Kitasatospora sp. NPDC094015 (assembly GCF_040304075.1). NCBI lineage: Bacteria > Bacillati > Actinomycetota > Actinomycetes > Kitasatosporales > Streptomycetaceae > Kitasatospora > Kitasatospora sp. NPDC094015. Next base: position 244,435 of record NZ_JBEOUL010000005.1, read on the forward strand.
TCGTCGGTCGGCAGGGTGGCGGCGGCCACCGCCGCGCCGGTCAGCGTGGCGAGCATCTCGCGGACGTTGGTCAGCTGGGCGTTGATCGAGTCGCGGCGGTTGGTCAGCGCCGCCAGCTCGCGCTCGGACTCGCTGCGCACCCGATCGGCCTTGGCGTTGGCGTCGGCCACGATGTCCTCGGCCTGGCGCTGCGCGGTCTCCACCGTCTGGCGGGCCCGGCGCTCGGCGTCGGTCCGCAGCTTCTCGGCCTCGAGGCGCAGCTGCTCGGCGCGGTGCTCGATCTCGGCCAGCCGCTTCTCGGCCTTGGCCTGGCGGGCGGCCAGGTCGCGCTCGGACTGCTCCCGGCGCTTGGCCAGGTTGGTCTCGAACTCCAGCGCGGCCTGGGCGGCCTTGGTGCGGGTCTCCTCGAAGAGGGCGTCCGCCTCCTCGCGCTTGTTCTGGGCGTCCTTGTTGGCCTCGGCGCGCAGCTGGGCGCTGTCGCTCTTGGCCTTGTCGACGATCCGCAGGCCCTCGTCCTCGGCCTTGGCCTTGCGGTCCTTGGCGTAGTTCTCCGCCTCGGTGCGGACCTGCTGGGCGGCCGCCTCGGCCAGCTCGCGGTGCTGCTCGGCGGCGCGGTGCGCCTCCTCGCGCAGGTCCTTGGCCTCCTCCTCGGCGAGCCGGAGGATCTTCTCCACCCGAGCACCGAGACCGGCGTACGAGGGCTCCGCCTCGGCGACCTGGGCCTGGGCGCTCTGGGTCTCCAGGTGGAGCTCCTCGATGCGCTTCTCCAGCGCACCGATCCGGGCCAGCGCGCTGTCGCGGTCGGCTACCAGCTTGGCGATCCGCTCGTCGACCTGGGCGCGCTCGTACCCACGGCGTACCAGGTCGAAGCCGTGCGGGGAGTGACTGTCGCTCATGGGATTTCTGGGCTTCCTGTCGTCGAACCGCTGAGGTGGTTGAGGGAATCCTGACACGTTACCGGAGTGTCATCGGCGAAATGCCGATGCTTCGCGGACAATGTCCGCTCAATCGGGTGGCGCCCCTCCGGAGCGATTGCCACCCGAACGGGGAGCGCCCGCTCCGGCGCCGGCTTTCGACGCCCCTTCGCGGGTGGCGGGGCCCGAACCACGGCCCCCGCTCCCGCCCTTACCGCTTCCCCCGTTGGTCTGGGCCACCGGTGACGGTGCCTCGAAGGCCTCCAGCGCCGACAGCACGTCCTGGACCCGAGAGATCTCGGTGTTGATGTCCTTGCGCCGCCGGACCAGTTCGTCCAACTCCCGCTGACCCTCGTCGGTCACGCGGCCGGCCTCGGCCTTGGCCTCGGCGAGCACCCGCTCGGCCTCCTCGGTGGCCGTCCGCAGCTGCTCGTCCGCGCTCTCCTCGACCCGGCGCAGCCGCTTCTCGGCCTCGTCGGCGGCGGCCTCGATCTGCTGCTCCGCCTCCTCCTCGGCCGACTTGAGCTTCGCCTCGGCCTTGACGATCAGTGCCTCGGCCCGCGAGGTGGAGTCGGCGAGCTTCTGCTCCGCCTCCTTCAGCAGGCCCTCGGCCTTGCGCACGGCGGCGATCCGGACCTTGCCGGCCTCGGCGGAGGCCTCGGAGGTGAGCTCGGCGGCGCGCTCCTCGGCCGCCCCGACCAGCGCGGCCGCCCGCTCCTCGGCGTCCGCGACCGCGGCCACCGCCTGCTCCTCGGCCTCGGTCAGCTGCTCCTGGGCGGCCGTGACCAGCGTGTCCACCCGCTCGCCGGCCGACTTCATGGCCTGCGCGTTCTCCTTGCGGGCCCGCTCGTGCAGCGCCTCGATCTCGGTGTCGGTGCGCTCGCGCAGCTCCTCGGCCCGCTCGCGGATCGCGGTGGCGTCCCGCCTGGCCTCGGAGAGCAGGGCGTCGGCGTCCGACCGGGCCTTCTCGACCTCGGCCTGGCCGGCGGCCTCGCCGGCCGCGGTGAGCCGCTCGGCCTCCTTGCGGGCGGCCGCCACCATCGCGTCGGCCTGCTCCTCGGCGGCCGCGGTGGTCGCCAGCGCGGTGGTCTGGGCGTCCTCGCCGAGCTGCTCGGCGTCGTTGAACGCCCGCTCCAGCACCGACTTGGCCTGGTCCCGGGTGGACTTGTCGAACTGCTCGGCCGCCTCCCGGGTCCGGTTGTCGTACTCCTCGGCGCGGGCCCGGGTGGCGGTGTCGAAGTCCTCCGCCAGGGTGCGGGTGGCCAGCGCGTACTCCTCGGCCTCGGCGCGCAGCGCGGCGGCGAACTCCTCCGCCTCCGCGATCACCGCGGCCGCCCGCTCCTCGGCGCCGGCGACGGTGGTACGGGCCTGCTCCTCGGCCTCGGCCCGGTGCTGCGCGGCGAACTCCTCGGCGGACTGTCGCTCGGCCTCGGCCCGGGCACGCAGCTGCGCGTCGTACTCCTGCGCCTCGGCCCGGTCGCGGGCGATCTCCTCGGCCGCGCCCTCCCGGTCGGCGGCCAGCTCGGCGGCGACGGCCGCGCGCAGCTCGCTGCTCTCCCGCTCGGCGCGCTCGCGCAGCTCGCTGCTCTCCCGCTCGGCGCGCTCGCGCAGCTCGCTGCTCTCCCGCTCGGCGGTGGCGCGCTGCTCACCGGTCTCGCGTTCGGCGGTGGCCCGCAGTTCGGCGATCTGCTGCGAGGCGGACTCGTGCAGGCCGGCCACGGACTGGCGGATCCCGGAGGCCTCGTCCTCGGCGGCGGACACCAGCTCGGCCGCCCGGCGGGTGGCGCCGGTGGTCAGCTCCTCCGCCTCGGTGGCGGCGAGCGTCCGCTGCTCCTGCGCCTGCGCCAGCACCGCGGCGGCCTTCTCCTGGGCCGCGGCCAGCTCGCGGGCGCCCTCGGCGCGCTGCTGTTCGGCGGCGGCCTCGGCCTCGGCGCGGACGGTCCGGGCGGCTTCCTGGGCCTCGGCGAGCTGCTCGGCGGCGCTCGCCCCGGCGGCTTCCAGGGCCTGCGCGGCCTGCTCGCGCAGCTCCGCGCTCTCCCGCTCGGCGGTGGCCCGCAGTTCGGCGGTCTCGGTGGCGGTGCGCTCGACGAGCTCGGCGCTCTCGGCGGCGGTGCGCTCGACCAGGGCCGTGGTCTCGGCGGTGGTGCGCTCGGTCAGCGCGGCCGCCTCGGTCTCGGCGGCCTCCCGGTCGGCCTTGGCGGCGGCGAGCAGCTCGGCGGTCTCGGTCTGCTCGCGGAGCAGGTCGGCGGAGGCCTCCTCGCGCTCGCGCTGGCTCTCCTCGCGCAGCGCGCCAGCGGCCGCCTCGGCCTCGGCCCGCTGCTGCCGGGCCCAGTTCTCGGCCTCGGTGCGGTGGCTGTCGGCCCAGCCGCGGGCCTCCTCGCGGGTGTCCTCGGCGGCGGTGGCGGCCTGCTCGCGCAGTTCCGCGTCGCGGGCCTGGGCCCGCGACTGCAGCGCCTCCGCGGCGGCCACCGCCTCGGCCCGGATCCGCTGGTCGAACTCGGCTGCCTCGCGCCGCAGTTCGGCGGTCTCCCGCTCGGCGGCGGCGCGGTTCTCGGCGGCGGCCGCCTTGGCTGCGGCCAGCGCCTCCTGGTGCTGCTGGGCGGCGGTCGCGGCGAGCTTCTCGGCCTCGGCGCGGGCCCGGCCGAGGGTCTGCTCGGCCCGGGCCTGGGTCTCGGCCGCCTGCTCGGCGGCCTGCTCGCGCCGGCGCTCCACCTCGGCGGCCGCACCGGCCCGCAGGTCGTCCGCGTCGGTCTTGGCCTTGGTGAGGAGTTCCTCGGCGGTCTTCGCCGACTCCTCGATCTGGACCACGGCCTGGCGCCGGGACTCGGTACGGACCCGCTCCGCCTCGGCCTGGGCCTCGGCCCGCAGCTCCTCGGCCTCGGCGCGCAGCCGGGTGGCCTCCTCGTGCATCCGCTCCATCTGCTCGCGGATCGAGGCGGCGTCGTCCAGGGCGGCGTTCTGGGCCTGCTCGACGGCGGCGGCGGCCTCCGCGCGCAGCCGGGCGGCCTCGGTGGCGGCCTCCTCGAGCAGGCGGTCGGCCTCGGCGGTGGCCTCCTCCCGGGCGGCCTCCGCCTCGCGGGCGGTGCGCAGCCGGACGTCCTCGGCCTGCTTGGCGGCCTTGGCGAGGTGGATGGCGGCGTCCTTGGCACCCTCGGCGCGCCCGGCCTCCTCGGCCTCGCGGCGCAGCGTCCCGGCGGCCGCCTCGGTCTCGGCGCGCAGCGCCGCGATCTCCTGCTCGGCCTCGGCCCGCAGGGTGGCGATGGCGGTCTCGGCCTCGTTGCGCAGCTGGGTGGCGACGCTCTCGGCGGCGCCGCGCAGGCGCTCGCCCTCCTCGGCGGCGGCGGCCTTGGCGGCCTCCGCCTCGGCCTTGGCGGTGGCGGCCGAAGCCTTGATCAGGTCGGCCTCGCGGGTGGCGGCGGCGACCATCCGGGCGATCTCGGCCCGGGCGGTGAGCGAGCGCTGCTCGCTGGCGGCCTCGCCGTCGGCGACCCGCTGTTCGGCGGCCGCCTCGGCCTCGGCCTGCAGACGCTGCGCGGCCGCCTCGGCGTGGATCCGGAGCTCGGTGGCCTCCTGCCGGGCCCGCTCCGCCTCCGCCTCGGCCTCGGCGCGCAGCCGCTCTATCTCGGCCTGGGCCTGCGCCAGCGCGGCGGCGGCCCGTTCCTGGTCGGCCTGGACCCGCTGCTTGAGGGCGGTGATCTCGGCCTGGGCGGCGGCGAGCTGGCGTTCGGCGGCGGCCTGGGCACCGGCCAGCTGCTGCTGGGCCTCGTTGGCGGCGCTGCCGCGCATCTGCTCGGCGGCGACGCTGGCCTGCTGGGCCTGCTCGGAGGCGGCGCGCAGCAGGCGTTCGGCGTCGGTCTGGGCGCGCTGCAGGGCGGCCTCGGCGGCGGCCCTGGCCTCGCCGCGGGCGGCGTCGACGTCGGCGGCGGTCTGGGCGCGGGCCTGGTCGGCGAGGGCGGCGGCCTCGGCCCGGGCGGCGGCGACCATCCGGTCGGACTCGGCGCGGGCCTCCTGGAGCAGGCGCTGGGCCTCCTGCTCGGTGCCGGCGCGGGCCTGCTCGGCCCAGTTGACGTTCTCGTTGACGTGGCGCTCGGCGGAGCGGCGCAGCTCGGTGAGCTCGTCCTCGAGCTGGCGGCGGCGCAGCCCGAGCTCGGCCTCCAGCTGGGCGGTGCGCTCGGCGGCCTCGGCCATCAGCCGCTGGGTGGCCGCCTGCGACTCGCGGAACTGGCGCTCGGCGTCCGCGCGCAGCGCCTCGGCCTGCAGCTCGGCGTTGCGCAGGACCTGTTCGGCCTGGCCGGTGACGGAGTCGAAGGCGCGCGGCTGGGCGAGCTGCCGACGGGCCTCGTGCAGCTTGGCCCGGAGCACCTCCACCTGGTAGGCGAGGTCCTCGGCATGCTCGACGGTCTTGTCCCGCTCCTTGCGAGCCCGCTCCAACTCGGCCTCGAACTGGGAGAGGTGATCATCAACCTCGTAGCGGTCGTAGCCCCGCACTCCGCGGTCCCATCCATCTCCTGGTCGCGTCCTCGACCCGGCCGCCCCCGGTGTCCCCGAGACTCTCGGGAACGGAGCGGCTGGTCCTTGCATCCGTGGCCGGTGCCACGGGTCGGAGCCCGCGCCGTGCGGTGGTGCGCGATGAAACCGCGCTCCGCCGTCCGGGTGGACTCCTGAGCGAACTCTTGCCTTTGGAGAATGGTGACAGATCCGAACTGCGACCGTTCAGCCGTGCCCGCGTAGTGGACTCCCCTGCAACGAGACGAGCCGTCGGAAGACCAGCCCCACTCGCGCTCGGCTGTGCCCGACGGATCCGGTCTCCCCGGAGCATTGGCGCACCTGGGCATTGTAGTGGGCGCGGCCCCCGGGGGAATGGGGGCATCTGGGTTTTCCGAAGTTACCGGCCGGTCGCCCCCGGGTCGGGCCGCCCGCGGTCAGTGCTCGCCGTGCTCCTGCGGGGCCGCCGAGGTGACCAGTTCGGTCAGCACGCCGCCGCAGTCCTTGGGGTGCAGGAAGGTGATCCGCGAACCCATCGAGCCGATCCGCGGCTCCTCGTAGAGCACCCGCACGCCCTTGGACCTGATGTCCGCGGCGTCGCCGTCCACGTCGGCGGTGCCGAACGCGATGTGGTGCACGCCCTCGCCGTTCTTCGCCAGCCACTTGGCGACCGTGGAGTCCTCCCGGGTGGGCTCCAGCAGCTGGAGGTAGGAGGCGCCGCCGTCCCCGGTGTCGTTGATCTTCAGCATCGCCTCGCGCACCCCCTGCTCCTCGTTCACCTCGGAGTGGAACACCTCGAAGCCGTACGTGGCACGGTAGAACTCGACGGTCCGGTCGAGATCGAAGCAGGCGATGCCGATGTGGTCGATGCGGGTCAGCACGACGGGCCTCCGGGGAGCGGGGCGGACGGTGGGGGCACCAGTGCAGCGCATCGCGGCAGGCCTTGGCCACCACGCGACGTGCGAGCCTGCTCACAATTCACTCGGGCCGGCCTGACACGGTGTTGACTGGTCGGTGCCAGTGCCGCTGATCACACCCTCGCGCCGGTGACGCCCGGGTTACGGGTCAGTACATTGAGCCGCATCCCCACACCCTCTCCTGGCCATGACGCGCGAAGGAGCTCGTCCCATGACTACCTCAGTGATCGTCGCGGGTGCACGCACCCCGATGGGCCGACTGCTCGGCTCGCTCAAGGGCTTCTCCGGCGCCGACCTCGGCGGTTTCGCCATCAAGGCCGCGCTGGAGCGGGCGGGCGTCACCGGCGAGCAGGTCCAGTACGTGATCATGGGCCAGGTGCTCCAGGCCGGAGCCGGCCAGATCCCGGCCCGCCAGGCCGCCATCAAGGCCGGCATCCCGATGAACGTCCCGGCACTGACCATCAACAAGGTCTGCCTCTCCGGCCTGGACGCCATCGCGCTGGCCGACCAGCTGATCCGCGCCGGCGAGTTCGACATCGTGGTGGCCGGCGGCCAGGAGTCGATGACCAACGCCCCGCACCTGCTGCCCAAGTCCCGCGAGGGCTACAAGTACGGCGCGATCGAGCTGCTCGACGCGATGGCCCACGACGGCCTCACGGACGCCTACGAGAACATCCCGATGGGCGAGTCCACCGAGAAGCACAACACCCGGCTGGGCATCGGCCGCGAGGTGCAGGACCGGCTCGCCGCGCTGTCCCACCAGCGCGCCGCCGCCGCCCAGAAGAACGGCGTCTTCGAGGCCGAGATCGCCCCGGTGCAGATCCCGCAGCGCAAGGGCGACCCGGTGCTGTTCAGCCAGGACGAGGGCATCCGCGCCGACACCACGGTGGAGGGGCTGGCCAAGCTGCGCCCGGCCTTCACCAAGGACGGCACGATCACCGCCGGCACCTCCTCGCAGATCTCCGACGGCGCCGCCGCGGTGGTCGTGATGAGCAAGGCCAAGGCCGAGGAGCTGGGCCTGAGCTGGATCGCCGAGATCGGCGCCCACGGCAATGTGGCCGGCCCGGACAACTCGCTCCAGTCGCAGCCGTCGAACGCGATCAAGCACGCGCTCGCCAAGGAGGGCCTCGGCGTCGCCGACCTCGACCTGGTCGAGATCAACGAGGCCTTCGCCGCGGTCGCCCACCAGTCGATGCAGGACCTCGGCATCACCGAGGAGATCGTGAACGTCAACGGTGGCGCGATCGCCCTCGGTCACCCGATCGGGATGTCCGGCGCCCGGGTGGTGCTGCACCTCGCGCTGGAGCTCCAGCGGCGCGGCGGCGGCGTCGGTGCGGCCGCGCTGTGCGGCGGCGGCGGGCAGGGCGACGCCCTGATCGTCCGGGTGCCGAAGGCCTGACCCACCCAGCTGGCACGGACACGAGGGCTGCTCGCCGGGACGGACACCGTCCCGGCGAGCAGCCCTGTTCCCGATCGAGGAGCACGTTGATGGTCGATGTGGCGACGCTGGTCGAGCAGGCCAGGGAGGGCCGGCCGCGCGCGGTGGCCCGGCTGATCACGCTGGTGGAGAACGCCGCGCCGCAGCTGCGCGAGGTGATGGCCGCGCTCACCCCGTACACCGGGCAGGCCTACACCGTGGGGCTCACCGGTTCGCCGGGGGTGGGCAAGTCCACCTCGACCTCCGCGCTGGTCTCCGCGTACCGGCGCCTGGGCAAGCGGGTCGGGGTGCTGGCCGTCGACCCGTCCTCGCCGTTCTCCGGCGGGGCGCTGCTCGGCGACCGGGTGCGGATGCAGGACCACGCCACCGACCCGGAGGTCTTCATCCGTTCCATGGCCACCCGCGGCCACCTGGGCGGGCTGTCCTGGTCCGCGCCGCAGGCGCTGCGGGTGCTGGACGGGGCCGGCTGCGAGGTGATCCTGGTGGAGACCGTCGGGGTCGGCCAGTCCGAGGTGGAGATCGCCGCGCAGGCGGACACCACGGTGGTCCTGCTGGCGCCGGGGATGGGCGACGGGATCCAGGCCGCCAAGGCCGGGATCCTGGAGATCGGCGACCTCTTCGTGGTCAACAAGGCCGACCGGGACGGCGCCGACGCGACCGCCCGGGAGCTGAACCACATGCTCGGGCTCGGCGAGTCGCGCAACCCCGGCGACTGGCGCCCGCCGATCGTCAAGACCGTGGCCGCCCGCGGCGAGGGCATGGACGAGGTGGTCGAGGCGCTGGAGAAGCACCGCGCCTGGCTGGACGGGACCGGCGAGCTGGCCGCCCGGCGCCGCCGCCGCGCGGCGGACGAGGTGCAGGCCATCGCGCTGGCCGCGCTGCGGGCCCGGATCGGCGACCTGCGCGGCGACCGGCGGCTGTCGGCGCTGGCCGAGCGGGTGGCCGCGGGCGAACTCGACCCGTACGGTGCGGCGGACCAGCTGATCGCCGACCTCACCGGCACCGGCTGAGCCCGGCGCCGCCCGAGCGGCCGAGTGCCCGAGCGCCCGCGCGGGGCCGCTCAGCCGCGGCCGCGCAGCCCCCGCAGGTGCTCGGCGACCGGCGCCAGCGCCTGGTACATCGCGTCGATCTGCTCCGGGGTGAACCGGTCCACGAAGTGCTGGCGGACGCTGCGGACGTGGTCCGGGGCGACCTTCTGCATCGTCTCCCAGCCCAGGTCGGTCAGGTTGGCGTAGAGGCCGCGGCGGTCGCCGGGACACTCCTGGCGCAGCACCAGCCCGGCGCTCTCCATCCGGGTGATCTGGTGCGAGAGGCGGCTCTTGGACTGCAGCGTCGCGGTGGCCAGGTCGGTCATCCGCATCCGCCGGTCCGGGGCCTCGGAGAGCACCACGAGGATCTCGTAGTCGTTGATCGCCAGGTTGTGCGGCTGCAGTTCCCGGCTGAGCTGGTAGTCGAGAAGCTTGCTGACCTCAAGATGGGCACGCCAGAACCGCTGCTCGGCGGCGGTGAGCCAGGGGGTCTCCGCCTCGGACTCGGAGGCGGAGACCGCCGGCGCTTCGGTCAGGTTCGTTTCCATGAACCCAGCATAACCCTGTTTGTTAAAAGTTGTACAATATCTGGTTCGCGGACGGTTCGCGGCCGGTCAGAGACCGAACCGGCGCCCGAGGTCGCCGAGGTTGCCCAGGCCCGGGATGTTCACGTTCGGCAGCTGCTGTTGCTGCCCGTGCCCGGCCGGCTGGTGCGGCACGCCGCTGCCGGGGACGCCGGCCTCCGCGTGCACCACGCCCACCGAGCGCTCGGCCATCAGCGTCTCGGTCGACTGCAGCAGCACCTGCCCGGCCCCGATGAACTCGAACTGGTGCTCCTCGCCGGAGGCGCCGCCGAGCCCGGTCAGGTGGCGCAGCCCGCCGATCAGCCCGTGCATGTACCCGTGGTCGTAGTGGTGGCACGGCGCGGGGCAGTCCGCCCAGCCGACCAGCGCCTGCGGGTCGACCCGGATCGGCGGCTCGACGAAGTGCACCGGCCCGTTGGAGGCCGCGACGAACTTGCCGGTCCCGATCAGGGTGAGGAAGCCCGGGATGATCGACTGCTTCAGCTGCAGGGTCGGCTCGAAGGCCAGCAGGTTCCCCGAGCGGACCGTCAGGTTGCCGTTCTCCAGGTCGTAGGAGTTCAGGTCGAAGGCCCGGTCGGCCAGCAGCAGCTTGCCGCGGCCCTCGGCGACCACCCAGTCGGAGGCGTGCAGCGGGGAGTTGAAGTTCCGCTCCAGCATCTGGTCGATCACCCCGCGGCCGATGCCCGAGAAGCGCATGTCGCCGTAGTAGGCGATCATCTTGCCCTTCTGCAGGTAGTAGGCCCCGTTCAGGTCCACCGAGAACGCGTACGGGTTGACGTTGTCGTTCACCGGCAGGGTGTGCACGTCGTGCACGGTGGGGCCCTCGGCGCCGGGCGCCGCGTACGGCAGCGGGGCGCCGTACGCGCCCTGCGGGGGCGCGCCGTACGGCTGCTGCGGCGGCTGGGCGCCGTAGGGCTGGCCCGGCATGCCGACCTGGGTCTGCTGGTAGGCCTGGTCGTACTGCTGCTGGCTGTACGGCTGTTGCGGCTGGCCGTAGGGCTGCTGGGGCTGGCCGTACGGCTGCTGCCCGTACGGGGGCTGCTGCGGCGGGTAGGACATCAGAGCTTCTCCTCGCTCGCCTGCACGTACACCATGCCGTGCCCCGACAGCTCCAGCTGGAAGGCCTCGCCCGAGCCGCGTCCGATCATGTCCCGCCAGCCCAGCGCGGTGGACAGCTTGTTGGTGACCTGGCCGCGGTGCGCGACGTACGCCTGCGGGTCCACGTGCACCGGCTGGTTGGGGTTGATCGGGAGTTCGATGACGCCGCCGTGCGCCATCACCGCCACCGAGCCGTGGCCGTCCAGCTTGGTGGTGAACAGGCCCTGGCCGGTGACCTGGCCGCGGACCATGCCCATCACGCCGCCCTGCTGGCCCATGAACATGGTGGACTGCTGCAGGCTGCCGTCGAAGGCGAGCAGCCGGTCGGCCTCCACGTAGAGGGTGTCGCCGGTCAGCTCGATCACCTGGATGTTGTGGCCGCCGTGGCCGAACATCACCTTGCCGTGGCCCTCGACGGTCATCAGCGGGGTGTCCTCGTTGGCCACCCGGCGGCCGATCATCGACAGCACACCGCCCTGGCCGCCCATCACGTTGGGCGTGAAGGAGACCTCGCCGGTGTACGCGAGCATGGCGCCGCGCTGACTGAAGACCTTCTGGCCGGGCAGCACCTGGGCCTCGACCATCTTGTTGTTGATCTTGTTGAACGGCATCAGACGTCACCCCCGAAGGTCATCTTCTCGGACGGCTGCACGTAGACCAGGCCCTCGCCGGCGAACTCCACCTGCATCGCCTCGCCGCCGCCCTCGCCGATCAGGGTCGTCCAGCCCGCACCCGACTTCAGGCTGCGGTTGAGGTTCCCGGTGTGCGCGATGTACGCGCCCGGGTCGACCCGCAGCGGGGTGCCCTGGGAGACCCGCAGGATGATCGCCGGACCGCGGGAGGTGAGCGCGGCCCAGCCGTGCCCCTCCACCTTGGTGGTGAAGAGCCCGTTGCCGGACGCCATCCCGTTGAGACCGGTGAAGCTGGTGCCGGTGTGCAGGGTCGCCTCGGTGCAGAGCAGGTTCTCGGCCTCGACGTAGAGCGTCTCGCCGTTCAACCGCACCAGGTTCACCTCGCTGGCCTTGTCGGCGAAGAAGCAGGTGCCCTGCCCCTTGACCTCCATCACCACCATCTGCTCACCGGTCAGCCTGCGGGTGACCATGCCCCGCAGACCGTCCCCGCCACCGGAGAGCTTCTTGAAGCCCATCTGCCCGGTGTAGGCGACCATCGTCCCGTTACGTGCTTTGACGGTGTCGCCCGTCATGTCGACGGCGAGCACCTTGGACCCTTGGAGTCGAAACTGTGCCACCGGGCGAATGTAACGGCAGCGAGCCCCCTCCGGGGAGGGGGCTCGGATCATTCGGTACCCAGCTGCGACAGAAGGCGGCGCTATGTCCGCATTTGTACGGGTGATCAGGCCTTGACAGGCACCGCCCCGGCCGCCTGCTCGACCTCCAGCAGGGACGCCGAGTGCCGCTCGGCCTCGAAGGCCGCGTGCCCGCCGCGCAGTCCGAACAGCCGCTTCGAGAGCAGGATCCACAGCACCGCGACCACGTTGAGCAGCAGGGTGCAGATCTTCAGCACGCTGATGTGCTCGGTCAGCTCGTAGGCCTCGATCGGCAGGAAGGCTGCGGTGGCCACCACCGCCAGGTACTCCGCCCAGCGGCGGTTCATCCACAGGCCGACCGCCTCGACGATCTCGATCACCGCGTACGCCACCAGGCCGGCCGCCAGCAGCAGCAGCGTGCGGTGCTCGTGGCCGAAGGCCTTGCGGACGGTGTCCACCACCGGGGAGTGCTCCAGGTCCCAGTGGAAGTGGTCGGCCACCGGGCGGAAGACGGTCAGGTTCTCGTCGAAGATCCGCTGCACCGCGTCCTGGCTGTTGGAGAACTTCCACACCGCCCACGCCGCGACCAGCACCAGCAGCCCCCGCAGGCCCCGCTCGACGGCCAGGAAGCGCAGGATGAACAGGTCCCGCAGGGCCCGCCCGCGCGGCACCAGCGGCGCCTCCTCGGCCGGGCCCGCGCCGTGCGGCGCACCCAGGGCGAAGTCCCCGCAGCGCAGGCAGCGCCAGGCGTCGCCGACCGCGGTGCTCGCGTGCAGCCGCGCCCGCAGTTCCGGCTCGGCCGGCGCGTAGGTGATGTGGCCGCGCCGGGAGCAGGTCCGGCGGTCCCAGTCGAGCTTGAACATCTGGCAGCAGCCCCCGTGTCCGTGGCGGCCCGTCGGTCGGACCGCGCGCCAGCAGGATAGGGGGGAGCGGCGGGCCGGACGCAGCGCCGGGCGGCTTCCGTGGCCCGGCTGTGACGAATCCCGCGCCGGGGCGGGCGTCCCCCGCCCGGGGGCCGGGTGTGTGGTCGGTGATAATGGGTGGCGGCTTGTGCGTCGATTCACAAGCGCCCCGCCCGCACCGCCCGCACTCGCCCGCCCGCACCCGCACCGCCCGCACCCGCCCGTACGTCGACCGCCGCACGTCGACCGCCCCGTGAGGAACCCACCGTGAAGAGCAGCGCCGTCCACCGCCTGCGCCTTGTCTCCGGCCCCGAGGGCCTGTCGTTCATCCTGCTGCTGGTCTGCTCGGTGCTCAAGCGCACCACCAGCTTCAACGCCGTGCCGGTGATGGGCATGGTGCACGGCGTGCTGTTCATCCTCTACCTGGTGTTCCTCGCGCTGGCCTGGCAGCGGCAGCGCTGGGACGCCAAGCGCGGCATCGTGCTGTTCGTGCTCTCGGTGCTGCCCACCGGCGGCTTCTTCGCCGAGCGGATGCTGGCCAAGGAGGAGCGCGGCGAGTACCCGGCGGCGCCGGCGGGCGCGGCCTCGGCCGCCTGACCGGGCCGGCACCGGCCCGAGAGGCCCCCGAACCGGCCGGTGGCGGCCGGGAACTGGCGCAGCGGCCGGGTCCTCCCTGATGGAGATCCCGGCCGCCGCGGGTCTGCGGGGCGCCGTCGCGTCAGTTGACGTTGACGGCCTTCCAGGCCGCCGCCACCGCGTTGTACTCGGTGGAGGTCGCGCCGTACAGGTCCTTGGCCGCGTTCAGGGTCGCCGTGCGGGCGGCCTTGTAGTTGGTGGTGGAGGTCATGTAGACGGTCAGCGCCCGGTACCAGATCGCCGCGGCCTTGGTCCGGCCGATGCCGGTGACGGCGGTTCCGGTGTAGGTCGGGCTGTTGTAGCTGACGCCGTTGATCACCTTCGCGCCGCTGCCCTCGGACAGCAGGTAGAAGAAGTGGTTGGCGACCCCGGACGAGTAGTGGACGTCCTTGTTGCCGACGGTCGAGGACCAGTAGTCCGCCGAGGCGCCGTCCTTGGAGGGCTTGTCCATGTACCGCAGCGGGGTGCCGTTCCCGTTCAGGTTCAGCCGCTCGCCGATCAGGTAGTCCGGGGTGTCCACGGGCAGGTTGGCGTAGAACTCGACCATGGTGCCGAAGATGTCGCTGGTGGCCTCGTTCAGGCCGCCGGACTCGCCCGAGTAGTTCAGGCCCGCGGTCGCCGAGGTGACGCCGTGGGTCATCTCGTGGCCGGCCACGTCGATCGCGGTCAGCGGGTGGGTGTTGCCGGACCCGTCGCCGTAGGTCATGCAGAAGCAGCTGTCGTCCCAGAAGGCGTTCACGTAGTTGCTGCCGTAGTGGACCTTGCTGTACGCGCCGACGCCGTCGCCGCGGATGCCGAGCCGGCCGAAGGTGTTCTTGTAGTAGTCCCAGGTGGCCGCGGCGCCGTACTGGGCGTCCACCGCGGCGGACTGGGTGTTCGAGGCGAGGCCGGTGCCCCAGACGTTGTCGGCGTCGGTGTAGAGCGTGCCGTTCTTGTCCACGGTGTACTGGCCGCCGCGGGTGTTGTCCTTCAACTGGTACGTGCTGCCGGTGTAGTTCGTGGTCAGGGTGACGCTGCCGACGAACACGCCCTTGCCGGAGCCGGTCGCGTTGGAGGTCTGGATCTGCTCGTGGGTGGAGAGCACCTCGCCGGAGGCGGCGTCGGTGACCAGCAGCTGGCGGCTGGGCGTGCCGTCGGCGCGCACCCCCTCGACCACGGTCTGGTACGCCAGTCGCGGCGTGCCGCTCGCGGCCCACACCACCAGCTTGGCGGCGCTCGCCCTGCCGACCGAGGTCAGCGCGGCCTGGTCGGCGTCCTCGGTGCTGCCCACGGTCGCCTGCACCACGCCGGTGGCCTTCGCGGCGGCCTGGTCGGCGGAGAGCTTCGGGGTCAGCGAGGCCGGGGCGACGGAACCCGCCACGGCCCGGTCGACCGAGGTCACGGCGCCGCGGGCGTCGTGGTGGACGACGAGGTCGCCACCGAGGACGGGGAGGCCGCCGAAGGTGCGCTCGAAGCGCACGTGCCGGCTGCCGTCGGCGTCGGTCAGCACGTCCTTGACGACCAGCTGCTCCTGGGCGCCGAGGCCCAACTGCCGTGCGGTGGCCGGGGCTTCGGAGCTCGCCTGGGCGACCAGGGCGGCGCGCTGCTGGGCGGCGGCGGGCGCCGGGGCGGCCTGCGCCATGCCGGCGCCGACCTGGATCGCGCCGGCCAGCAGGGCCGAGGCGGAGAGTGCGGCTCCGAGTGCGAGGGATCGCTTCACGTTGGGGTTCCTTCCGGATCCAACCGCGGATGCGCGGTCGCGCCTCGCTCCGGGGGCGCCGGGGATGGCGCCAGCTGGGGCGGAACGGACGCTGACGTGCTGCTCCGTGCGGGCTTCGGGCCCCGGCCTGGGTGGGGGTGGCTACGGGGGCCCTACGGGGCTGGTCAGTAGCATGACGATCCGGGCTGTCAAATGACAGGTCTACGACAAGAATTGGCGCGAATCAGTCCGATTCCGGCGGTGCCCGTCAGCCCGTCAGCCCGGCCGTGCGCGTCGGTCCGGCGGTGCCCGTCAGCCCGGCGGTGTCCGGCACCCGGCGATGCCGGACACCGCCAGGGCCTGCGGCGTGGCGGCCGGACCTCCCCTCCGGAGGGCCCGGCAGCCACGCGTTCAGGTGGCTCGGTGAGCTCGGGTCAGCTGACGTTGACGCCGCTCCAGGCGGCCGCGACCGCCTTGTACTCGGTGGAGGTGGCGCCGTACAGGTCGGTCGCCGCCTTGAGGGTCGCCGTGCGGGCGGCCTTGTAGTTGGTGGTGGAGGTCATGTAGACGGTCAGCGCCCGGTACCAGATCTTGGCGGCCTTGTCCCGGCCGATGCCGGTGAGGGTGGAGCCGTTGGAGGTAGGGCTGTTGTAGCTGACGCCGTTGATCACCTTCGCGCCGCTGCCCTCGGCCAGCAGGTAGAAGAAGTGGTTGGCGACGCCCGAGGAGTAGTGGACGTCCTTGTTGCCGACGCCGGCGGACCAGGAGTCCGCCGAGCCGCCGTCCTTGGAGGGCTTGTCCATGTAGCGCAGCGGGGTGCCGTCGCCGTTGATGTTGATCAGCTCGCCGATCAGGTAGTCCGGCTTGTCGGTGGCCAGGTTGGCGTAGAACTCGACCATGGTGCCGAAGATGTCGCTGGTGGCCTCGTTCAGGCCGCCGGACTCGCCCGAGTAGTTGAGGCCGGCCGTGTTGGCCGTCACGCCGTGGGTCATCTCGTGGCCCGAGACGTCCAGTTCGGTCAGCGGGTGGCTGTTGCCGTCACCGTCGCCGTAGGTCATGCAGAAGCAGGAGTCGTCCCAGAACGCGTTGACGTAGTTCTTGCCGTAGTGGACCCGGCTGTACGCGCCGACGCCGTCGCCCCGGATGCCGAGCCGGCCGAAGGTGTTCTTGTAGAAGTCCCAGGTGGCGGCGGCGCCGTACTGGGCGTCCACGGCGGCGGACTGGGTGTTGGAGGCGGCGCCGGTGCCCCAGGCGTTGTCGGGGTCGGTGTAGAGCGTGCCCTTGCCCGAGGTCTTGTTGGCCAGGTTGGTGGTGTACATCCCGCCCCGGGTGGCGTCCTTGAGCTGGAAGGTCGAGCCCGAGGTGGTGGTGGTCAGCGGCACGCTGCCGACGAACACGCCCTTGCCGGTGCCGTTCGCGTTGGCGGTCTGCACCTGCTCGTGGCTGGACAGCACCTCGCCGGTGGCGGCGTCGGTGACCAGCAGCTGGCTGCTCGGGGTGCCGTCGGCGCGCAGGCCCTTGACGGTGGTCCGGTAGGCCAGGCGCGGGGTGCCGGAGGTGGCCCAGACCACCAGCTCGGCGGGGCCGGCCTCGCCGGCCGAGACGAGCGCGGGCTCGTCGGCGTCCTTGGCGATCCCGAGGGTGGAGCGCACAGCGGTGGTGGCCTCGGCGGCGGCCTGGTCGGCCGACAGCTTCGGGGTGGCGGTGGCCGGGGCGACGGAGCCCTGCACGGCGCGGTCGGTGGCCTGCACGGCGCCCTTGGCGTCGAGGTGCACCACCACGTCGCCGCCGATCACCGGCAGGCCGCCGAGGGTGCGCTCGTAGCGCAGGTGGCGGGTGCCGTCGGTGTCGACGATCGCGTCCTTGGCGATCAGCTTCTCCTGGCCGCCGAGCCCGAGGGCGCGGGCCGCGGTCGGCGCCTGGGCGTCGGCCAGCGCGATCAGCTCGACGCGCTGCTTGCCGGCAGCCGGGGCCTCGCCGAGCGGGGACGGGGCGGCCTGCGCGATCCCGGCACTGACCTGGATGGCACTGGCGAGGATGGCCGAGGCAGAGAGAACGGCTCCGACTGTCAGCTTTCGCTTCACGTACGGATTCCTTCCGGATCAACCGCGTGCGCGGTCGCGCCGCGTTCCGGGGACACCGGAGCTGGTGCCTGCTGGGGCGGAACGGACGCTGACGTGCTTGCTCCGTGCGGTCACGAGCCGGCTGCCGGGGTGGGGGTGGCGGCCGCCTCACGGGGCTGGCCAGAAGCATGACAATCAAGCTGATCAAATGACAGGTCTACAGCAAGAGTTGGCCATGTCTCGCCAGCTCAGTGCGGGGTCGTGATGCCGCGACGGCGGCGGGATGAATCCGGTAAATCGCCCAAATGACTTGGCGGGCCGGGGGTTTCCGTTCGAACAGGGGTCGAACCCCGGCTGAATTCCGACAACTCGGTTGATTCAACTGAATATTGCCGGAATATACACAGCATTGACCGGCCTGTTGCGAACCCGATTCCGCTGGCGTGATCCCGCCAGCAGGCGGCCTTGTCCAGCATCGTGGACACCTGCTACCCGCCCGCGGGCCCGCCGGTACGGTGGAGTGGTGGCCAAGCCCCTCGCACTCGACTTCGACCCGATCGCCCGCGCCGACGAGCTCTGGAAGCGCCGGTGGGGAAGCGTCCCCGCCATGCCGGCGATCACCTCGGTGATGCGCGCCCACCAGATCCTGCTCTCCCGGGTGGACGCGGTGGTCAAGCCCTACGGGCTGACCTTCGCCCGCTACGAGGCACTGGTGCTGCTCACCTTCAGCCGGACCGGCGAGCTGTCGCTCTCCAAGATCGGCGAACGGCTGATGGTCCACCCGACCAGCGTCACCAACACCGTCGACCGGCTGGAGCGGGCCGGCCTGGTCGCCCGCCGCCCCAACCCGCTGGACGGCCGCGGCGTGCTCGCCTCGATCACCACCCGCGGCCGGGAGGTGGTGGAGGAGGCCACCCGCGAGCTGATGGCCGTCGACTTCGGGCTGGACGGCTACGACGAGGAGCAGTGCCGGCAGGTCTTCGACCTGCTGCGCCCGCTGCGGGTCACCGCCGGCGACTTCAGCGACAGCGCGGGCGAGTAGTCCGGCGGCGGCGCCCGGGCGGGCGGCGGCGACCGGCCCGGGGTGCGGCGGGAGCGACCCGTTCGGCCGGTTACCCTCGATGCCATGAAGCAGAGTGTGCTGACCCGCTACCGGGCGCTGGCGTACGTGACCGGTGTCCTCCTGATCCTGCTCACCCTCGGGGTGATCGCCAAGTACGCGCTGGACGTCTCCGGCGCCGCCGGCTTCACCACCGCCGTCGGCATCGCGCACGGCTGGCTGTACGTGGTCTACCTGGTGCTCGCCTTCGACCTGGGCACCAAGGCCAAGTGGCCGATCGGCAAGCTCGCCTGGGTGCTGCTGGCCGGCACCATCCCCACCGCCGTGTTCTTCGTCGAGCGCAAGGTCTCCCGCGAGGTGGCCCCGCTGATCCAGGACGCGCAGCCGGTCAGCGCCTGACCCGCACCCCGCTCGGCTTCTGCCAGGCGCCCCCTCCCGGCCGGGAGGGGGCGCCTTCTCGTTCCCGCCCGCCTTCCAGTGCCCCGCCCGCCCGGCCCGCGCTGCGTACGCCCCCCGGTGCGCCCTCCCGTGCGCCCGGAACCTCCCCGTGCGCCCCGGCCTTCCTCGGCCCGGCCTGGGTGCCCCCGGCGAGCCATCGACAGATACTAGGACGTCCGAGTAAATTGGTAGGACGTCCTAGCAGCTGTGCCGTCCCGACCGGACGGCCGCACGGAGTGGAGTTCGGAGTCGATGGACGCCGACGAGATCGAGGCCGGCCGCCAGCGCTGGCAGCAGCGGTACGACAAGGCCCGCAAGCGCGACGCGGACTTCACCACCCTGAGCGGCGACGAGGTCGAGCCGGTCTACGGCCCGCCCGCCGGCCTGCCGTACGAGGGCTTCGAGCGGATCGGCTGGCCCGGTGAGTACCCGTACACCCGCGGGCTGCACCCGACCGGCTACCGCGGCCGGACCTGGACCATCCGCCAGTTCGCGGGCTTCGGCAACGCCGAGCAGACCAACGAGCGCTACCGGATGATCCTGCAGGCCGGCGGCGGCGGCCTCTCGGTCGCCTTCGACATGCCCACCCTGATGGGCTACGACTCCGACGACGGCCGCTCGCTCGGCGAGGTCGGCCACTGCGGCGTGGCCATCGACTCGGCCGCCGACATGGACATCCTGTTCCGCGGCATCCCGCTGGGCGAGGTCACCACCTCGATGACCATCAGCGGGCCGGCGGTGCCGGTGTTCTGCATGTACCTGGTCGCGGCCGAGCGCCAGGGCGCCGATCCGGCGGTGCTCAACGGCACCCTGCAGACCGACATCTTCAAGGAGTACATCGCCCAGAAGGAGTGGCTGTTCGCCCCCGAGCCGCACCTGCGGCTGATCGGCGACCTGATGGAGTACTGCCAGGCCAACATCCCGGCGTACAAGCCGCTCTCGGTCTCCGGCTACCACATCCGGGAGGCCGGTGCGACGGCCGCGCAGGAGCTGGCGTACACCCTGGCGGACGGCTTCGGCTACGTCGAGCTCGGGCTCTCCCGCGGCATGGACGTGGACGACTTCGCGTCCGGGCTGTCCTTCTTCTTCGACGCCCACCTGGACTTCTTCGAGGAGATCGCCAAGTTCCGGGCGGCCCGGCGGATCTGGGCCCGCTGGATGCGCGACCACTTCGGCGCCAAGACCGACAAGGCGCAGTGGCTGCGCTTCCACACCCAGACGGCCGGGGTGTCGCTGACCGCGCAGCAGCCGTACAACAACGTGGTGCGCACCGCCGTCGAGGCGCTGTCCGCGGTGCTCGGCGGCACCAACTCGCTGCACACCAACGCGCTGGACGAGACCCTGGCGCTCCCCTCGGAGCAGGCCGCCGAGATCGCCCTGCGCACCCAGCAGGTGCTGATGGAGGAGACCGGCGTCACCAACGTCGCCGACCCGCTGGGCGGTTCCTGGTACGTGGAGGCGCTCACCGACCGGATCGAGGCGCAGGCCGAGGAGATCTTCCAGCGGATCCTCGACAAGGGCCGGGCCGACCACCCGATCGGGCCGATCACCTCCGGCATCCTGCGCGGCATCGAGGAGGGCTGGTTCACCGGGGAGATCGCCGAGGCGGCCTTCCAGTACCAGCGCTCGCTGGAGAAGGGCGAGAAGCGGGTGGTCGGCGTCAACTGCCACCCGGGCAGCGTCACCAAGGAGTTGGAGATCCTGCGGGTCAGCCACGAGGTCGAGCGCGAGCAGGTCCGGGTGCTCGGCGCCCGCAAGGCCGCCCGCGACGAGGCCGCGGTGCGCGACGGGCTGGCCGAGATGCTCGCCGCCGCCCGCTCCGGGGCGAACATGATCCCGCCGATGCTCCGGGCGGTGCGGGCCGAGGCCACCCTGGGCGAGATCTGCCACGCGCTGCGCGACGAGTGGGGCGTCTACCGGGAGAACGCCTCGTTCTGACCCGCCTGCGCGGGTGGGGGCGCCGGGTCCACCCGGCGCCCCTTCCGGGCTGCCCGCGCGGAGCAGGGCCGCCCCGCAGCGCCCCGCGTTCAGTCGCCCCGCGCGGCGTCGCCGGGCGCCGCGCCCGGCCCGCCGAGCGCGGCCGACAGCCCCGGCAGCGGGCTCAGCAGCAGCGTGGTGAAGCGGTGGATCCAGTCCGCGGTGATCGGTTCGCCGCTGACCAGCATCCGGTGCTCCACGGTGCCGGCGATGGTGTCGAAGATGATGTCGATCTCCTCGCAGGCGGCGTCCTCGTCCCGGTCCGGGCCGAGCTCGCCGCGGGCCTGCGCGTTGGTGCGGCCGAGGCGCACCAGCTGCTTCTGCGGGTCGACGATGCGCTCGCGGATCCGCCGGCGCAGCAGCGGGTCACGGCTGCCCTCGGCGAACAGGGCGAGCAGCGCGGCCTGGGTCTCCGGCCGGGCCAGCAGGTCGGCGAACTGCGCCACCACCGCCTCGATGTCCGCCTGCAGGCTGCCCAGGTCGGCCATCTCTAGGTCGTCGAACAGGCTGGCCACGGCGTCCACCACCAGCTCGTTCTTGGACGGCCAGCGCCGGTAGAGGGTGGTCTTGGCGACGCCCGCCCTGGTGGCGACGTGTCCCATGGTCAGCCCGCCCCAGCCGATCTCGGCGAGGGCGGCCCTGGTGGCGTCCAGGATGGCGCGGTCGGCACTGGCGCTGCGTGGACGGCCCTTGCCGCGGCCGGGCACGCCGAACGGCGGCTGGTCCGTGGCCTGGTCCGCTGCTGCGGGCTGCCGGGTGGTGGGGGCCACCGAGCCTCCTTGCGGTCTTCCGATACGACGTTCGGTGCTGTTCTACCGATAAGTAACTTGTCGGGCAGTGCCACCGTAGCGACCGTCCTGCCCGGCCCGCAGCGGGGTGGGTCGGGAAAGTGGGGCAGCTCACGTCCGGGAAGGCCGTCGGGGGCTTGCGGGACCCGCCCGGGGTGCAGATACGCTACGACTCGTAGCGAAAGAGCGACAACCGGAGCGCCTCGACCCAAGGGATCGGGCGGGCGCGGGTGCGGGTGGGGATCCGCACCGGGGTGCAGGGCTACCAGGGGGCAGGAACAGCAGGGGAATCGGACGTCCGCCGGCCGGCGGACGTGCGGGCGCGGCGGCTCGGCGGGGTGTTTCCGAGCGGTTGGCGCCCGCCATCCGTGTCGACGGGGGAGGATGGTGCCATGCAGTCACGGAATTCGCGTCTCAACAACTCCGCCCTGCGCGGCGCGGTCGACCTCGCCGCCGTCAAGGCCGCCGGTGAAGCTGCCCAGAAGGCCGAGCAGGCCCGGGCCGAGCGGGCCAGGCAGGCCGAGGCCGGTGGCGCCCCGGCCGCCGCACCGGCGTACCCCTTGGTCCTCGACGTCACCGAGGAGACCTTCGAGGCGGAGGTCGTCCAGCGGTCGGCCGAGGTGCCCGTCGTGGTCGACTTCTGGGCCGAGTGGTGCGGCCCGTGCAAGCAGCTGAGCCCCATCCTGGAGCGGCTGGCCGAGGAGTACGCCGGCCGGATCGTGCTCGCCAAGATCGACGTGGACGCCAACCAGCTGATCGCCCAGCAGTTCGGCATCCAGGGCATCCCCGCCGTGATGGCGGTGGTGGCCGGCCAGCTCGTCCCGCTCTTCCAGGGCGCCGAGAACGAGGCCAACGTCCGCAAGATCATCGACCAGCTGATCGCGGTGGCCGAGCAGCGGTTCGGCATCACCGGCGTGCCGGTCGACCCGGCGGCCGAGGGCGACGAGCGTGCCGCGACGGCCCCGCGGGTGGCCGCCGACCCGGCGCTGGAGGCCGCGCACGACGCGCTGGACCGGGGCGACCTCGGCGGCGCCGTCCAGGCGTACCAGAACGTGCTGGCCGACCGGCCCGGCCACATCGAGGCCAAGCTGGGCCTGGCCCAGGCGCAGCTGTTGCGCCGGGTGGAGAGCCTGGACCCGCAGGCGGTCCGCGCGGAGGCGGCGGCCGACCCGAAGGACGTCCAGGCGCAGCTGCGCGCGGCCGACCTGGACCTGGTGGGCGGTCATGTCGAGGACGCCTTCGGCCGGCTGGTGGCCACCGTGGCGAAGACCTTCGGCGAGGACCGGGACACCGTGCGGGTGCGGCTGCTGGAGCTGTTCGAGGTGATCGGCGCGGACGACCCGCGGGTGATCGCCTCGCGGGCCGCGCTGGCCCGGGTGCTGTTCTGACGGCTGCTCCGATGGCACGGCGGATGACCTGCGGTGTCGTGGTTGATTTGGCGACAATCCCACCGAAACCCTAGAGCTTTATCAAATCTTGACAATACCCCTCCCCGGTCACCACAGGTGATCGGGGAGGGGTGTTTCGTTCCTGTTTCCGGTGCATTGCAGCAGCACGAAATCTCCAGAATGTCACTCTCCGTAGCGGAGGCCCGGATTCCATGATCAGCTTCATCTGCTGTTGGATTACCCGTCAGTAACGGACCTCTTGTGCTTCGCCCGGGATTCAAGCACGATCGGCGACGCCCGGTCCCTCGGTCGAGGGATCCCCACCGGGCAGCCGCCGGCCCCCCAGGGGTCGGTGTCTGGAGGACAGGGGGGTAGTCGCAGATCCCACGCCGCGGCTCCTGGCCTCATGTCGGTCGCGCACCCCGTGCGGCCGTCGGTTGTCGCTCGGGGGTGATCGCCGTGACCGTCGTCCCTACGCCGGTCGGGCGCTCTCCGTTACCGAGGACGTAGCTCTCTGCCATCCCGGGCCGGGCCTGTGCGGGTCGCACCGGAACCCGGCCGGAGATGTACGTCCTAGAAGGAGGACTGCATGTCCCAGACTTTCGGCAAGACGCGCTGGCGTCGTTTCGCCGTCGTGATGGTCCCCAGCATCGCCGCGACCGCCGCCATCGGTGTCAGCCTGGCCAACAGCGCCCTGGCCGCCTCGTTCAGCGTCTCCGGTCAGTCGTTCAAGGTCAGCACCAGCAAGCTGCACGGCACCAACTTCGCGCAGTTCGGCTCGGTCGACGTGGAGGCCAACGGCACCTTCCACCCGGTCGCGGTCTCGGCCTTCGACACCGCCACCATCAACAACCTGTGCCAGTCCGTGGTGACCGACCTGTCGGCGCTGGGCCTGGGCAAGGTCACCCTCCAGCTGAACGCGGGCGGCGACCCGAACAAGCCGGTCGAGGCCCAGAACCTGCTGATCGACCTCGACCAGCTGGACGCCGACGCGGAGTTCCGCGGCATCAACATCGGCCAGGACGCCTCCACGCTGAACTCGGACGCGCTCAAGGGTTGGAAGACCCACGAGAAGCTGCACTCGCAGGGCCTGCCCACCGGCAAGCAGGGCTTCGCCCAGGCCGCCCCCGAGGCGACCCTGTCCAACGTGCAGCAGCGTGCCTGGGCCACCTCGGCCGGCACCTTCAAGCTCAACGGCCTGAAGCTGTCGCTGAAGAACGGCGACGGCCCGGGCAACGAGTGCTACTGACGCTCCGCTGAGGCCGCGCCGCACGGCGCGGCCCCGCCGTGAGCTTCGCGCAGCCGGGGGCGGTGCCTAGGCACCCCTCCCGGCTGCACATTCCAGTTTTCCCCCTCGTTTGCACCATCGAGGAGTCGTATCGTGTCCAGCGCAACTGCCCACCCGCGGTCCGAGGCCGGCAGCGGCTTCGGCCGGATCCGGCCGGGATTCCGTACCTGGCGTCGAACCCGGCCGTTCTGGGGCGGCCTGCTGGCCATGATCGCCGGCGTTCCGATCCTGTACTTCCCCTACGCGCACCTGACGCTCGGCGGCCTGACGCTGGCGATGTCCACCACGGCCGGAGCCGGCGCGCTGATCATCGGTCTGCTGATGATCGCCCTCGGGCTGACCGCCTGGTTCCAGCCGATCGTCCGGATCTTCTGCGGTGTCGCCACCACGATCCTCTCGCTCATCTCGATCCCGGTCGCCAACCTGGGCGGCTTCCTGCTCGGCGCGGTGACCGGTCTGGTCGCCGGCGGTCTGCTCTGCTCCTGGGCCCCGCTGAGGACGCTGCCGGCCGAGGAGGCCGGAGCCGGGGCCGAGGACGCCACGCCCGAGGCCCGGGCGGAGGAACCGCACCTGCCGCAGCAGGCACAGCCGATCGAGTACGGCGCCGCCGCCCCGCAGCCCGCCCACCCGGAGGAGCAGCGATGACCGAGCACGACGGGCCCACCGCGGCGGGCCCGCGCCACGCCGCACCCCGGGCCGGGGTCCGCAGCCGCCTGCGCGGCCGGGCACTGGCGATCGCCGCGGTGCCGACCGCCCTGCTGGTCGGAGCGGCCTACGCACCGACACTGGCGATGGCCGACTCCAAGACGGCCTGTGCGAGCGCCCCGGACACGGTGATCGAGGAGACGCCGGTCCCGCAGAGCGAGATCAAGGTCGCCCCGGAGTCCGGCGGCACCGGCTCGGCCTCGTCCGGGAGCGGTGCGGCCACGCAGGCCGGGCCGAGCACCGCGCCCGGTACGGCCAGCGCGAAGCCCCAGGACGCCCCCGCGCAGACGGGCTCGGCCCAGGCCGGCCCGGCCGCGTTCACCACGAGCACCGGGCAGGCGGTGCGGACCTCCGGCGTCCAGCAGGCCGGTCTGATCGACGACATCGTGGACGGCATATTCCACCCGGGCGGCGGCAAGAGCGCCACGCCGTCCCCCGTCCCGACCGCGCCCGGATCGTCGGCGTCCACCCCGGCCTCGCCGCCCGCGTCGGCCCCCGCCGCGGCCGCGCCCGCGGCCCCGGCCGCCGCCGCGCCCGCCGCTCCGTCGGCCACCGCGAAGGCCTCCGGCTCCACGGCCGCCAAGGCACCGGCGAGCAAGCCGAAGACCTCGGCGGCGCCGACCGTGCCGCCCTCCGCCGCCGCCTCGGCCAACCCCAACTGCGCGGTGGACACCAGCGGCCTGTCCGCCCGGGCGGCCACCGCCGGCCACGTGGTGCCGGAGCAGAACTGGACCCTGAAGTCCTCCCGGCTGGCCCTGCACGGCTCGGTCTTCAACGGCGTCTACGACGTGAAGACCCCGACCGGCAGCAAGCGGGTGCTGAAGTTCACCACCGCCAGCGTCGACATCGGCAATCTCGACATGTCGACCATCCAGATCCCCGGTCTGACCTTCCACGTGAAGAGCGCGCCGAACTCCACCTCGACCATGCGCAACGGGCCGATCACGATGTACGTGGAGCGGCTCTCCGGTCACCTGTCGGAGATCTACGGCCTGCCGATCCCGATCGACCTGGGGGAGATCACCCTCACCCCCGACACCCTGCCGAAGTGGCTCTGGGACCTGCTCAGCGGCATCCCGATCCCGCTGGACCTCACCCTCGACAACGCCACCGCCGTGCAGGCCGGCCAGTTCGGCGGCACGCTGAAGATCCCCGGCATGAAGCTCTACAACGACGAGACGCCGTACGAGAACTGACGCTCCGTCGACCGCACGCCGTCCCCGGCCCGACCGCCCCGCGCGGCCGGGCCGGCGCCGTTCCCGGGCGGGATCACGACGGCGTGCCGGTCGCCGCGGTCGCCGGCGCAACGACCGCGGGGCGGCCCTCCCGGTCGTGGGAGGGCCGCCCCGCGGGCGCGCGCTGGTCGCCGGACGTCAGTTCTTGACGCGGGTGCCCAGGTGGTGGACCTGCACCATGTTGGTGGTGCCGGGGATGCCGGGGGGCGAGCCGGCGGTGACGATCACGGTGTCACCCTCGGCCAGCCGGTCCAGGCGCAGCAGCTCGCGGTCGACCTGCTCGACCATCTCGTCCGTGGTCTCGACCTGCTCCGTGACGTACGCCTCGACGCCCCAGCTGAGCGACAGCTGGTTGCGGGTGGCGGCGTCCGGGGTGAAGGCGATCACCGGGATCGGCGAGCGGTAGCGGGACAGCCGGCGGGCGGTGTCGCCGGACTTGGTGAAGGCGATCAGCGCCTTGCCGTTCAGGAAGTCGCCCAGCTCGCAGGCGGCGCGGGCGACCGAGCCGGACTGGGTGCGCGGCTTGCGGCCCGGGTTGAGCGGCTGCAGGCCCTGGGAGACCAGCTGCTGCTCGGCGGTCTCGGCGATCCGGCTCATGGTCTTGACCGTCTCGACCGGGAACTTGCCGACGCTCGACTCGGCGGACAGCATGACCGCGTCCGCGCCGTCCAGGATGGCGTTGGCGACGTCCGAGACCTCGGCGCGGGTCGGGCGCGAGGCGTGGATCATCGACTCCATCATCTGGGTGGCGACGATGACCGGCTTGGCGTTGCGGCGGCAGAGCGTGATGAGCTCCTTCTGCACCAGCGGCACCCGCTCCAGCGGGTACTCCACCGCGAGGTCGCCACGGGCCACCATGACGGCGTCGAAGGCGAGGACGATCTCCTCCATCGCCTCGACGGCCTGCGGCTTCTCGATCTTGGCGATGACCGGGACGCGGATGCCGACCTCGTCCATCACCTTGTGCACGTCGTCGACGTCGCCGGCGTTGCGGACGAAGGAGAGCGCGACCATGTCCACGCCCAGGCGCAGGGCGAACCGGAGGTCGTCCTTGTCCTTCTCGGAGAGCGCCGGCACGTTCACGGCCGCGCCGGGCAGGTTGATGCCCTTGTTGTTCGAGAGCACGCCGCCCTCGACCACCACGGTCTTCACCCGCGGGCCGTCGACGCTGACGACCTCCAGGGCGATGACGCCATCGTTGATCAGGATCGGGTCGCCGGGCTTCACGTCGCCGGGCAGGCCCTTGTAGGTGGTGCCGCAGATGTGCTGGTCCCCGGGCACATCCTCGGTGGTGATGGTGAAGGTGTCGCCGTTGTCGACGGTGACCGGGCCGTTGGCGAAGGTCGCCAGGCGGATCTTCGGGCCCTGGAGGTCGGCCAGCACACCGATGGTGCGGCCGGTGTCCTCGGACACCTGGCGGACCTTGCGGTACCGCTCCTCGTGCTCGGGGTGGGTGCCGTGGCTCATGTTCAGTCGGGCGACGTTCATCCCCGCCTCGACGATGGCCTTCAGCTGTTCGTAGGAGTCCGTGGCAGGACCCAGGGTGCAGACAATTTTCGCTCGGCGCATATCGGTCAGTCTATCCGTTCGTGTTATCGGTGCATTCCGCTCGAAACCTGAGGGATCGCCAACGAACCATCCCGAGGGTTGGGATACTGACTGGTAGTCAGGTCACTCCACAGCAGTGTGCACCAGGGCGAAGGCCTGCTGCGCGATCTCCAGCTCCTCGTCGGTCGGCACGACGGCGACGGCCACCCGTGCGTACTCCGGCGAGATGATCCGGGCCCGCGAGGAACGCACCGAGTTCAGCTCGGCGTCCACCGCGATCCCCAGCGTGTCCAGCCCCGCGCAGGCCGCCTCCCGCACCGGGGCGGAGTTCTCGCCGACCCCCGCCGTGAAGGCCACCGCGTCCACCCGCCCGAGCACCGCGCAGTAGGCGCCGAGGTACTTGCGCAGCCGGTGCACGTACGCGTCGAAGGCCAGCCGGGCCGGCGCGTCCCCCTCCTGGGAGCGCCGGACCACCTCGCGCATGTCGTTGTCCCCGCACAGCCCGAGCAGGCCGCTGCGCCGGTTCAGCAGCGCGTCGATCTCGTCGATGCCGAGCCCGCCGACCCGGTGCAGGTGGAACACCACCCCCGCGTCGACGTCGCCCGATCGGGTGCCCATCACCAGCCCCTCCAGGGGGGTGAGGCCCATCGAGGTCTCCACGCAGACCCCGCCGGCCACCGCCGAGGCGGAGGCGCCGTTGCCCAGGTGCAGCACGATCACGTTGACCTCGGCCGGGTCCTTGCCGAGCAGCTGCGCGGTGGCCCGCGAGACGTACCGGTGCGAGGTGCCGTGGAAGCCGTAGCGGCGCACCCGGTGCTCGTCCGCCACCTCCCGGTCGATCGCGTACCGGGCCGCGTACTCCGGCAGCGTCGCGTGGAAGGCGGTGTCGAAGACCGCCACCTGCGGCAGGTCCGGGCGCAGGCCGCGGGCCACCTCGATGCCGGTGATGTTGGCAGGGTTGTGCAGCGGGGCGACCGGGATCAGCCGGCGGATCTCGGCCAGCACCTCGTCGGTCACCACGGTCGGCTCGGTGAACCGGCGTCCGCCGTGCACCACCCGGTGGCCGATCGCGGCCAGCTCGGGGGAGTCCAGGCCGAGCCCGTCGGCGGACAGCTCCGCGGCGACCGCGGTCAGCGCCGCGCCGTGGTCGGGGAAGAACCGCAGCTGCTCGCGCCCGGCCCCGCTGCGCGGGGTGTGCGCCAGCCGGCCGGCCGGCTCGCCGATCCGCTCCACCAGACCGGCCGCCGCCCGGCTGCCGTCCAGCATGTCGATCAGCTGGTACTTGAGCGAGGACGAGCCCGCGTTCAGGACGAGGATCCGGGTGCCGGTGGTCACTGCGCAGCTCCTTCGGTGGCGGTCCTGGCCTGGATGGCGGTGATGGCCACGGTGTTCACGATGTCCTCCACCAGCGCGCCCCGGGACAGGTCGTTGACCGGCTTGCGCAGCCCCTGGAGCACCGGGCCGACCGCGACCGCACCGGCCGAGCGCTGCACCGCCTTGTAGGTGTTGTTGCCGGTGTTCAGGTCCGGGAAGATCAGCACGGTGGCCCGGCCGGCCACCGGCGAACCGGGCAGCTTGGTCCGCGCCACGTGCGGGTCGACCGCCGCGTCGTACTGGATCGGGCCCTCCACCGGCAGCTCCGGCCGCAGCGCCCGGACCAGCTCGGTCGCCTGGCGGACCTTGTCCACGTCCACCCCCGAGCCCGAGGTGCCGGTCGAGTACGAGAGCATCGCCACCCGCGGCTCCACCCCGAACTGGGCCGCGGTCTCGGCGGCCTGCACGGCGATGTCGGCCAGCTGCCGGGCGTCCGGGTCCGGGTTGACCGCGCAGTCGCCGTACACCAGCACCCGGTCGGCCAGGCACATGAAGAACACCGAGGAGACGATCGCGGCGCCCGGCGCGGTCTTGATCACCTCGAAGGCCGGCCGGATGGTCGCCGCGGTCGAGTGCACCGCGCCGGAGACCATGCCGTCGGCGATCCCCTCCTGCACCATCAGGGTGCCGAAGTAGGAGACGTCGGTGACCACGTCCAGCGCCAGCTCCACGGTCATGCCCTTGTGCGCGCGCAGCTGCGCGTACAGCTCGGCGAACCGCCGGCGCAGCGGGCTGGTGGCCGGGTCGACGACCCGCACCCGGGCGCGGTCGGCGCTCTCGTCCGGCGCCGGCAGCGCGATGCCGAGGGCGGCGGCCCGGCGGTGCACCGCGTCCGGCTCGCCGAGCAGGGTGAGGTCGCAGATGTTGCGGCGCAGCAGCACCTCGGCCGCCCGCAGCACCCGGTCCTCGGTGCCTTCCGGCAGCACGATGTGCCGGCGGGCGGCCCGGGCCCGCTCCAGCAGCGCGTGCTCGAACATCATCGGGGTCACCCGCTCGGACCGGCTCAGCTCGATCCGCTCGGTCAACTCGGCGGTGTCCACGTGGAGTTCGAACAGGCCGAGGGCGATCTCGGACTTCCGCGGGCTGTCCGGGCCGATCCGGCCCTCCAGGTGGGTCAGCGCCGCCGCGGTGAGCCAGCTGCCCTCCGGGACGACCGCGACCGGGGTGCCGGGCGCGAGCCGGGCGGCCAGCGCCATCACGTCCGGCCCGGGGTGCTGGCCGAGGGTGAGCAGCACGCCGGCGATCGGCGGTGCGCCGGCGGCGTGCGCGGCCAGCGAGCCGATCAGCAGGTCGGCGCGGTCCCCGGGGGTGACCACCAGGGCGCCCTCGGTCAGCGCGGTCAGGAAGGTCGGCAGCATCGCGCCGCCGAAGACGAACGAGCGCACGTCCCGGGCGAGGCCGGCTGCGTCCCCGAGCAGCACCTCCGCGCCGGTCGCCTCGACCAGCTGCGCCACGGTCGGCGCGGCCAGCGCCAGCTCCTCCGGGATCACGTACGCCGGGACCGGCAGCTTCTGCGCCAGGGTCTGTCGGACCTCGTCCTTGGCGGCCGGCACCACCCGGTTGGCGATCATCGCCAGGGTGGAGCAGCCGAGGTCGGCGTAGGCCCGGTGGGCGTTGCGGACCTCGGCGATCACGGTCCTCGGGTCCTCGCCCTGCCCGCCGACCACCGGGAGCACCCAGGCGCCGAACTCGTTCGCCAGCCGCGCGTTGAACGCCAGCTCGTCCGGGATGTTGGTGCCCGCGAAGTCGGTGCCGAGCACCAGCACCGCCTGGCAGTGCCGCTCCAGCGCGCGGAACCGGTCGACCAGCGCCGAGACCAGCTCGTCCTGCCCCTGCGCCGCCTGCAGGACGGCGGCCTCCTCGTAGGTCATCCCGTACAGCTCCGCCGCCGGGAGGTCCAGCCGGTACCTGGCCCGCAGCAGCTCGACCACGTGGTCCGAGGCGCTCTCCCCGGGCGCCGGCGCGTGCACCAGCGGCCGGAACACCCCGACCCGGTCCACCTGGCGGGTGAGCAGTTCCATGACCCCCAGCTCGACGGCCTGCCGGCCGTCCCCCCGGTCGATCCCGGTCACGTACACGCTGCGCGCCACCCGGCTGTCTCCGTCCCGTCGCCCTGGGCCATCCGTCACGTCGACCATACATTTCGCGGCCCGTACGGGCGGTCGCGGCCGGGTGGCGCCGAAGCGGACGGACGGTGGCCGGCACGGCCGCGCCGGGCCCGCACGGTGGCGGGCCCGGCGCGGCGGGCGGTCGGGCCGGGTGGTCAGGCCGGGCGGAGCCAGACGGTGGCGAGCGGGGGGACGATCAGTTCGGCGCTGCGCGGCTGGTCGTTCCAGGCGAGGGCCTCGGCCTTGATCGGGTGGGAGTTGGCCACGCCGCTGCCGCCGAACCGCGCGGCGTCCGTGTTGAGGACCTCCTCCCAGAGCTGCTCGCGCCCCTCCAGCCGGGGCAGCCCGATCCGGTGGTCGCGGCGGACCACCGGTGCGAAGTTGCAGACCGCGACCAGCGGGGAGCCGTCGGCGGCGTACCGGACGAAGGAGAGCAGGTTGTCCTCGGCGGCCCCGCCGTCCAGCCAGCGGAAGCCGTCGGGGGTGTTGTCCTGCTCCCACAGCGCGGGGCTGTCCCGGTAGACCCGGTTGAGCTCGCCGACCAGCTGCTGGACACCGCGGTGCTCGGCGGCGGCCGGCCAGGAGTCGGCGAGCACCCACCACTGCGGGCCGTGCTCGTGGTCCCACTCCGCGCCCTGGGCGAACTCCTGTCCCATGAAGAGGAGTTGCTTGCCCGGGTGGGCCCACATGAAGCCGAGGTAGGCCCGGTGGTTGGCC
This sequence comes from Kitasatospora sp. NPDC094015, assembly GCF_040304075.1. Taxonomy (NCBI): domain Bacteria; kingdom Bacillati; phylum Actinomycetota; class Actinomycetes; order Kitasatosporales; family Streptomycetaceae; genus Kitasatospora; species Kitasatospora sp. NPDC094015. The sequence goes on from NZ_JBEOUL010000005.1 coordinate 276,071, forward strand.
CGCTGCTGCCACCAGTCGCCGGGCATCTTGGCGACCAACGACTGCTTGCCGTGCACCACCTCGTCGTGCGAGATCGGCAGGATGTAGTTCTCGGAGTAGGCGTACACCATCGAGAAGGTGATCTCGTTGTGGTGGTACTTGCGGTGCACCGGCTCCTTGGACATGTAGACCAGCGAGTCGTGCATCCAGCCCATGTTCCACTTCAGCCCGAAGCCCAGGCCGCCGCTGTCGGTGGGGCGGGTGACGCCGTCCCAGGCGGTGGACTCCTCGGCGATGGTGACCACGCCGGGGCAGCGCCGGTAGACCGTCGCGTTCATCTCCTGAAGGAAGGCGGCCGCGTCCAGGTTCTCCCGGCCGCCGTACTGGTTGGGCGTCCAGCCGCCGCCCTCGCGGGAGTAGTCCAGGTAGAGCATCGAGGCGACGGCGTCCACCCGCAGGCCGTCGATGTGGAACTCCTCGCACCAGTAGACCGCGTTGGCCACCAGGAAGTTGCGCACCTCGGTGCGGCCGTAGTCGAACTCCAGCGTGCCCCAGTCCGGGTGCTCGGCGCGCAGCGGGTCGGCGGGCTCGTAGAGCGGCTCGCCGTCGAACCGGGCGAGCGCGAAGTCGTCCTTGGGGAAGTGCGCCGGCACCCAGTCGACGATCACGCCGATGCCGTGCCGGTGCAGCGTGTCGATCAGGTACTTGAAGTCGTCCGGGCCGCCGAGCCGGGCGGTCGGCGCGTAGAAGCCGGACACCTGGTAGCCCCAGGAGCCGCCGAACGGGTGCTCCATCACCGGCATGAACTCGACGTGGGTGAAGCCGAGTCGCTCCAGGTAGCCGGGCAGCTCGGCGGCGATCTCGCGGTAGCTGGTGAGGTCCGGCCGCCAGGAGGCGAGGTGCAGCTCGTACACCGACATCGGCGCCCGGTGGTGCACCGCCGCGGCCCGCCGGGCCAGCCATTCGGCGTCGCCCCACGCGTAGGTCGAGGTGTGCACCACCGAGGCGGTGTCCGGCGGGCACTGCGCGGCCCGGGCCAGCGGGTCGGCCTTCTCCAGCACCCAGCCCTGCTTGGTGCGGATCTGGTACTTGTACGTGGCGCCCTCGGCGAGGCCCGGCACGAACAGCTCCCAGATGCCCGAGGAGCCGAGCGAGCGCATCGGGTGGCCGGTGCCGTCCCAGTGGTTGAAGTCGCCGATCAGCCGCACCCCGACCGCGTTCGGCGCCCAGACCGCGAACGCGGTGCCGTGCACGCCCTCGACCTCGCGCACGTGCGAGCCCAGCGCCCGCCAGAGCTGCTCGTGCCGGCCCTCGGCGATCAGGTGCAGGTCCAGCTCGCCCAGGGTGGGGGCGATCCGGTAGCCGTCCTCCTGCGGCAGCAGCCCGGTGCCCGGGTAGGAGACCAGGAGCCGGTACGTCGGGAACTCCTCGCCCGCCAGCAGCCCGGTGAACAGGCCGGAGCGCTGGTGGGTCAGCTCGGCCGGGCCGTGCTCGGTCTCCACCACCACCCGCTCGGCGAACGGCCGCAGCACCCGGATCGCGGTGCCGCCCTGGGTGGGGTGCGCGCCGAGCAGGGCGTGCGGGTCGTGGTGGCCGCCGGACACCAGCCGGTCGACCTCGGCCGGCGGCAACGGTGCCTCCGGCAGCCGGAGCACCGCGTCCGGGCGGGCCTGCGCCGCCGGCTGCGGGGCCGGCCCGGCGGGGCGCCGGGCCGGCGGCCGGGGCGCCGACGGCGGCGCCTGGCGGCCGGTCGGCGCCGGTCCGTTCTGGGCCGCGGGCCGGCCGTCGGACGGCTCGGTCCGCCGGGCCGCCCCGGCCGCCCGCGACCGGCCCGCCCGGGCTGGGGTGCCCCGCTCGGGCAGGAAGGTGGCGGGCACGGCGGGGTTGGTGCGGTCGGGCTTCGGACCGAGCGGTGTCACGACGGGATCCTCCTGCGGCGGTGGTTGTGCGGGGGTCAGACGGTGAGCGCCAGACGGTTGATGGCGGCCAGCGGGATGGGGAGCCAGCTGGGCCGGTGGCGGGCCTCGTACACCACCTCGTAGACCGCCTTGTCGATCTCCAGGGCGCGCATCAGCTCCGGTGCGGCCGCGGGGTCGGTGCCGCCGCCCGCCGTGTACCCGGCGCAGTACGCGGCCCGGTTGCGGGCCGCCCAGGCCGCGGCCAGGTGGGCCAGCTCCGGGTCGGTGGTGGGGGCGCCGGCCAACAGGTGGGCGGCCGCGTAGTCGAAGGAGCGGAGCATCGCGGCCACGTCCCGCAGCGCGGGCTGCGGCAGCCTGCGCTCGGCCAGCGGCTTGGCGGGCTCGCCCTCGAAGTCCAGCAGCACCCAGCCGTGCGGGGTCCGCATGGCCTGCCCGAGGTGCAGGTCGCCGTGGATCCGCTGGACCAGCAGGCCGTCCAGGTGGTCGGCGGTGAGCTGGTGGAACGCGGCCCGCAGCGCCGAGCGGTAGCGCAGCAGCCCGGGGACGGCCGCCACCGCGCTGTCCAGCCGGTCGGCCATCGCGCCGGCCAGCCGGGAGATCCGCTCCCGGTCGAGCCGGTCGGTCGGCATCGACCTGGCCAGCACCCGGTGCACCTCGGCGGTGGCCCGGCCGAGCCGGTGCGCCTCGATGGCGAAGTTGCCGGGGGAGGGGTCGCCCTTGAGCCGGGCGACCTGGTCCAGGGCGAGCTCCCAGCCGTCCTCGGCGTCGGAGAGGTAGCGCTGGAGCAGGCCGAGAGTGGCCGGTTCCGATCGCTCCAGCCGGCTCTCGAACCACGCGGCCACCCGCGGGATGCGGGTGGAGCCGGCCCGCGAGAGGGCGAGCGAGAGTTCGAGGTCCGGGTTGGTGCCGGGGCTGATCCGGCGGAACAGCTTGAGGATGAAGGCGGTGCCGTAGATCACCGAGCTGTTGGACTGCTCGGCGGTGGACGCCCGGCCGGGCAGGTTGCCGGGCAGCCCGGGGCCGGGCGTGCGGCGGAAGGACAGCGGGCCGAACCGGTCGCCGGTGGCCAGGTGCTCCAGCAGTCGCCCCGTCAGTTCCGGGTCGTGCACCGCGTCGTAGAGCATCGCCCCGTCGTACGTGGTGCCCTCCAGCCGGCCCAGCACGGCGCCCGGCGGGATCCCGCCCGGCTCGTGCGAGCGGATCCCGAGCAGCAGCTGGTAGATGTCGCCCTGGGCGGCCGGCCCGGTGCCCTGCTCGACCCGCAGCAGCAGGTGCAGCAGCGCCGGGTCGCCGACCTGGAGCGGGGTGCCGATCACCGGCGTGAGCCCGGTGATCGCCCGCCCCTTCCCGGCGTACCAGCGCTGGGTGGGGAGCCAGTCGGCGATCAGCGGCAGCGCGGCGTGGACCAGCTCGCTGACCCCCGCAGCAGTTCTCCGGGCCCCGGATCCGCGCGTACCGACGGGACCGGGGGTGCCGTCGGGCGTGTCGCGGTGCACTTGGGCTTGAGAACGGGAGGTTTCGGACATGACTCCCTTTCCCCGGAAGCGGGCGGGCTGCCCGACGGGTCCTGGCCGGGTCCGTCAGTCTTCCGGATTTCGGCGGCGCGGCGGCGACGGCACGCGAGCGGGGCTCGGGTGTCACGCCATAGTGTGGGTGGCCGTTGGGCTGTTCTCCGTACGCGGTGGTGCAGAGGACTCCGGGGGCGCGGGGTGCTGCTCTCGCGCCCCCGGAGGGTAGGTGCTGTGGGGCCTGATGGATCGTTACTTCGAGAGCGGTGCTACTTCGCGCCGGGCTTGCGGAGCTGGAACCAGTAGAAACCGTGGCCGGCCAGGGTGAGCAGGTACGGCCACTCGCCGATGGACGGGAAACGCACGCCACCGATCAGCTCGACCGGGTAGCGCCCCCCGTAGCGCCGCAGGTCCAGCTCGGTCGGCTGCGCGAACCGCGAGAAGTTGTTCACGCACATGACCAGGTCGCCCTCGTACTCGCGCACGAAGGCCAGCACCGCGGGGTTGCTGGAGGGCAGCTCGGTGTAGCTGCCGAGGCCGAACGCCGGGTTGAGCTTGCGGATCTCGATCATGCGACGCGTCCAGTGCAGCAGCGAACTCGAACTGCTTTGCTGCGCCTCGACGTTGGTCACCTGATAGCCGTACACCGGGTCCATGATGGGCGGCAGACTGAGCCTGCCCGGGTCGGCGGAGGAGAAACCCGCGTTGCGGTCCGGCGTCCACTGCATCGGGGTCCGCACGCCGTCCCGGTCGCCGAGCCAGATGTTGTCGCCCATGCCGATCTCGTCGCCGTAGTAGAGCACCGGCGAACCGGGCAGCGAGAGCAGCAGCGCGGTGAACAGTTCGATCTGGTTGCGGTCGTTCTCCAGCAGCGGTGCCAACCGCCGGCGGATGCCCACGTTGGCCCGCATCCGCGGGTCCTTCGCGTACTCCGCGTACATGTAGTCGCGCTCCTCGTCGGTGACCATCTCCAGGGTCAGCTCGTCGTGGTTGCGCAGGAAGATGCCCCACTGGCAGCCGGAGGGGATGTCCGGGGTCTTGGCGAGGATCTCCGAGACCGGGTAGCGGGACTCCCGGCGGACCGCCATGAAGATCCGCGGCATCACCGGGAAGTGGAACGCCATGTGGCACTCGTCGCCGCCGGAGGCGAAGTCGCCGAAGTAGTCGACCACGTCCTCCGGCCACTGGTTGGCCTCGGCCAGCAGCACGGTGTCCGGGTAGTCCGCGTCGATCTCCTTGCGCAGCCGGCGCAGGAACTCGTGGGTCTCCGGGAGGTTCTCGCAGTTGGTGCCCTCGCGCGCGTAGAGGTAGGGCACCGCGTCCAGCCGGAAGCCGTCGATCCCGAGGTCCAGCCAGAACCGCAGGGCCGCGATCACCTCCTCCTCGACCCGCGGGTTGTCGTAGTTCAGGTCCGGCTGGTGGGAGAAGAACCGGTGCCAGAAGTACTGCTTGCGGACCGGGTCGTAGGTCCAGTTGGAGGTCTCGGTGTCGACGAAGATGATCCGGGCGTCCGGGTACTGCTTGTCGTCGTCGGCCCACATGTAGAAGTCGCCGTACGGGCCGTCCGGGTCGTTGCGCGAGGCCTGGAACCACGGGTGCTGGTCGCTGGTGTGGTTGACCACGAAGTCGATGATCACCCGCATCCCGCGCAGGTGCGCGGCGTCCACGAACTCGACGAAGTCGGCCAGGTCGCCGAACTCCGGCAGCACCGACTTGTAGTCGGCCACGTCGTAGCCGCCGTCGCGCAGCGGGGAGGCGAAGAACGGCGGCAGCCAGAGGCAGTCCACCCCCAGCCACTGGAGGTAGTCGAGCTTCTCGGTCAGCCCCTTGAGGTCGCCGACCCCGTCGCCGTTGCTGTCCTGGAAGGACCGCACCAGGACTTCGTAGAAGACCGCGCGTTTGAACCAGTCCGGGTCCCGGTCCTTGCTCGGTGTCTCGGCGAAGGTGTCGGGGACGGGCTCGTTGACTGTCACTGAGGATGCCTCCGAACGGTGAGGAGGTGGGCCGGCCCGGCGGACGGGTCGAGCCGGACGTAGTTGTGCCGGGCCCAGGTGTACGTGGCACCGGTGAGCTCGTCGTGCACGGTGATCGGGTGGTCGCCGTCGAGCGTGACGGTCGCCTCCTGGGCATGCCTCGGGTCCAGGTTGACCACCACGATCACGTGGTCCTCGATGCCGTCCTCGGTGGTCGCGGACTTGGAGTAGGCGATGACCTGGTCGTTGTCGGTCGGGTGGAAGCGCAGGTCGCGCAGCTGCTGGAGGGCCGGGTGCCGGCGGCGCAGCCGGTTCAGCGCGGTCAGCAGCGGGGCCAGCGAGTCCTGCCGCGTCCAGTCCCGGGGGCGCAGCTCGTACTTCTCCGAGTCCAGGTACTCCTCCGAGCCGGGGTGGGCCGGCTCGCTCTCGTAGTGCTCGAAGCCGGCGTACACGCCGTAGCTCGGGGCCAGCGTGGCGGCCAGCACCGCGCGGACCGCGAAGGCCGCCGGGCCGCCGTGCTGGAGGTAGCCGGGCAGGATGTCCGGGGTGTTGGCGAAGAAGTTCGGCCGCATGTACGCGGCGGCCTCGCCGCTCAGCTCGGTCAGGTACTCGGTGAGCTCCTGCTTGGTGTTGCGCCAGGTGAAGTAGGTGTAGGACTGGTGGAAGCCGACCTTGCCCAGGGTGTGCATCATCGCCGGACGGGTGAACGCCTCGGCCAGGAACACCACGTCGGGGTCGGTCCTGGCGATGTCGGCGAGCACCTTCTCCCAGAAGCTGACCGGCTTGGTGTGCGGGTTGTCCACCCGGAAGATCCGCACCCCGTGGGCCATCCAGAACCTCAGGACGCGCACGGTCTCCTTGACGATGCCGTCGAAGTCCTGGTCGAAGTTGACCGGATAGATGTCCTGGTACTTCTTGGGCGGGTTCTCGGCGTAGGCGATGGTGCCGTCGGCCCGGTGCGAGAACCACTCCGGGTGCTTGTTCACCCAGGGGTGGTCGGGCGAGCACTGGAGGGCGAAGTCGAGCGCGATCTCCAGGCCCAGCGCGCCGGCCTCGGCGACGAAGTGGTCGAAGTCCTCGATGGTGCCGAGGTCCGGGTGGATCGCGTCGTGGCCGCCCTCGGGCGAGCCGATCGCCCAGGGCGATCCGACGTCGTGCCGGCCGGCGGTCAGGGTGTTGTTCGGGCCCTTGCGGAAGGCTCGGCCGATCGGGTGGATCGGCGGCAGGTAGACCACGTCGAAGCCCATCGCGGCCACCGCCGGCAGCCGCTCGGCGGCGCTCCGCAGCGTGCCGGAGACCGGCGCCGCGTCCCCGGTCGGGTCGACCTCGGCGCCCTCGGAGCGCGGGAAGAACTCGTACCAGCCGCCGTACAGCGCGCGCTGACGGTCCACCTGGAGCGGCAGCGGCCGGGAGGCGCTGACCAGCTCGCGCAGCGGGTAGCGGGCCAGCAGCGCGGACACCTCCGGGGCCAGCGCGGCGGCGTAGCGGCTGAGGGTGGGCAGCCCCTGGTCGCGCAGCGCGTCCACGGCGGCCAGCACGTGCGCCCGGCCGTCCTTCTTGGGCACGCCGGCGGCGGCGCGCTCCAGCAGCTGCGCGCCCTCCTCCAGGACGAGCGCGGTGTCGATCCCGGCCGGCAGCTTCACCGCGGCGTGCCGGCGCCAGGTCGCCACCGGGTCGCTCCACGCCTCCACCAGGTACGACCAGCGGCCCTCCGCGGTCGGCGTGACGTGCGCGCCCCAGCGGTCGGTGCCCTCGGCCAGCTCCCGCATCGGGGTCCACGGGCCGCTGCGGCCGCGGGGGTCGCGCAGCACCACGTTGGCGTTGACCGCGTCGTGGCCCTCCCGGAACACGGTGGCGCTGACCAGGAAGCGCTCCCCGACCACCGCCTTGGCCGGGCGGCGGCCGGCGTCCACTAGCGGGGAGACGTCCAGGACGGGGATGCGGCCGATCACGGTGTCGCTCTCTGTCGTCTTGCGGGCCGCGGCCCGGCGGGGGGTGGAACCCGCCGGTGCGGCCTTCGCGGTGCCGGTCTTCTTCGGGGTGGTGGTCTTCTTCGTGGTGGCCTTCGCGGTGCTCGCCCCGGCCGGGGCGGTGCGGGCGGTGACCGGCCGGACGGGGGCCGACGCCGCGGCCGCCGTGCGGCGCGTCGCCCGGCGGGCCGGGGTGTCGGCGGCGGGCGCCGCGCCCGGGTCGCCGCCGCGCGGGGCGGGCAAGGGTGGCTCCGTGGTTGACGGTGTGTCGGGTGCGCCCGACGGCGAGATGGACTGGTCCCGCGTGTCGCCGTGCATGCCAAACTCCTGCCCGAGATCGGCGGCGGCTCCCGCGGGCCGGTGGCCGGGGAGTGCCGGGGGAACTGCTGGCTGAGGAAGGACGTGCGACCGGAAGCCTGCCCGCACCGACGCGCCCGGCAACCTGCCCACCGGCCCGCGACCGCGGCCCGCGCCCGAGCGGCCGCGCGCGTCCCGGCGCGCGCCACTCGGGATACGCCCCGAGGTGACCCAACCCAACCGGAAACGAGCGGAGCAGGGGCGAGGACACGCGCTGAGCCCGCAGTTGAGGGCCGAACGGGCTAAGGAAGGAGGGTGAGGATGACGGTTCGCCGACGAGGCATTCCGGACCTGGAACAGCGGGGCGCGCCAACCGGCTCGCACTCCCCGCGGCACCAACGACCTTTGTGCATCCTCGCACCACCGGCAAGTCCTAGGAGACGGTATGCATGCGGTTTCGGACGATGAACGGGGGCAAATCAGACAGCGGACATGCAGCTGTTCCCAAGTGTTTACGCGCCCAGGGCGCGCCCTCTGCCGGTCGTGCGCCCCCTGCGCCCCCCGTCTGCCGGAGTGCGCCCGATGCGATCTCACCAATGGTCCGAACGGGTGCGCAATACGGTAGTTGACGCTCCTTCAGGCGCGCCTCGGGGTCTACGCTTCAGGTCGTGAAGGCAATCCGCAGATTCAGCGTCCGCACTGTCCTGCCCGAGCAACTCCAGCCGCTGCACGAACTGGCGCTCAACCTGCGCTGGTCCTGGCATCCCGAGACCAGGGAGCTGTTCCGCTCGGTCGACCCGGAGATCTGGGCCGCCGTCGGGGAGGACCCGGTCCGGCTGCTCGGCGAGGTGCCGGCGGCCCGGCTGTCCGCACTCGCCGCCGACCGGCGCTTCCTGCGCCGGCTCGGCGACCTCGCGGACGATCTCCGCGACTACCTGACCGGCCCGCGCTGGTACCAGTCCGCCCTGCCACCGGGCGACGGCTCCGGCCCGCTGCCGGCCGCCATCGCCTATTTCTCGCCCGAGTACGGCATCGCCGCCGCCCTGCCGCAGTACTCCGGCGGGCTCGGCATCCTGGCCGGCGACCACCTCAAGGCCGCCAGCGACCTGGGCGTGCCGATCATCGGCGTCGGGCTGTTCTACCGGCACGGCTACTTCCGCCAGTCGCTGTCCCGGGACGGCTGGCAGCAGGAGCGCTACCCGCTGCTCGACCCGGACGAGCTGGCCGTCAGCCTGCTCCGGGAACCGGACGGCACCCCCTGCCGGGTCGACCTGGCCCTGCCGGCCGGCCGCAGCCTGGCCGCGCACATCTGGAAGGCCCAGGTGGGGCGCGTCCCGCTGCTGCTGCTCGACTCCGACATCGAGCCCAACGGCCCGGCCGAGCGCAACGTCACCGACCGGCTCTACGGCGGCGGCAGCGAGCACCGGCTGATGCAGGAAATACTGCTGGGCATCGGCGGCGTCCGTGCCGTGCGCAGCTACTGCCGGCTCACCGGCCACGCCGCCCCCGAGGTGTTCCACACCAACGAGGGGCACGCCGGCTTCCTCGGCCTGGAGCGGATCCGCGAGCTGGTCGGCGCCGGCGAGAAGCCGGCCGAGGACGCCCCCGTCGACCGGCCCGAGCTGGACTTCCCCGCCGCCCTGGAGGCGGTCCGGGCCGGCACCCTGTTCACCACCCACACCCCCGTCCCGGCGGGCATCGACCGCTTCGACCGGGACCTGGTCGCCCGGCACTTCAGCGGGGACGCCGCGCTGGCCGGGGTGCCGGTCGAGCAGGTGCTCGCGCTCGGCGCCGAGACCTGGGCCGACGGCGACCCCAAGCTGTTCAACATGGCGGCCATGGGGTTGCGGCTGGCCCAGCGGGCCAACGGCGTCTCCACCCTGCACGGCGAGGTCAGCCGGGCCATGTTCAACGGTCTGTGGCCGGGCTTCGACGCCGCCGAGGTGCCGATCACCTCGGTCACCAACGGCGTGCACGCGCCGACCTGGATCGACCCCGCGGTGGTCCGGCTCGGCGCCGGCGAGATCGGCCTGCAGCGGGCCGAGGACGCGATGGCCGTCGGCGAGGAGAAGCGCTGGACGGGCCTGGAGCGGATCGGCAACGCCGAGATCTGGGAGCTCCGCCGCAGCCTGCGCGCCCAGCTGGTGGAGGAGGCCCGGAGCCGGGTGCGGGCGTCCTGGCGCCAGCGCGGCGCCGGCGAGGCCGAGCTCGGCTGGGTGGCCGGCGCGCTCGACGCGGACGTGCTCACCATCGGCTTCGCCCGGCGGGTCCCCTCGTACAAGCGGCTGACCCTGATGCTGCGGGACCAGCAGCGGCTGCGGTCGCTGCTGCTGCACCCGACCAGGCCGGTGCAGATCGTGGTGGCCGGCAAGGCGCACCCGGCGGACGACGGCGGCAAGCGCCTGATCCAGCAGCTGGTCGCGTTCGCCGACGACCCGGCGGTGCGGCACCGGATCGTCTTCCTGCCGGACTACGACATGGCGATGGCCACCCACCTCTACCCGGGGTGCGACGTCTGGCTGAACAACCCGCTGCGCCCGCTGGAGGCCTGTGGCACCTCCGGGATGAAGGCGGCCCTGAACGGCTGCCTCAACCTGTCCATCCTGGACGGCTGGTGGGACGAGTGGTACGACGGGCAGAACGGCTGGGCGATCCCCACCGCCGACAGCTCGGGGATGGGCCGGCTCGACCCGGAGAGCGCCGAGGCGGAGAAGCGCGACGACATCGAGGCCGCCGCGCTCTACGACCTGATCGAGCACCAGGTCGCGGCCCGGTTCTACGACCGGGGCGAGGACGGGCTGCCGCACCGCTGGATCTCGATGGTCCGGCACACCCTGGTCACCCTCGGCCCCAAGGTGCTGGCCGGCCGGATGGTCCGCGAGTACGTCGAGCGGCTGTACGCCCCGGCGGCCGACGCGCAGCGCGAGCTGGCGGTGGCCGAGCCCGACGGGCCGTCCTACCCCGGCGCACGGGAGCTCGCCGAGTGGAAGGCGCGGGTGCGGCAGGCCTGGCCGGCCGTCCGGGTCGAGCACGTCGAGGCCGACGGGCCGGACGAGGCCCAGGAGCTCGGCAGCACGCTGGCGCTGCGGGTGCAGGTCTCGCTCGGCGCGCTCCAGCCCACCGACGTCGAGGTGCAGGTGGTCTCCGGCAAGGTGGACGAGAGCGACGGCATCTCCGACGCGGTCGCGCTCGCCCTCAAGCCGACCGGCGGCCCGGACCTGGACGGCCGGCGCCGGTACGAGGGCTCGCTGGAGCTGTCCCGCACGGGGCCGTTCGGCTACACCGTCCGGGTGCTGCCGGCCCACCCGCGGCTGGCCTCGCCGGCCGAACTCGGGCTGATCGCCTTCCCGGCCGAGGCGGCCGGGATGGACGCGGGCATCCTGCGGTGACCTCCGGCTGAATCATGGTTGCGCGGTCCCTCCGCGGTCATTATCGTCACTCTGACGTAATGACCGCGGAGGGACCGTGCCCATCAGCGACTACCTGAGCGAACTCACCGCGCCGCTCACCACCGTGCTCGGCCACGTGGGGCAGGACGAGGTGACCTGGGCCGAGCTGCTCGGCTTCGCCACCGGCGCGGCGAGCGTCTGGCTCACCGTCCGGGCGAGGATCTGGAACTTCCCGGTCGGCATCGCCAACAACCTGTTCTTCCTGGTGCTCTTCGCCGGCGCCCGGCTGTACGCCGACGCCGCGCTGCAACTGGTCTTCCTGGCACTCGGCGTGCACGGCTGGTGGCGGTGGCTGCGCGGCGGCCGGCGGGGAGCGGAGGCCCCGGCGTTCGAGCGGGCCGGCGCCCGGACGGTCCTCACCCTCCTCGCGCTGCTGGCGCCGGCCACCTGGGGACTCACCGTGCTGCTCACCCGGGCCGGCGACAGCGCGCCGTTCTGGGACGCCCTCACCACCGCCCTCTCGCTGGCGGCGCAGTGGCTGCTCAACACCCGGCGGGTGGAGACCTGGTACTTCTGGATCGCCGCCGACCTGGTCTACGTGCCGCTCTACCTGAGCCGCTCGCTGGACCTCACCGCGCTGGTCTACCTGCTCTTCCTGGGCATGTGCGGGCTGGGCCTGCGGGCCTGGCGCCGCGACCTGGCCGCCCCGCGACTGCCGGCGGTGGCGGCATGAGCGCCCGCTTCGGCCACGGCCTGGTGATCGGCAAGTTCTACCCGCCGCACGCCGGCCACCACTTCCTGATCCGCGCCGCCGCCGACGCCTGCGAGCTGGTCACTGTCGTGGTGATGGCCGCCGACCTGGAGTCCGTCCCGCTGGCCGACCGGGTCGCCTGGGTGGCCGAGGCCTGGGCCGACGAGCCGCACGTCCGGGTGACCGGCATGGTGGACAACCTGCCGGTCGACTACGACAGCGACGAGGTCTGGGCGGCGCAGGTCCAACTGATGCGGGTGGGCCTGGCCCAGGCACCGCCCGCCGGTCCGGTGACGGCGGTGTTCAGCTCCGAGCCGTACGGGGTGGAGCTGGCCCGGCGGTTCGGGGCGGCGGCGGTGGTGCTGGACCGGGGTCGGGAGACCTTCCCGGTCTCCGGCACCGCGGTACGGGCCGATCCGGCCGGGTACTGGACGGAGCTGGAGCCGCCGGTGCGGGCCTGGTTCGCCCGGCGGGTGGTGGTGCTGGGCGCCGAGTCCACCGGCACCACCACGCTCTCCCGGGACCTCGCCGCGGCGCTGCGGGCCCGGGGCGGCCCGCACGCCGCGACCGGCTGGGTGGCCGAGTACGGGCGGGAGCTGACGGCGGCCAAGCTGGCGGTGGCCAGGGCGACCGCCGGGCCCGGGGAGCCGGTGCCCACCGTGTTCGACCTCGCTTGGGACGACGCCGACTTCGAGCTGGTCTGCCGGCGGCAGAACGGGGCGGAGGAGCGGGCCGCGCGGGCCGGCGGGCCGGTGCTGGTCTGCGACACCGACGCGCTCGCCACCACCGTCTGGCAGGAGCGCTACCGGGGGGCGGTCACCGAGCCGGTACGACAGCTGGCGGCCGGGATCCCGCCGCGGGCGCTCTACCTGCTGACCACGGACGAGGGGGTGCCGTTCCACGACGACGGGCTGCGCGACGGGGAGCACCTGCGGCCGTGGATGACCGGGCGCTTCCGCGAGGTGCTGGCGGCGGGGCGCACACCGTGGCTGGAACTGAGCGGTGACCGGCAGGAGCGGTTGCGGGCGGCGCTGGGGGCGGTGGACCGGATGCTGGCGGAGGGGATGCGGATGGCTGCGCCGCCGGGGTGAGGGGCCGGAGCCGCAGTTCCCCGCGCCCCTGGAGGTGCTGGCCCTCGGGAGTGGCGCGGGGAACCGGGCGGGGTCAGACCAGGCTGTCCTGCCAGGTGCGGTGGAGGTCGGCGAAGCGGCCGCGGTCGGTGATCAGGTCGGCGGGGGTGCCGTCCTCGACGATCCGGCCCTGCTCCATCACCAGGACGCGGTCGGCGATCTCCACCGTGGACAGCCGGTGCGCGATGATCACGGCGGTGCGGCCGGCCAGTACCGTCCGCATCGCGCGCTGCACCGCCTGCTCGCCGGGCACGTCCAGCGAGCTGGTCGCCTCGTCCAGGATCAGCACCGCCGGGTCGGCCAGCAGCGCCCGGGCGAAGGCGACCAGCTGGCGCTGACCGGCCGAGATGCGGCCGCCGCGCTTGCGCACGTCGGTGTCGTAGCCGTCCGGCAGGGCGGCGATGAACCCGTGCGCCCCGATCGCCCGGGCGGCATCCTCGATCTCGGCGCGGGTGGCGTCCGGGCGGCCGACCGCGATGTTCTCGGCGACCGTGCCGGAGAACAGGAAGGACTCCTGGGTCACCATCACCACGTTGCGCCGCAGCTCCGCGGTGGCCAGCTCGCGCAGGTCGGTGCCGTCCAGGGTGATCCGGCCGTCGGTCGGGTCGTAGAACCGGGCCAGCAGCTTGGCCAGCGTCGACTTGCCCGCGCCGGTGGCGCCGACCACGGCCGTGGTCCGCCCGGCGGGCAGCACCAGGTCGAAGACCGGCAGCACCTCCTTGCCGGTGCGGTAGGCGAACCGGACCCCGCGGAAGGCGACCTCGCGGCCCTCGGCGGTCGCCGCGGGCAGGCTCACCGGGGCGGCGGGCTCGGCGACCGACGGCTCGTGGGCCAGCAGCCCGGCCATCTTCTCCAGGGCGGCGGCGGCCGACTGGTAGCTGTTCAGGAACATCGCCAGCTGGTCGATCGGGTCGTAGAGCCGGCGCAGGTAGAGCACGAAGGCGGTCAGCACGCCCAGCTCCAGGCCGCCCTCGGTGACCAGGTAGGCGCCGAACACCACCACGCCGGTGATCCAGGTGTTGGCGGTGGCCCGGGAGAAGCCGACGTAGCGGGCCATCTCCAGCAGGCCGTCGGCGGTGGCCGCGGCGGACTGCCGGTTGACGGTGCCGAAGGCCTCGTCGTTGGCCTCCTCGCGGCGGAAGGCCTGCACCGGGCGGATGCCGTTCATGGTCTCGGTGAACTTGACGATCACCGAGGCGACGGCGGTCCGGGAGCGCCGGTAGACCCGCAGCGAGCGCCGCCGGAAGGAGCGGACGATCAGGTACATCGGCAGGAAGGACGCCAGCGCGGCCAGGCCCAGGCGCCAGTCCATCACCACCAGCACCACCGAGATGAAGCTCACCGAGAGCGCGACCGAGAGCAGCTCCTGCAGGCCCTCGTTCAGCAGCTCGCGCAGCGCGTCCACGTCGCTGGTGGCCCGGGAGATGATCCGGCCCGAGGTGTAGCGCTCGTGGAAGTCCAGGCTGAGCCGCTGGGCGTGCCGGAAGATCCGGCCGCGCAGGTCCAGCAGGACGTCCTGGTTGATCCGCGCGCTGTACCGGATGAACAGCCGCTGCAGGTAGGTGGAGAGCAGCGCGCAGCCCAGGTACGCGCTGATGACCGCGATCAGCGGCCCGGCGTCGTGGTCCCGCAGCGCCGGGATGCCGCGGTCCATCGCGAGCGCCACCAGCAGCGGGCCGCTCTGCAGGGCGGCCTGCTGGATCAGGATCACCAGCATGGCCAGCACGATCCGCCGGCGGCGCGGGCCGAGCAGCGCGCCGAGCAGGGCGCGGGCGGCGCCGGGCGGGACGGGGATGTCCTCCTCGTCGGCCGCCTCCGGCGGCGGGAGCTCCTCCAGCTCCTCGGTCGGCTCCAGGGTGGTGGTCATCGGCGGGCACTCCCTTCGAGCTCCGAGGCGTCGAGCGCCGGGGCTGCGGACTCCGGGGCTGCGGGCTCCGGCGCTTCGAGCCCCGAGGCGGCCGCGCCGGACATCAGCTCGCGGTAGGCGGGGGAGCTCTTGAGCAGCTCCTGGTGGGTGCCGACGGCGATGATCCGCCCGTCGGCGAGCAGGGCGACCCGGTCGGCCAGCAGCACGGTGCTCGGGCGGTGGGCGACCACCAGCGCGGTGGTGCCGGCGAGCACCTCGCGCAGCGCCCGCTCGACCAGCGCCTCGGTGTGCACGTCCAGCGCCGAGAGCGGGTCGTCCAGGACCAGGAAGGCCGGGTCGCCGACCACGGCCCGGGCCAGTGCGAGCCGCTGGCGCTGGCCGCCGGACAGGCTGAGGCCCTGCTCGCCGACCTGGGTGTCGGCGCCGTCCGGCAGCCGGTCGACGAAGCTCGCCTGGGCGGTGGCGAGCGCGCCGGCGAGCTGCCCGGAGCCGGCTCCGGGGGCGCCCATCAGGACGTTGTCGCGGACCGAGGCGGAGAACAGCGTCGGCTCCTCGAAGGCGACCGAGACCAGCCGGCGCAGCTGCTCGCGGGGGATGTCCCGGACGTCCCGGCCGTCCAGGGTGATCGAGCCGCCGGTGGTCTCGTACAGCCGGGGGAGCAGGGCGGTGAGGGTGGTCTTGCCGCTGCCGGTGGCGCCGACCAGGGCGAGCGTCTCGCCCTGGCGCACGTGCAGGTCGACGCCGGCCAGCAGGTCGGGGGTGTCGGCGGGGGCGTCGGGGTAGCGGAACCGGACGCCGGTGAACCGGATGCCCCGGTCGGCGGCGGGGGCCAGGCCCGAGGGGTGCTCGGCCGGCACCGGCTCGTCCATCACCTCGAAGTAGCGGTCGGTGGCGGTGGCCGCCTCGTTGGCGTACGCGAGCAGCCAGCCGAGCGACTCCACCGGCCAGCGCAGCGCGAGGGCGGTGGACAGGAAGGCGACCAGGGTGCCGGCCGACAGGTCGTCGTGGGCGACCTGGACGGCGCCGACCGCGAGCGCGCAGCCGAGCGCCAGCTCGGGCAGGCCGACGATGACGGCCCACAGGTTGGCCAGCAGGTCGGCCTTGCGCAGCTCGGTGGTGCGCAGCCGCCGGCTGTGCCCGGTGAAGTCCTCGGCCATCGCGCGGTGGCGGCCGAAGGCCTTGAGGATGCGGATGCCGAGGATGGACTCCTCGACCACGGTGGCCAGGTCGCCGTTCTGGTCCTGGGCGAGCCGGGCGGCGGCCGCGTACCGGCTCTCGAAGTACCGGGTGAGCACCATCAGCGGCACCGCGGGCACCAGGGTGATCAGGGCCAGCTGCCAGCTCAGCGTGAACATCAGCACCGTGCCGGTCAGGAAGACCATGGTGTTGACGATCAGGAAGACCAGCGGGAAGGCGAGGAACAGCCGCATGGTGAACATGTCGGAGGTGGCCCGGGAGAGCAGCTGGCCGGAGGACCACCGGTCGTGGAAGGAGACCGGCAGCCGCTGCAGCCGGGCGTAGAGGTCGCCGCGCATCGCGGTCTCCACCCGGGCCAGCGGCCGGGCCACGATCACCCGGCGGACCCCGAACAGGCCCGCCTCGACCAGCCCGAGCAGCAGCAGCACGCCGGCCGGCGCCCACAGCCCGGCCAGTTCGCGGTGGGCGATCGGCCCGTCGACGATCCGGCGCAGCACGATCGGGACGCCCAGCACGCTGACCGAGGCGACCAGGGCCGCGGCCACCGCACCGGCCAGCTGCCAGCGGGCCGGGCGGGCGTACGGCCACAGGCGCAGCAAGGACCGCGCCGTCGACCGGTGCGGCGGCGGCCCCGCGGCGGGGTCGGGTCTGCTCACCGACGGTTCGTCAGGGTCGTCGGTGGTCTGCGCGCACTGCTCGTTCTCGGCCATCGCGGAGAGGGTAGGCCGTGACCCTGACATTTCTCATCCGGTTTTACGCCCCTGTCGGCGGGAACCGGCCAAGGTCGTCCACCGCCCGCAGCAGCCGGCAGGAGCGCCCGGCCAGCGTGACGGCCGTCAGCGCGGGGTGCGGCTCGTCCGGCAGGTCGTCCCGGGCGGTGTCCACCTCCGTCCGGTAGGCGCTCGCCCAGGGCTCGCCCGGGAGGGTGAAGGCGACCGCCTGCGGGCCGGCGTTGAGCAGCAGCAGGAAGCTGTCGTCGCGCATCGGGCAGCCGTGCTGGTCGCGCTCGGACATCGCGGAGCCGGACAGCAGCATCCCGAGCGCGGCGGTCGGCGTGAACCAGTCGGCCTCGGTCATCTCCCGGCCGGCGCCGGTGAACCAGGCCAGGTCCCGCTGGCCGCCGGGCACCGCCGCCCGGCCGGAGAAGAACGCCCGCTGGCGCAGCACCGGGTGCCGGCGGCGCAGCCCGATCAGCCGGCCGGTCAGCTCGGCCAGCGAGCGCCATTCGGGCTGCTCCAGCAGCGACCAGTCCAGCCAGCTGGTCGCGTCGTCCTGGCAGTAGGCGTTGTTGTTGCCGCCCTGGGTGCGGCCGAGCTCGTCGCCGGCGGTGAGCATCGGGACGCCGGTGGACAGCAGCAGGGTGGTCAGCAGGTTGCGCAGCTGGCGCCCGCGCAGGGCCAGCACCTCGGGGTCGGTGCTCTCGCCCTCGGCGCCGCAGTTCCAGGACCGGTTGTCCTCGGTGCCGTCCCGGTTGCCCTCGCCGTTGGCCTCGTTGTGCTTCTGGTTGTAGGAGACCAGGTCGCGCAGGGTGAAGCCGTCGTGGGCGGTGACGAAGTTGACCGAGGCGTACGGGCGGCGGCCGCCGCGCTGGTAGAGGTCGGAGGAGCCGGAGAGCCGGTAGCCGAGCTCGCGGACGTCCGGCCGGGCGCCGCGCCAGAAGTCCCGCACGGTGTCCCGGTACTTGTCGTTCCACTCGGCCCACAGCGGCGGGAAGCCGCCGACCTGGTAGCCGCCGGCGCCGACGTCCCAGGGCTCGGCGATCAGCTTGACCCGGCTGAGCAGCGGGTCCTGCGAGACCGCGCCGAGGAACGGGTGGTGCATCTCGACCCCGTCGCTGCCCCGGGTGAGCGCGGAGGCGAGGTCGAACCGGAAGCCGTCGACGCCCATCTCGGTGACCCAGTAGCGCAGCGAGTCGGTGATCAGCCGGACGGTGTGCGGCTGCCGGGTGTCGAGGGTGTTGCCGCAGCCGGTGTAGTCGGCGTAGCCGCGGCGGCTGCGGTCCAGCCGGTAGTAGCCGCCGTTGTCGATGCCGCGCAGCGACAGCGCCGGGCCCATGGTGCCGCTCTCGGCGGTGTGGTTGTAGACCACGTCGAGGATCACCTCGATGCCGGCCGCGTGCAGGGCGCGCACCATCCGCTTGAACTCGCCGACCTGCTGGCCGCGGCTGCCGGCGGAGGAGTACCCGGCGTGCGGGGCGAAGTAGCCGAGCGAGTTGTAGCCCCAGTAGTTGACCAGGCCGCGCTGCTGGAGGTGGTCCTCGCTGACGTGGTGGTGGACCGGCAGCAGCTCCACGGCGGTGACGCCGAGCGCGGTCAGGTGGGCGATCGCGGCCGGGTGCGCCAGCCCGGCGTAGGTGCCGCGCAGCTCCGGCGGGATCTCCGGGTGGCGCATGGTGAAGCCGCGCACGTGCAGCTCGTACAGGACGGTCTCGGCCCACGGCGTCTTGGGCCGGTGGTCGTCGTACCAGTCGTCGTCGTCGTGCACCACCACGCCGCGGGGCACGTACGGGGCCGAGTCGCGGTTGTCCCGGACGGTGTCGGCGACCTCGCGCTCGGGCCAGTTGCGCACGGCGGCGCAGGTGGCGTCGTGGGCGGTGTAGTCGCCGTCCACGGCCCGGGCGTACGGGTCGAGCAGCAGCTTGGCCGGGTTCCACCGGGCGCCGGTCCACGGGTCCCAGCGGCCGTGCACGCGGTACCCGTAGCGGGTGCCGGGCAGGACGCCGGGGAGGTAGCCGTGCCAGGTCTGGAAGGTCTGCTCGGCCAGCCGGTGTCTGCTCTCCCGGCCCTGCTCGTCGAACAGGCAGAGGTCGACGGCCTCGGCGGCGGGCGCCCAGAGCGCGAAGTTGGTGCCCCGGCCGCCCTCCAGGTCGGTGCGGAACCGGGCGCCGAGCGGCTGCCAGCTGCCCGGCCAGGGGTCGGGCGGGGCCGGGTGGGGCGCCGTGCCGTTCGGCCGGTCGGCCACCGGGCGCGGTGCGCCCGGGCTCGTCCCCGTGTCCAGCTCCTGCCACGCCGTCATCGCCGCACCCTCCCAGCGCGGGGGTCCCTTCCCCGCTCTCCTCTTGTTCCCTGATCGGATGCCCCAGTCACGTGGCGGAGCGCCTCGTGACGGAACGTGACCGATTGTGTCCCGCTGTGAGCCCTTCCGTGCGGCCCGTCGGGGGAGATCGTTCCCACGTGTCCCCGTCCCGATGCCGTCGTTATGCCCGCTGTCGGCCGGTCGCGGCCGGACAGCGGATCAGGGGAGGGCCGGGATGCATCCCGGAACAAGGGGCTGGGCGCGCCGGGCGGCCGCCCTCGGGCTGTGCCTGCTGGCCGCGTGCGGCGGGCCGGTGGCCCGGCCGTCCGGCGACGGCGCCGGTGCCACCGGGGCCGGCGGCGCGCCACCGGTCTCGCGGGCCCAGCTGGCGGTGACGCCGGGCGACGGCGCCCAGGAGGTGCCGGCCGAGGGCCCGGTGCGGGTGAGCGTCACCGACGGGCGGCTGCGCAGCGTCCGGCTGGCCGACGACGAGGGCACCGAGGTGCCGGGGCGGATCAGCGCCGACGGCCGCAGCTGGAGCCCGCAGGGCCGGCTCGCGCCGGCCACCCCGTACACCCTGGACGCGGTCGCCGAGGACGCCGCCGGGCTGGCGTCCGCCCAGCACGTCGCCTTCGCCACCCGTACGCCCGCCCGGAGCTTCGTGGCCTTCTTCACCCCCGAGAACGGCTCGACGGTCGGGGTCGGCATGCCGGTCTCGCTGCGCTTCACCCGGGCGATCACCGAGCGGGCGGCGGTGGAGCGGGCGGTGACGGTGACCGCGGACCCGCCGGTGCCGGTGGTCGGCCACTGGTTCGGGGCCCGGCGGCTGGACTTCCGGCCGCAGAAGTACTGGGCGCCCGGGACCAAGGTGGTGCTGACCCTGCGGCTGAAGGACGTGCCGGGCGCGCCGGGGTACGTCGGCACCCAGTCCAAGGTGGTGCGCTTCACGGTGGGCCGCTCCCAGGTCAGCACCGTGGACCTGGCGACCCGGACGATGACCGTGCGGCAGGGCGGCCAGGTGCTGCGCACGCTGAAGGTCAGCGCGGGCAGTCCGGAGCACCCGAGCTACCTGGGGGCGATGGTGGTCTCGGAGAAGTTCCAGGTCACCCGGATGAACTCGCAGACGGTCGGGCTGGGCGACGAGTACGACATCAAGGACGTGCCGCACGCGATGCGGCTGACCGCCTCCGGGACCTTCGTGCACGGCAACTACTGGTCGCCCCGGACGATCTTCGGTGCGGCCAACACCAGCCACGGCTGCATCGGCCTGCCGGACGACAAGGGCGGCTCGGCGGACTCCCCGGCGGGCTGGTTCTTCGAGCACACCATCACCGGTGACGTGGTCGAGGTGCGCGGCGCGGCCGGCGACCGGGTGCCGCCGGACAACGGCCTGAACGGCTGGAACCTCGGCTGGCCGCAGTGGACCGCGGGGAGCGCGCTGACCGGCGGGTGATCATTCACCGAACCGGCACCCGCCTCCCGTCGAAGATTCACCCGGACGGGCCAGTTATCCTGACCACCCGCGCCGATCCGGGGTCCCTACCCGGCGAACAGCGCGAAAGAAACTCGCCGCCCGGTGCAACCCGCGCGGGTGGCGGCGCGTGTATTCGCTTGGGTTACCGGGAGGGGAGCAGACCGACGTGAAGCCGGTTCAGGCGGCCGACGCCGCAATACGCAGAAACACGGGGACGGCCGGACGGACCGTCCGACAGGCCGGGGTCGCGGCGCTGATGGGCGGCGTCCTGCTGCTCGGCTCGGCCTGCAGCAGCTCCGGCTCGGGCTCGACCGACGGCGGGTCCGGCGGCGGGGCGCAGGGCGGCGGGTCCACGACCGCGGCCGCGCCCGCGAAGGTCTCGACCGCGCAGCTGACCGTCACGCCGAAGGACGGCAGCACCGACGTGGCCCCGAACGGCCTCCAGGTCGCGGTGGCCAGCGGCAAGCTGGTCAACGTCGAGGTGACGGACAAGAACGGCAAGGCGGTGGCCGGCGCGATCGCGGCGGACGGCCTGAGCTGGAAGCCCACCGAGACGCTCGCGGTCGGCATGGTCTACAAGGTGAACGCGCAGGCCAAGGACGACGCCGGCCTGGAGGCCGCGTCGACCAGCACCTTCACCACGCTGACCCCGGCGAAGACCGCCGCGACCAACGACAACATCTCCGACAACGGCACCTACGGGGTCGGGATGATCGTCTCGGTGGCCTTCAGCAAGCCGATCAAGAACAAGGAGGCGGTGACCCAGGGCATCACCTTCGAGGCCTCCGACGGCACCACCGTCAAGGGTCACTGGTTCGGCACCCAGCGGCTGGACTTCCGTCCGGCCGAGTACTGGAAGCCGGGCACCAAGGTCACCATCCACTACCGGCTGAAGAGCGTCGAGGTGGCGCCGGGCGTCTACGGCGACGTGGACAAGGACGAGCCCTTCACCATCGGCCGCTACCAGGTGAGCACCGCGGACGCGGCCAGCCACCAGATGTCGGTCAAGAAGGGCGACGGCTCGACCCAGACCATCCCGATCACCGCCGGCAACGACGACAACCCGTCGTGGAACGGCACCATGGTCGTCTCCAGCAAGGAGAAGGTGACCCGGATGAACTCCGCCACGGTCGCCAACGTGGTCGGCGGCGAGTACGACGTCCCGGACGTCCCGCACGCGATGCGGCTCACCAACAGCGGCACCTACGTGCACGGCAACTACTGGAGCAGCGCCTTCGGCAAGTCCAACGCCAGCCACGGCTGCATCTCGATGCAGGACGGCAAGGGCGGCGACGACGCCTCCACCGCGGGCAAGTTCTGGTCGGGGTCGCTGATCGGCGACGTGGTCAAGATCGTGAACTCCAAGGGCAAGCAGGTGTCCCCGGACAACGGCCTGAGCGGCTGGAACGTCGCCTGGGGCAGCTGGTAGCCACCCCGTACGGCCCGTGCGGCCCGGTCGTTCCTCGGAACGGCCGGGCCGTTCTCCGTTCGTGACCGAATCTCGACCCTGGTCACGCAACCTGGGGTGGGTACCCCACGTGTATAGGGCTGACAGTCCACGGGGAGAGCGGGAGAACGACGTGAAGGCGATACGCACGGGTCTGGCGGCAGGGGCGCTCGGGAGCGCCCTGGTACTGCTGGCGACCGGCTGCGGTTCGGGCGGCGGCGACAGCAGCGGTGCCGCCCGGTTGGCAGCGGGTCCCTCCCAGGCCGGCGCGGTGCCCGCCGCCGCCCCCGCCCCGGCGAAGCCGACCGTCTCGGCCGCGTCGCTGAGCATCGAGCCGGCCGACGGCGCCAAGGACGTGAAGCCCGCCGGGGCGCTCAAGGTCGGTGTGGCCGGCGGCAAGCTGACCACCGTGTCGGTGACCGGGCCGGACGGCGCCGAGGTGCCCGGGACGGTCGCCGCGGACGGCCTCAGCTGGGTGCCCAACGGCAACCTGGCGGTCTCCGCCCAGTACAAGGTGGCGGCCCGGGCGACCGACGCCAACGGCCTCGAGACCGCGGCCACCAGCTCGTTCTCCACGCTCACCCCGGCCAAGCAGGCCGGCGCGCACGACAACGTCTCCGACAACGCCACCTACGGCGTCGGGATGATCGTCTCGCTCACCTTCGAGCGGCCGGTCAAGGACAAGGCGGCGGTGGAGAAGGGGATCACCTTCGAGACCTCGGACGGCACCGTGGTCAAGGGCCACTGGTTCGGCAGCCAGCGGGTCGACTTCCGCCCGGCGGAGTACTGGAAGCCGGGCACCAAGGTCAACGTCCACTACCGGCTGAAGAGCGTCGAGGTGGCGCCCGGCGTGTACGGCGGGGTGGACCGGGACGAGCCGTTCACCATCGGCCGCTCGCAGATCAGCACCGCGGACGTGGCCACCCACAAGATGAACGTCGTGCGGGACGGCCAGGAGGTCGACTCGGTGCCGTTCACCGCCGGCAAGGCGGGCTTCGACACCTGGAACGGCACGATGGTGATCGAGGACATGGCCGAGACCACCCGGATGAGCTCCCAGGGCGTCGCCGGGGTCGGCTCCGGTGAGGAGTACGACATCTCCGACGTGCCGCACGCGATGCGGCTGACCGACTCGGGCACCTACGTCCACGGCAACTACTGGAGCAGCGCGTTCGGCTCCTACAACGCCAGCCACGGCTGCATCGGCCTCGCCGACGCCAAGGGCGGCAGCGCGAGTTCGCGGGCGGGCAAGTTCTACACCTCCTCGCTGATCGGCGATGTCGTCACCGTGGTCAACTCCAAGGGCAAGTCGGTCGCGGCCGACAACGGGCTGAGCGGTTGGAACCTCGCCTGGGCCAACTGGTAGGCCCGCGAACGGTCCTGGCGCGCGGACGTTCGGTTGCGGCGGGCATATGCCAAGTGACTAGTGATCGTTTGGTCATTGTCCGTACGCGCCCGCATGCGTTCCGCAATGATTGGCGCATGGCAGGATGGGGCGAAGCGGACCAGGCATCACATTCCTTGGCCGAGCCGGCCGATGCGGGCCTGGCGGTGTGCAGCGTGCTGGCGCTGTCGGAGCTGGAACGGCGGACTCCCGGGGAACTCGAGGAGGCCGCCTACCGGCAGCTGCGCGACCACACCGCGGCCGAGGAAGCCCGGCTGCCGTCCCGTCCGCTCGCCGGTGGCATCGCCCGGCGGGTGGTGCTCGCCGTCCTGTCCGACTGGGGTCTGCACCAGCAGTTGGAGGCCGGGGAGTTGCTCACCGGCGAGCTGGTCGCCAACGCGGTGCGGCACGCCGGTGGTCGCACGGTGGGCTTACGCATGGTCCGCCGGCCCGGCTGGGTGCGGGTCGAGGTGCGGGACTCCTCGCGGGCGCTGCCCTGCCTGATCATGTCCGCCGAGCCGCTGCACGAGACCGGCCACGGGCTGCGGGTGGTGTCGGAGGTCTCCGACCGCTGGGGCGCCGACCTGCTGCCGCGCGGCAAGGGCGTCTGGTTCGAACTGAAGGTCCGCGAACGGGTGGTGGGCGGCGGCTGAGCCGCGCCGCGGGGCTCGCCGGGCCCCGGAAACCAGTGCGGGGCCCCCGGTCCACAGTGGTGTGTGGTGTCAGGGGCCCCTGCAGGTCACCGCGCAGGCCAATGGGGGTGCATGCCGCGCAGTGGTGACGGCCGTGCCGGGTCATGGAGGCCGTGGATCGCGTCCGGCGCACGCGGCGCCCGACTTGTTCGACTATCGCACGGTCTCAGCATGTGAGCAAATTGGATTGGAAGGTATGTAACCCACTTCACCTTAGGTGTGTGAATAGATTCGCGCACCCGCCTGTGATTATTCAGGCCCTGGCCACCTTGTGTGTGGATTCGGTGGTGGAGGGAGGCAGGGGCCGGCGCCGTCACCCGTCCCGGGGCTTCAGCCGGCCGAGCGTGAACCCCTCGCCGGCCGGGTCGAGCGGCCTGGTCGCCCGCTTGAACAGGTACTCGGCGCGCTCGTAGGACAGCCGGCCGCGGCCGGTGCGCGGGCACAGGTCGGCGGCCGCCGGCCTCCGGGCCGGGCCCGGGCGCCGGTCGGTGAGGAACAGCGGGCCGCTGGTCCGGCCGGCCAGCAGCTCCGGCAGCAGCCGGGCGGTGCCGGATCGCCAGCTCACCGGGGCGCCGCCGGTACGGGCGCGGCGGTCCGCCAGGTCGAGGTCCTCCACGTTCAGGGCGAGGACAGCGCCGATCGCGGCCCCCGACTCGTGCAGCAGGTGCCACAGCGCCAGCTCGCGCACCGGCAGGTCGGTGCGGGCCCAGAGCGCGTCCAGCCGGTCCGCGGAGACCGCCGGGGTCCGGGGCCGGGAAGCGGCGCGGCGCGCCACCCCGGCGGTCAGGTCGCCCAGGCCGGCGTAGTCGGCGAACGAGCGGACGGCCGCCCGGTGCCGGTTCCAGGTCTGCGCGGCCGTCCGTCCCCAGCTGGTCGCGAACACCCCCGCCACCCGCTGCGCGGTGAGCTCCTCGAGCGGCAGGCCCGCGCCGAGCGCCAGGCACAGCCGGTGCAGGGTCTGCCCGTACGAGCGCAGCGTGCCCGCCCCGAGGTCGGCGCCGGCCAGGAAGTCCCGGACGGCGTCGCCGAGCACCGCCGTGCTGTCCCCGGTCGCGATCGCGTCCGCCCGGCTCGCCAGGAAGGCGCGTTCGGCGGCGTTCCTGGTCAGTGCGGCGGCCCGGCGCAGCTCCCGCTCCGCCTCCGGGAGCCGCCCGAGCCGGAGCAGCAGATCGCCCCGCACGCTCGGCAGCAGGTGGTAGCCGGCCAGCGCCGGATCGGCGGTCAGCTCCTCCACCAGGTCGAGCCCCGCCTGCGGCCCGCGCGCCATCGAGACCGCCACCGCCCGGTTGAGCCGGACCACCGGGGTCGGCAGCAGCCGGGCCAGCGCCTCGTACAGCGCGGCGATCTGCGCCCAGTCGGTGTCCTCGGCCCGCTGCGCCTGCGCATGGCAGACGGCGATCGCGGCCTGCAGCAGGTACGGGCCGGGCGGCCCGCCGAGCGCCCTGGCCCGCAGCATCGCGGTGAAGCCGCGGCGGATCAGCAACTGGTCCCAGCGGCCGCGGTTCTGCTCGTCCAGCCGGACCGGTTCGCCGGCCGGGCCGGTGCGGGCGGCCGAGCGGGAGGCCTGGATCTCCAGCAGCGCCGCCAGGCCGTGCACCTCGGCCTCCGAGGGCACCAACTCGGCCAGCAGCCGGGCTAGTCGGAGTGCCTCCAGGCACAGGCCCGGCCGCATCAGGTCGTCCCCGGAGGTGGCCGCGTACCCCTCGTTGAAGATCAGGTAGATGACCTCCAGCACCGAGGACAGCCGGGCGGCCAGCTCGCCGTCCTCCGGCAGCTCGAAGGCGACCCGCCGCTCGGCCAGGGTCCGCTTGGCCGCGGCGATCCGCCGGGTGATCACGGCGGTGTCGGCGAGGAAGGCGCGGGCGATCTCGTCCGTGGTCAGGCCACCGAGCAGGCGCAGCGTCAGGGCCGCCCTGGCCTCGGCCGGCAGGACCGGGTGGCAGGAGACGAACAGCAACCGCAGCAGGTCGTCCGGGTCGGGCTCGGCGCGGCCCTGCGGCCCCTCCAGCTCCCGGGCGAGCTGCTCCTGCTTGCGCTCCAGCCGCTTGCTGCGCCGGATGTGGTCGACGGCGCGGCGCTTGGCGATCGCCGTCAGCCAGGCGCCGGGGTTGTCCGGGACGCCCGAGACGGGCCACTGCTCCAGCGCGGCGACCAGCGCGTCCTGCGCCAACTCCTCGGCGAGGCCGACGTCGTGGACGATCCGGGCGAGCGCGGCGATGATCCGGGCCGACTCCAGCTTCCAGACCGCGTCGACCGTGCGATGGGGGTCCTGGGGCTCCGGCACCGCACGATGCAAGCACCCGCCGCGGCCGTCGTGCAAGCCGGGGCGGGTGCGGGTCCGGCTGCGGCCGGCTCCGGTCAGGGGCCGAAGACCTGCTGCATCACGCTCTCGCCGTCGCCGACGATCCGGCGGAAGCGGCGGGCCAGCTCGAGCGCCTCCTCCTTGGACCGGACCTCGATCAGGGCGAAGCCGGCCACCGCCTCCTTCGCCTCGGCGAACGGCCCGTCGGTCACGGTGATCTCGCCGCCCTGCGAGGAGACCAGCAGGCCGCCGGGCTCCAGGCCGCCGGTGGCGAGCAGCACGCCGGCCGCCGACAGCTCCTCGACGAACTTCGCCATCTCCGCGAACAGCGCCTGGTCGGGCGCGGTGTCGGACGCCTTGGTGGTCATCAGGTACCGCATGGGGTGCTCCTTCGTGGGGTGCTCGGTCGGTGCTTCCGGCCTGACGTCGAACAGCCCGATGTGACAGGGAATCCCGACGTTCCCTGTCGCATCACCGGTTCGACGTGTCAGCGAGAAGCCCGGACGGACCGACCGAGAAGGAGACCGGACATGTCGAAGCCCACCACCCCGCAGGATTACCTCGCCGCCCTCCCCGAGGCGCAGCGCGAGCTCGCCGACCGCCTGCTGCCGCTGGTCGAGGCCGCCCTGCCGGGCGCCGGCGTGCTCTGGCACGGCCACCCGGTCTGGAGCCTGGGCGCCACCCCCGGCCAGGCCCCGGTCTGCTACCTCAAGGCCTACGCCGGCCACCTGACCTTCGGCTTCTGGCGCGGCCAGGAGATCCCCGACCCCTCCGGCCGCCTCACCCCCGGCACCCGCGCGATGGCCGCGGTCAAGCTCCGCACGGCGACCGACCTCGACCCCCGCCTCTTCACCACCTGGCTGGAGTCCGCCCGCGCCCTGGAGACACCGGCGGCGGCGTGAGGCGCGCACGTTCCCCGCGCACGTTCCCCGCGCACAGCGTGGGTCGCAGGTCCGGTCACGCAGTGATCGCCCCGGTCGTGCCCCCCGCTCGCTAGAGTTGGGGCCATCCGCCCGGATCTCCTGCAGGAGGGTCGGCGCGGTTCGGAGCAGGAGGAGCCGATGACCGTACAGCCCACCGAGCCCCACCGCCTGCATCCCCGGACGCAGGACGAGATCGGGGCCGCGCTGCCGCCCTCCCAGCGGATGGCCTTCTACCGCGACATGGGCTCGGCCGACGAGGACGAGATCGCGGGTGTGCTGCGCCGCTGGCGGCTGCGGCTGGAGGTCTACAACGACCCGGCGACAGCGCGCGTGCATGCCGCGGTCCAGCAGGGCACGGCCCCCGGGCGGGCACTGTCGGCGGTCCTGCGGGAGACCGGTCCGCGGTGAGCGACTGGGACGACCCGTACGACGGCGACGACGCCCACGACCCGATCACCCTGTCGCCCCAGGTGCAGGAAGTCTTCGACTACGAGGTGACGCCGCCGGACGTGGTGTCGGCGATCGCGGCCTTCCTGGTCGGTCTCCGCGAGACGGTGGACGGTGGCGGGCACCCGGAGCACGCCGAGGAGATCCCGGGCCTGCCGGGTGCGTACCTGGCCCCGTTGGTGCGGGATCTCGGGTTGGTCCAGTACCACGCGACGGAGACCCCGTACGGACCGGGCTTCTACGTGGCCAGAGTGGTGCGGACGGACGACTACCCCGAGGGCTTCTGACGCACGGCCCTCCCCGAGGCCCCCGGCCGGCGGGCTGCCGGGCGGGGGGTCAGGGGCGGGCGGGGTGGGGGATCAGCACTCGATGACGTTGACGGCGAGGCCGCCGCGGCTGGTCTCCTTGTACTTGATCTTCATGTCGGCGCCGGTCTCCTTCATGGTCTTGATCGCCTTGTCCAGGGAGACGTGGTGCCGGCCGTCGCCGCGCAGGGCCATCCGGGCCGCGGTGACGGCCTTCACGGAGGCCATGCCGTTGCGCTCGATGCACGGGATCTGGACCAGGCCGCCGACCGGGTCGCAGGTGAGGCCGAGGTTGTGCTCGATGCCGATCTCCGCCGCGTTCTCGACCTGCTCGGGGCTGCCGCCGAGCACCTCGGCGAGGCCGCCGGCCGCCATCGAGCAGGCCGAGCCCACCTCGCCCTGGCAGCCGACCTCGGCGCCGGAGATGGAGGCGTTCTCCTTGAAGAGCATGCCGATCGCACCGGCCGCGAGCAGGAAGCGGACGATGCCGTCGTCGTCGGCGCCGGGGATGAAGTTCTGGAAGTAGTGCAGGACGGCCGGGATGATGCCCGCCGCGCCGTTGGTCGGGGCGGTGACCACCCGCTGGCCGGAGGCGTTCTCCTCGTTGACGGCCATCGCGTAGAGGGTGACCCACTCCATCGCGTTGGCCGGGCCGATGCCCTCGGCCCGCAGCGCCCGGGCGCCGGAGGCCGCGCGGCGGCGGACCTTGAGGCCGCCGGGCAGGATGCCCTCGCGGGTCATGCCGGCGGCGACGCACTCGCGCATCACGCCCCAGATCTCCAGCAGCCCGGCCCGGATCTCGGCCTCGGTGCGCCAGGCCTTCTCGTTCTCCAGCATCAGGCCGGAGATCGACAGCCCGGTCTCCCGGGTGAGCCGCAGCAGCTCCTCGCCGGTGCGGAACGGGTAGCGCAGCGCGGTGTCGTCCGGCACCACCCGGTCGGCGCCGATCGCGTCCTCGTCGACCACGAAGCCGCCGCCGACGGAGTAGTAGGTCTTCTCCAGCACGGTGGCGCCCTCGGCGTCGAACGCCCACAGGGTCATGCCGTTCGCGTGGTAGGGCAGCGACCTGCGGCGGTGCAGCACCAGCTGGGTGTCGGGGTCGAAGCCGATCTCGTGCACGCCCAGCAGCCGCAGCCGCTTCTCGGCCTTGATCCGGTCCACGTCCAGGTCGGCCTGGTCGACGTCGACGGTGCGCGGCGAGTTGCCCTCCAGGCCGAGCAGGACGGCCTTCGGGGTGCCGTGGCCGTGGCCGGTGGCGCCGAGCGAGCCGAACAGTTCGGCCCGGACGGAGGTGACCTGGGCCAGCAGTCCCTCGGACTTCAGGCGGCGGGCGAACATCCGGGCGGCCCGCATCGGGCCGACGGTGTGCGAGCTGGATGGGCCGATGCCGATGGAGAAGAGGTCGAAGACGCTGATGGCCACGGGGGACGTCCTTGTCTGGTCTCGTGGAGACGTGCTGGGGGGCGTGCGGACACGGCGCGGGGCACCGCGACCACGTTCCAGTGTGCGCGGTGCCCCGGAGAACCGGGGGGTGGGGCGGGGTCCCCCGCCCTACCCCCGGGTGAACTACAGGTTCGGGTAGAGCGGGTACTTCTCGGCCAGCGCGGTGACGCGGGCCTTGAGCGCGGTGGCCTTGGCCTCGTCGAAGGCGGGCAGCAGCGCCTCGGCGATGATGTCGGCGACCTCGCGGAAGTCCTCGGCCTGGAAGCCGCGGGTGGCCAGCGCCGGGGTGCCGATCCGCAGGCCCGAGGTGACCATCGGCGGCCGCGGGTCGTTCGGGACGGCGTTGCGGTTGACCGTGATGCCGACCTCGTGCAGCCGGTCCTCGGCCTGCTGGCCGTCCAGCTCGCTGTTGCGCAGGTCGACCAGCACCAGGTGCACGTCGGTGCCGCCGGAGAGCACCGAGACGCCGGCGCCGGTGGCGTCGGCCTGCAGCAGGCGCTCGGCGAGGATCTTGGCGCCCTCCAGGGTGCGCTGCTGGCGCTCCTTGAACTCGGGCGAGGCGGCGACCTTGAAGGAGACCGCCTTGGCGGCGATCACGTGCTCCAGCGGACCGCCCTGCTGGCCCGGGAAGACCGCGGAGTTGATCTTCTTGGCCCACTCCGCCTTGGAGAGGATCACGCCACCGCGCGGACCGCCCAGGGTCTTGTGGGTGGTGGTGGTGACCACGTCCGCGTACGGCACCGGGGACGGGTGCAGGCCGGCGGCGACCAGGCCGGCGAAGTGTGCCATGTCGACCATCAGCAGCGCGCCGACCTCGTCCGCGATGCGGCGGAACTCGGCGAAGTCCAGCTGGCGCGGGTAGGCGGACCAGCCGGCGACGATCAGCTTCGGCTGGTGCTCCTTGGCCAGGCGCTCGACCTCGGCCATGTCGACCCGGCCGGACTTCTCGTCGACGTGGTACGCGGCCACGTTGTAGAGCTTGCCGGAGAAGTTGATCTTCATGCCGTGGGTCAGGTGGCCGCCGTGCGCCAGGCTCAGGCCCAGGATGGTGTCGCCCGGCTGGATCAGGGCGAACATCGCGGCGGCGTTGGCCTGCGCGCCGGAGTGCGGCTGCACGTTGGCGTGCTCGGCGCCGAACAGCTCCTTGATCCGGTCGATCGCGATCTGCTCCACCACGTCGACGTGCTCGCAGCCGCCGTAGTAGCGCTTGCCGGGGTAGCCCTCGGCGTACTTGTTGGTCAGCACCGAGCCCTGGGCCTCCATGACCGCCACCGGGGCGAAGTTCTCGGAGGCGATCATTTCGAGGGTGGTCTGCTGGCGGTGCAGCTCGGCGTCGACCGCGGTCGCGATCTCCGGGTCGAGCGCGTGCAGGGACTGGTTGAGAACCGTCATGATGGGGTCTTCCCGTAGGGCTGGGCGGTTACCTGAGGGGAAGGGGCCGCCCGCCGCGCTGCGGCCGGCCCCCTTGCACGCGGTGGTCAGCCGCCGGTGGTGAAGGCGGTGTAGGCCTCGGCGTCGATCAGCTCGTCGGTCGCCTCGACCTTGAGCTTGAACAGCCAGGCGCCCTCGAACGGCTCGCCGTTGACCAGCGCCGGGTCGTCGATGACGGCCTGGTTGATCTCGACGATCTCGCCGGTGGCCGGCGAGTACAGGTCGCTGACCGACTTCGTGGACTCGAGCTCACCACAGGTCTCGCCGGCGGTGACGGTCTCGCCGACCTCCGGGAGCTGGACGTACACGATGTCGCCGAGCGCGTCGGCGGCGTGCTTGGTGATGCCGACGGTGGAGACGCCGTCCGCGTCAGCCGCGGTCAGCCACTCGTGCTCCTTGGTGTACTGCAGGTGCGTGGGGTTGCTCATGACGTCATTCTCCAGGATCGCAAGAGGGTAGGGCGAAGCAGTCCGCTGTGCGGACCGGAACCGGGGGTGCGTGGGCCTCAGCGGGCGCGCTTGTAGAACGGCAGCGCGACGACCTCGACCGGCTCGTGCTTGCCGCGGACGTCGACCGCGACCGCGGTGCCGGGGGCGGCGTGCGCCGCGTCCACGTACGCGATGGCGATCGGCTTGCCCAGGGTCGGCGAGGGCGAGCCGGAGGTGATCCGGCCGATCGGGGTGCCGTCGGCGGAGACCACGGCGTACTCGGCGCGCGGGACGCGCTTGCCCTCGGAGACCAGGCCGACCAGCACCTGCGGCGGGTTGGACTCGGCCGCGGCGGCGGCCTGCTCCAGCGCCTTGCGGCCGACGAACTCGCCGTCGTTGGTGGTCTTGTCGAACCGGACCACCCGGCCGAGGCCGGCGTCGAACGGGGTCAGGTCGGTGGAGAGCTCGTGCCCGTACAGCGGCATGCCGGCCTCCAGGCGCAGGGTGTCGCGGCAGGACAGCCCGCACGGCACCAGGCCCTTGTCGGCGCCGGCCTCGGTCAGCGCCTGCCACAGGTGCTCGGCGTCGGCCGGGGCGGAGAAGATCTCGAAGCCGTCCTCGCCGGTGTAGCCGGTGCGGGCCAGCCAGACCTGGCGGCCGGCCACCGTGGCGGGCAGCAGCGCGTAGTACTTGAGGCCGGGCAGGTCGGCGTCGGTCACCGAGGCCAGGATGCCGTTCGCCTCCGGGCCCTGGACGGCCAGCAGCGCGTAGGCGTCGCGGTCGTCGCGGACCACCGCGTCGAAGCCCGCGGCCCGCTCGGTCAGCGCGTCCAGCACCACCTGGGCGTTGGAGGCGTTGGCGACCACCATGTACTCGGTCTCGCCGGTGCGGTAGACGATCAGGTCGTCCAGGATGCCGCCGTCCTCGCGGCAGATCATCGTGTAGCGGGCGCGCAGCACGCCGAGCGCGGAGATGAAGCCGACCAGCGCGTGGTCCAGCAGCTCGCCGGCCTGCGGGCCGCTGACGGTGATCTCGCCCATGTGCGAGAGGTCGAACAGGCCGGCCCTGGTGCGGACCGCGAGGTGCTCCTCGCGCTCGGAGCCGTAGCGCAGCGGCATGTCCCAGCCGGCGAAGTCGGTCATGGTGGCGCCCAGCGAGCGGTGCAGGGCGTCGAGTGCGGTGTGGCGCAGGGACATGGTGGCGGGACTCCTCGGCTGGCACTGACAGGAGCGCACCCGCGTCTGGACGCGGGCATGCGGGGGCGGAGTCTCCCCGTCTGTCGTCACAACCTGAGAGCTTCACCGCAACCAAGGATGGCGGCTTGCACCGTGGGTGGGCGCACGGCGCGGCCGTGTCCACTTTCCAGATGTGCCTAGCCCGGGCGGTATGGGTGGCCTGAGAGATTCCGGGGAGGACTTGCTCCTTCGGCGCCGGCCCTGCCTGCATCAGGCACTCCGGACTCTCCCGCGCGGGTTCGAGCGGCCAGTATGAAGTTGGATCGGGGTCATCATGGCATGCCGGTGGGGCCCGGGGGGAGGGGGGCCGGGCGATACGCTCTGCTGGACGGTCGTTCGGCCGGCGCACGGGCCGCGCGGCAGGTGGCCCGCCCGGCCAGGTTGGAAGGGGCACAAGCGGATGGGGTACCCGGCGGGCGAGGCGCAGCCTTGGACGGAGCCGGGCTCGGCTCCCGAGGGCGGGAGCTGGCCGGTCAACGAGCTGGAACAGGTGCTCACCGCGGCGCTCGGTGACCCGGGCGCCACGCCACGGGTGATCGAGGTGCTGGCCCGCAGCCAGGTCTGGATCCCGCTGCCGGCCGGCGCGGACCGCCAGGGCGAGTCGCTGGACCTGCCCACCATCGAGCTGGCCGGCGCCCCGTACGTGCCGGTGTTCTCCTCGCAGGAGGAGTTCCTGCGCCAGGCGCCCGGGATGGCGTTCGCGATCGCGCCGATGTGGGAGTTCGCCCGCGGGCTGCCGCTGGGGATCGGGATCGCGGTCAACCCCGAGGCGCCGGTGGGCATCCCGGTGCCGCCGGAGGGCGTGGGGGAGCTGCGCCGCGGGCCGCAGGGCGAGCGCGGGGAGGCCGTCCTGGAGGGCGCCCGGGTGGCGCTGAAGGAGCCCGAGCCGCACCAGGAGCCGTACGCCTTCCTGGCTGCGGCCGGCGCCGAACTCGCGCTGCTGCCGGAAGTGTTGACGGCCCGCCGGGCGCTGGCCAAGGTGGAGGGCGAGGCCACCCTGCTCTACCTGGGCGTGCAGTTCGACCCGGGGCTGCCGGCCGACCCGGCCCGGGTGGGGGAGGCGCTCGGCCGGGCGCTCGCGACCGCCGCTCCGGCCTGGGGCGTCCACCTGGTGCTGCTCGACCTGGCCGCCGACCCGGTGGTCGACTGGCTGCTCGCCCGGGTGCGGCCGTTCTACGTCCGGGGCTGATCCACGGGCGGCGCCGGGCCGGTCGCCGGGCGGGGGAGCAACTCTCCGGTAGGGGATGGCGGTATGACGTTCGTCGGCCCGGCCCAATAGGGTTGCTGCCGACGACCCCGCGCGGCGGGGGGCGCGCAGGCGACGGGACGGGCGAGAGCGAGGTGGACGCGTGAGCGCGGGAGCGGCAGGCGGCAGCGCGCCGGGCCAGTGGGGCCCGGCCGGCGCGGCGCGTCCCGGTGGTGACCCGGGCGCGATCGAGCGCGCCCTGGGCCAGGTCGCGCCCGAGCGGTACGAGGCCTACGAGGCACTGCTGCGCGCGCTGGCCGAGGGCCAGGTCTGGATGCTGCTCTGGCACGGGCAGCCCGGCAGCCCGGACGCCCAGTACGGGAACATGGACATCGGCGGCCACGGCTACGCCCCGGCGGTCACCTCCCCCGGGCAGCTCACCGCCAGCGGCTGGGCCCGCGGCCACGAGGTGATCTCCGGCCTGGAGATCGCCAACGCGCTCTACCGCACCCGCTGGGGCCTGTGGCTCGACCCGCACGTGCCCGGCGGCGGGGTCGGCGTGCCCTGGGCCGACCTGCGCCGGATCGCGGTCGGCCTGGACCGGCTGCCGGCCGGGCCGCTCCAGCTCGGCGAGCCGCAGCTGCAGGCGCCGCAGTTCTACGAGGTGCTGGTCCGGCAGGCCGCGGAGGTCCGCCCGCTGCGCGCGCTGCGCCAGGCCTGGGTCCGGCCCGCACTGGGCGAGCCGTACCTGGCGATCGGCCTCGACCTGTACGACACCTCGCCGCCGGCGGTGGAGGCGGCCCGGGCGCTGGTCCAGCGCGCGGTCGCGCACGTGCCGGACGGCACCGCGGTGTCCACGGTGATGCTGGCCGACGAGTTCGACCCGGTCGCGATGTGGCTGCTTGCCAACGCGCGCCCGATCTTCGACCGGGAGAGCCACTACGGCCACCCGCAGGCCGCACCCCCGGCGTATCCGGGGTACGGCTATCCGCCCCCGCAGCACGGGCAGTCCGTGGCGGGCTGGCAGCAGCAGCCGTGGCCCGGTTACCCCGGCCGCTGAAACAGGTTCGTACACCATTTCCCTGAGCACCCGACGGGTTTTCCCGGGCGGGTGCTCCGTGCTGCCCGGGCGGCGGCCACCTGGCAGTTCTCCGCCATTGGCGACCTTCCGTCAGCATGCGTCTTGACAGGCGAGTAACCGCTGTGTGAAGAGCGATATGCGGTGGAAACAGTCGTGCATGCGGGCAGATCACGGTTGGGCATCCTTCACCGGTGGGGTCTGGCGCAAAGCTGTCCGAATGACACAGAGTTCTGCGCAATGCAGAGCGCGTGAACGAGCCCCACGAAGGCGAGCGCGCCAGCCGAAGTCACAGGTCCGTGCGACGAGCATTCCGTCGGGCCGCACCGCGCACATCTGCACCGCCCCGCACCACCGGCACCATCCGAAGTCCAGCCTCCTCTGACCCGACCCCCACGCCGAGTCAGCGGCCGGCTCCCCCTGAAAACGAACTCTGCACCGCCGCAACGGTTTTCGGTACCACCGCACCGCTCTGCACACGCACCTGTCACGATCCCGGGCCACCCGGGGCCAGGCCCGGACCGGGCCCGGACCCGGCCGGGGGAGGCGACACCGTGGGCCGGCCACCGTCGGCGAGGGGAACGAACTGACTCATGAGCACACCCACCGAGACCACCGGTCCCGAGGCCGAGGCGACGCCCGTCGCGGCCGCCGGCCCGTCCAAGAAGATCGAAGGACGGTCCCCCGGCCGGATCGCCTGGGACCGCCTGAAGCGTGACAAGGTCGCCCTGGCCGGCGGCATCGTGGTGATCCTGCTGATCCTGGTGGCGCTCTTCGCCCCGGTCCTCACCGCGTTGTTCGGCCACCCGGTCGACGAGCCGCACCCGGACCAGATCAACCCCGACCTGGGCCTGCCCAACCACCCCTTCGGTGGGATGAGCAGCGACTTCCTGCTGGGCGTGGACCCGACCTTCGGTCGGGACGTCTTCAGCCGGATCATCTACGGCGCCCGGATCTCGCTGGGCGTGGCCTTCTCCGCGGCGATCGTCTCCGTGGTGATCGGCGTGGTGATGGGCATCGCGGCCGGCTACTTCGGCGGCTGGGTCGACTCGGTGATCAGCCGGGTGATGGACGTGCTGCTCGCCTTCCCGCAGCTGCTGTTCAGCATCGCGCTGGTCTCGGTGATGCCCAACTCCCTTCTGGGACTGGACGGTAGCCTGCTGCGGATGGGCATCCTGGTCCTGGTGATCGGCTTCTTCGGCTGGCCCTACATCGGACGCATCGTCCGCGGCCAGGCCCTCTCCCTGCGGCACCGCGAGTTCGTGGACGCGGCGCGCAGCCTGGGCGCCGGCCGGGCGCACATCCTCTTCCGCGAGCTGCTGCCCAACCTGGTGGCACCGATCCTGGTCTACGCGACCCTGATCATCCCCACCAACATCCTCAGCGAGGCCGCACTCAGCTTCCTCGGCGCCGGCGTCAAGCCGCCCACGCCGTCCTGGGGTCAGATGCTGTCCGCCGCGACCAAGATCTACCAGGCCGACCCGACCTACATGGTCGTCCCCGGTGTGGCCATCTTCGTCACCGTGCTCGCCTTCAACCTCTTCGGTGACGGCCTGCGTGACGCGCTCGACCCCAAGGGCACCTGAGCCCGCACAGTCCTCAGTCCCGGCAGGGCTTGTCCGTTCCTGCCACACCCCCACGGGGCGTCAGCCCCGGCGGACCGTCCGGGCCCGCACATCTCCAGGAGGATTCAGTTCCCATGACGCGTAACAGGACGCTCGCCGCCGCCGCCCTGGTGGCCTCGCTGGCCCTCACCACCGCCGCGTGCGGCGGCAGCAAGGGTGGCGGCACCGGTGACGGCGGGGCCACCAAGGCCGCCGCCGCGGGCTTCAACGCCGCTGCCGAGAAGGTGGTGAACCCGTCCGACAAGAAGGGCGGCACCCTCAACCTCTGGACCAGCACGGATGCCGACTCCTGGGACCCGGGCCGCGCCTACTACGCCTCGGTCTGGAACTTCGAGCGCTTCTACGCCCGCACCCTGCTGGCCTTCGACGCCAAGCCGGGCAAGGACGGCCTGAAGCTCGTTCCCGACCTGGCCGCCGACCAGCCGACCATCGCGGCCGACGGCAAGACCTACACCTTCAAGCTGAAGCCCGGCGTGAAGTTCGAGGACGGCTCGGCGATCACCTCGAAGGACATCAAGTACGGCATCGAGCGCATCTTCGCGCAGGACGTCGTCTCCGGCGGTCCGACCTACCTGATCAACTCGCTGGACCAGGGCCAGGGTTACAAGGGCCCCTACACCGACACCGACCCGAACAAGCTCGGTCTGAAGACGGTCGAGACCCCGGACGACACCACCATCGTCTTCCACCTGGACAAGGCCGACTCCTCCTTCCCGTACCTGCTCGCGATGGGCTCGGCCTCGCCGGTCCCGCAGAAGCTGGACACCGGCAGCAAGTACGGTGACCACCCGGTCTCCTCCGGCCCGTACAAGTTCAAGTCGATCGAGCCCGGCAAGTCGGTCGAGCTGGTCCGCAACGAGAGCTGGGACGCGGCCACCGACCCGTTCCGCAAGGCGCTGCCGGACACCGTCAAGCTGACCATCACCTCCAACGCCGACGACATGGACGCGCGCCTGCTCGACGGCAGCGCGGACATCGACTTCAGCCAGACCGGCCTCTCCCAGGCCGCCCAGGTCAAGGTGCTGCAGGACCCGGCGCTCAAGGCCAACACGGACGACCCGTACAACGGCTTCATCCGCTACTTCACGATCGTCCCCAAGGTCGCGCCGTTCGACAACGAGCACTGCCGCAAGGCGGTCCTGTACGCGGCCGACACCACCGCCCTGCAGACCGCCCGCGGTGGCTCGGTGGCCGGTTCGACCTACGGCTCGATGCTGCCCCCGAACATCCTCGGCTCGGACGACTACGACCCGTTCGGCCTGACCAAGGGCAAGCCCGACCTGGCCAAGGCCAAGGAGGAGCTGGCGGCCTGCGGCAAGCCGGACGGCTTCAAGACCACCATCGCGGTCCGTGGCAACAAGGAGAAGGAGGTCAACTCCGCGGTTGCCCTCCAGACCGCGCTGAAGGCCATCAACGTCGACGTCACCGTCGACCAGTACGACGGCAAGCTGCTGGCCTCGGTGGCCGGTGCGCCGGACGTCGTGCACAGCAAGAACTACGGCCTGCTGGTCGTCGGCTGGGGCGCCGACTACCCGAACGGCGCCGGCTACATGCAGCCCCTCATGGACGGCCGCTTCATCGTCAAGAACGGCAACAGCAACTACGCCGAGACGGACGACCCGGAGGTCAACGCCTGGTTCGACCAGGCCGCCGCGGAGACCGACCCGGCCAAGGCCGCCGAGCTCTACAAGAAGATCAACCACAAGGTGACCGACTCCGCGGTCTACCTGCCGATCGTGGCCGACAAGGCGCTGAACTACCGCAACCCGCGGCTCACCAACGTCTTCGTCAACCAGGCCTTCGGCGAGGTCGACTTCCAGGCGCTCGGTGTCTCCGACGGCAAGTGACCTGCCCCGCCCGCTCCCGTAGTTCGCACAGCTAGTCCGAAGGGCAGGTGAAGGCTCCGCCCGGGTCGGCCGGGAACCCCCACCGGGGTTCCCGGCCGGCCGGGGGCGGGGTCGACCGCAGTGCTCGTGTATTTCATCCGACGGCTCATCAACGTCGTCGCCATGCTGCTGGTGGTCTCCGCGGTCACTTTCGGCATCTTCTTCATGGTGCCGAAGCTCACCGGCAGCGACCCGGCCCTGCTGTACGTCGGCAAGATCGCCGACAAGGCGGCGGTCGAGGGCATCCGCCACAAGATGGGCCTCGACAAGTCGATCGTCGAGCAGTACTTCCTCTTCCTGAAGGGGCTGTTCGTCGGCCGGGACTACAGCACCGGCGTCGACGTCACCCACTGCGCGGCCCCCTGCTTCGGCTACTCCTTCAAGACCGAGCAGGAGGTCTGGCCCGTCCTGCTCGACCGGCTGGGCGTGACCGCCTCGCTCGCGGCCGGCGCCTCGGTGCTCTGGCTGGTCTTCGGCACCCTGGCCGGTGTCGTCTCGGCGCTGCGCCGCCGCACCCTGCTGGACCGCTTCGCGATGACCACCGCCCTGGCGGGCGTCTCGCTGCCGATCTACTTCACCGGCATGCTGGCCAGCGCGATCTTCGTCTACCAGCTCGGCTGGTTCCCGCACGACTACGTCGAGCTCGGGACCGACCCGCTGATGTGGTTCCAGAACCTGGTGCTGCCCTGGATCACGCTCGCCTTCCTGTACGCGGCGACGTACGCCCGGCTCACCCGGGCCACCCTGCTGGACGTGCTCGGCGAGGACTACATCCGCACCGCGCGGGCCAAGGGCCTGACCGAGCGGACCGTCATCGGCAAGCACGCCATGCGATCCACGCTGACCCCGATCCTCACCGTCTTCGGCATGGACCTCGGCGGCCTGATCGGTGGCGCGGTGCTGACCGAGACGACCTTCAACTTCCGTGGCCTCGGCTACGAGGCGGTCGCCGCGATCAGCGCCAGCGACCTACCGGTGATCATGGGTGTGACCCTCTTCGCCGGTTTCTTCATCATCCTGGCCAACCTGCTGGTTGACGTCTTGTACGCCGTTGTCGATCCCCGGGTGAGGCTGGCATGAGCAACACCGAGAAGACCATCACGCCGGTGGACACGGGCACCGGGAAGACCTCCTCGGCCTTCCTCTCGGTCCGCGACCTCAAGGTGCACTTCCCGACCGACGACGGCCTGGTGAAGTCCGTCGACGGGCTGAGCTTCGACCTGGAGCAGGGCAAGACCCTCGGCATCGTCGGCGAGTCGGGCTCCGGGAAGTCCGTCACCTCGCTGTCGATCATGGGCCTGCACCGGATGGGCACCAAGCGCGGCGCCCCGCAGATCAGCGGCGAGGTCCGGCTGGACGGCGAGGACCTGATCTCCGCCGACCCCGACCGGGTCCGGCGGCTGCGCGGCCAGAAGATGGCCATGATCTTCCAGGACCCGCTGACCGCGATGCACCCGTACTACACGATCGGTACCCAGATCGTGGAGGCCTACCGGGCGCACCACCCGCAGGCGAGCAAGAAGGACGCCCGCAAGCGGGCGATCGAGATGCTCGACCGGGTCGGCATCCCGCAGCCGGACAAGCGGGTGGACGCCTACCCGCACGAGTTCTCCGGCGGCATGCGCCAGCGCGCGATGATCGCCATGGCGCTGGTCAACGACCCCTCGCTGCTGATCGCCGACGAGCCCACCACGGCCCTCGACGTCACCGTGCAGGCCCAGATCCTGGACCTGATCCGCGACCTCCAGCAGGAGTTCGGCTCGGCCGTCATCATCATCACCCACGACCTCGGGG
The DNA here is from genome assembly GCF_040304075.1 of Kitasatospora sp. NPDC094015. Lineage (NCBI taxonomy): Bacteria > Bacillati > Actinomycetota > Actinomycetes > Kitasatosporales > Streptomycetaceae > Kitasatospora > Kitasatospora sp. NPDC094015. The sequence goes on from NZ_JBEOUL010000005.1 coordinate 316,146, forward strand.
TGGTCGCCGAGCTCGCCGACGACATCCTGGTGATGTACGGCGGCCGGTGCGTGGAGCGCGGCCCCGCCGCGACCCTGTTCGAGGCGCCCGAGCACCCCTACACCTGGGGCCTGCTCGGCTCGATGCCGCGGCTGGACCGCGAGCTCCAGGACCGGCTGATCCCGGTCAAGGGCTCCCCGCCCAGCCTGATCAACGTGCCGAGCGGCTGCGCCTTCCACCCGCGCTGCCCGTACGCGGAGCAGACCGGCGGTCGCTCGACCACCGAGCGTCCGGTGCTGGCCGAGGCCGCCACGCGGCACTTCGCCGCCTGCCACCTGCCGATCGCCGAACGCCACCGGATCTTCACCGAAGAGATCGCGCCCCGGCTGTGAGCACGTACCACCCCTTTGGAGAGAACCGATGACGGACTCATCGACGGCGACGATCCCCGCACCCGCGCCCGCCGGCGACCAGGAGCCGCTGCTTCGGGTGACCGGTCTGACCAGGCACTTCCCGATCGCCAAGGGCCTGCTGCGCCGGCAGACCGGCGCGGTGCGCGCGGTGGACGGGATCGACTTCACGGTCAACGCGGGCGAGACCCTCGGCGTGGTCGGCGAGTCCGGCTGCGGCAAGTCGACCATGGGCCGGCTGATCACGCGGCTGGACGAGCCCACCGGCGGGAAGATCGAGTTCGAGGGCACCGACATCACCCACCTGGGCGTCGGGGCGATGCGGCCGCTGCGCCGCGACATCCAGATGATCTTCCAGGACCCGTACTCCTCGCTCAACCCGCGGCAGACCGTGGGCACCATCGTGGGCGCCCCGTTCCGGCTCCAGAAGGTGCCGAGCGAGCACGGCCTCAAGCGCCAGGTCCAGGACCTGCTGGAGCTCTGCGGCCTCAACCCGGAGCACTACAACCGCTACCCGCACGAGTTCTCCGGCGGCCAGCGCCAGCGCATCGGCATCGCCCGCGCGCTCGCCCTGCGGCCGAAGATGATCGTGGCGGACGAGCCGGTGTCGGCGCTGGACGTGTCGATCCAGGCGCAGGTGGTGAACCTGCTGGACGACCTCCAGAAGGAGCTCGGCCTGACCTACCTGATCATCGCGCACGACCTCTCGGTGGTCCGGCACGTCTCGGACCGGGTCGCGGTGATGTACCTCGGCAAGATCGTCGAGATCGCCGACCGGGACTCGCTGTACCGGGCGCCGATGCACCCGTACACCAACGCGCTGATGTCGGCGGTGCCGGTCCCGGACCCGCGCCGCAAGGAGCGCCGCGAGCGGATCCTGCTCACCGGTGACGTGCCCTCGCCGCTCAACCCGCCGAGCGGCTGCCGGTTCCGGACCCGCTGCTGGAAGGCGCAGGACGTCTGCTCCAGCCTGGAGCCGCCGCTGGTCGCGGCGAAGAGCGGCCACCAGGTGGCCTGCCACTTCCCGGAGAACCCGGTGACCGCGACCGAGGCGACCGGCTGATCCGGTCGGTCCGAACGATCCGGACGGGGCCCGGACGCGTGCGCGCGTCCGGGCCTTCGCCGTGCCCGCTCCCGGGGCCGCCGGCGGCCCGCGGTAGGCCTTCTGCGGGACGGGTGGTCCTCCGTACGGAGCAGGCGGCGGCCGCTGCTGTTGCGGGCGGGGCGGCCCGCTGCGTTCACTGAGCGGTGTTGCGATCCGATCGACGCCCGACCCCGGCCGGGCAGCTGGGAGGTCTGTCCGGTGCTGTCCGCACGCAGTCTGTTCCAGGAGATCCACGCGCACGACGAGGCGTTCCAGCTGTTCTGCTCCATCGCGGCCAAGGGCGAGGACCAGGGCGGCTGGGAGAACGGCCGGATCTCCCGGCTGGTGGCGGACCAGTGGCTGGCGCCGCGGATCGCCCGGCACGGCGCCGACGAGGACAAGCACGGCCGGATCTTCAACGCGCTGCTGCACAAGCGCGGGCTCGCGCCGGTCGAGGTCCCGGACGACACCGACTACACGATGATGCTGGAGCGCCAGGGGATCGGTCTGGCGCACAACCGGCTGCGCCGGGACGAGCCGCTCGGCGAGGCGGACGTGATCACCTACCTGGCGCACAGCCGGGTCACCGAGCAGCGCGCCTCCGAGCAGATGCGGCTGCTGCGCAAGGTGTTCGGGCAGCACCCGGAGCTCGGCCGGGCGGTGCGCATGATCTCCGACGACGAGGACAACCACCTCGCCTACTGCCACGAGGAACTGCTCCGGCTGGCCGCCGCCGGGCACGGCCGGCGGATCCTGCAGACCCTCCAGGAGACCGCCCGGGCGGAGATCCGCACCTACCGGGACGTCAGCCTCGCGGTGATGGCGCACATGGGGCGGATCCTGCGCTGGCCGACCGCCAAGTCGGCGGTGCTGGCCGCCGGGATCCACGGCGTGTTCGCCTACGAGCTGATCGGCGGGTGGCACCGGATGACCACGCTGAAGATGCCCGACCGGCTGGACGCCCTGGGCGGCCCGCCGCCGCGTGAGTCCTTCGTCTGAGCCCGCCCCGGTGCCGGGCGCCCGGGCGCCCCGCACCGGACGGGCCGGCGGCCGATTGGGCGGCCCGCGGAGCCGGCATGGACACTGAGCCGGTGACATCGCAAATCTTTTCGCCCGGGGTGCAGCAGACCCTGGACCTGGTCGGCATCTTCGTCTTCGCCCTGTCCGGCGGCCTGCTGGCCGTCCGCAAGAACATGGACATCTTCGGTATCTGCGTGCTCGCCGAGGCGACCGCGCTGGGCGGCGGGGTGATGCGTGACCTGGTGATCGGTGCCACGCCGGTGGCGGCCTTCACCAACCTCGGCTACTTCTCCACCCCGCTGGCCGCCGGGGTGGTGGTGTTCTTCCTGCACCCGCAGGTGGAGCGGATCAACACGGCGGTGCAGACCCTGGACGCGGCCGGCCTCGGCCTGTTCTGCGTCTCCGGCACCATCAAGGCGCACGACTACGGGCTGGGCTCGGTGGCCTCGGTCGCGCTCGGCATGCTGACCGCGGCCGGCGGCGGCGTGATCCGCGACGTGCTCGCCACCGAACAGCCCTCGCTGCTGCGCTGGGACCGCGAGATCTACGCCGTGCCCGCGCTGATCGGGTCCACCGTGGTCGCGGTGCTGATCGCCACCGACCGCCTCACCTCGCTGAACGCCTCGGCCGCCGCGCTGTGCGCGTTCGTGATCCGGATGCTGGCGCTCAGGTACGGCTGGCGCGCTCCGCGTGCTTGGCACCGCAACGGTTCTCGCACCAGCGAGGAGTAGGCGTCCCGCCGTAGGCCAGCGAGATCGCCTCCACCGTGCACAGCAGCTCCGGCACCAGCCGGCTCAGCTCGGCCGTCGAGGCCTCGTACGCGGGGGCGGAGATCGAACAGGTGGCGATCGCCCGGCCCTCGGTGCCGGCGATCGGTGCCGCGATCAGGCCGACCGCGGCCGGCCCGTCGGCCTCGTCCATCGACCAGCCCCGGCGGCGTACGGCGGCCAGTTCGGCGCGGAAGTCGGCGGTCGAGCCGATCTCCTGGCCGCCGGCCTGCTGGGCCGTCAGGAACGCCGTCAGCTGGTCGTCCGGCAGATCGGCCAGCAGCACCTTGCCGATCGCGCTGGCGACCGCCGGTGCGCGGTGGCCGAACCGGCCGTCCGGGCCGAGCCGGGGGCCCGGCCAGTCCGGGTAGCGGCTCTGCGCCTTGTCCAGGTGCAGCACCTTGCCGTCCTCCAGCACCGACAGGTGCACGGTGTGGCCGTAGCGCTCGTTGAGCGAGGCCAGGTAGGGCGCGGCCACCTGCCGGATGTCGATGGTCTCCAGCGCCTGCTGGGCGAGCGAGAACAGCCGGCCGCCGAGGCGGTAGCGGTGGTCGCTCTGGCGGGTGACGAAGCCGTGCTCCTGCAGCGTGCGCAGCAGCCGCAGGGCCGTCGACTTGTGCACGCCGATCCGGTTCGCCGCCTGCTCCAGCGAGCTCGGCCCCTCCCCGAGGGCCGCCAGGATGGTCAACGCCCGGTCCACCGTCTGGGACATCACGTCCCCCCCTCCACGCCCGGCAGTGGCAGGAGGCTAATCGCGCGTTGCAGGGGGTGCAATGGCCAAATCGTGACCCAGGGACGGTGTTCGGCCGGTCGCCCCCGCGGCGACGCCTACACTTGGTCCCGCTATGGCTTACCTCGACCACGCCGCGACCACTCCGATGCTGCCCGAGGCTGTCGCCGCCATGACGGCGCAGCTCGGTGTCGTCGGCAACGCCTCCTCCCTGCACGCGGCCGGCCGCCGGGCCCGCCGGGTGGTCGAGGAGTCCCGGGAGTCCCTCGCCGAGTCGCTGGGCGCCCGCCCGAGCGAGATCGTGCTGACCGGCGGCGGTACCGAGTCGGACAACCTCGCGGTGAAGGGCCTGTACTGGTCGCGCCGGGACGCCGACCCGGCCCGCCGCCGGGTGCTGTGCAGCCCGGTCGAGCACCACGCGGTGCTGGACGCGGTGCACTGGCTGGCCGAGCACGAGGGCGCGCTGGTCGACTACCTGCCGGTGGACGGCTTCGGCCGGGTGCACCCCGAGGCGCTGCGCGCGGCGATCGAGCGCGATCCCGGCTCGGTCGCGCTGGTCACCGTGATGTGGGCCAACAACGAGGTCGGCACCCTCCAGCCGGTCGCCGAACTCGCCGCGGTGGCAGCCGAGTTCGGCATCCCGATGCACGCCGACGCGGTGCAGGCGCTCGGTCAGGTGCCGGTCTCCTTCGCGGAGTCCGGGCTGACCGCACTCACCGTCACCGGCCACAAGATCGGCGGCCCGTACGGGGTCGGCGCGCTGGTGCTGGCCCGTCAGGCCCACCCGGTGCCGCTGCTGCACGGCGGCGGCCAGGAGCGCGACGTGCGCTCCGGCACCCTGGACGTGCCCGGCGCCGCCGCCTTCGCCACCGCCGCCGCCCTGGCCGTGGCCCGCCGCGAGCCGTACGCGGCCGGCGTCGGCGCGCTGCGCGACGAGCTGGTGGCCGCGGTCCGCGCCGCGGTGCCGGACGCCGTCCTGAACGGCGACCCGGCGGCGGCCGGCCGGCTGCCCGCCAACGCGCACTTCTCCTTCCCCGGGTGCGAGGGGGACGCGCTGCTGATGCTGCTGGACGCGCAGGGCGTCGAGTGCTCCACCGGCTCGGCCTGCTCGGCCGGGGTGCCGCAGCCCAGCCACGTGCTGCTGGCGATGGGCGCCGATCCGCTGCTGGCCCGCGCCTCGCTGCGGTTCTCGCTCGGCCACACCTCCACCCGGGCCGACGTCGAGGCGCTGACCGCGGCGATCACCCCGGCCGTGGAGCGGGCCCGCAACGCCGGACTGGCGGCGGCGGCCCGGCGCTGAGCGGCACCGGCGGGGCCGGTGCCCAGGGGCGGCCGGCAGCCGCATTCCCTTACCGCCCGCCCGGCGCGAGCACGTACGCTGGTCGCATCATGAGTGACTTCCCCGGTGCCCCGACCGCCCCGTCCGATGGCCGCCGTCTGCGCGTGCTGGCCGCGATGTCCGGCGGGGTCGACTCCGCCGTGGCCGCCGCCCGCGCCGCCGAGGCCGGCCACGAGGTGACCGGGGTGCACCTGGCGCTCGCCGCCAACCCGCAGTCCTTCCGGACCGGCGCCCGCGGCTGCTGCACCCTGGAGGACTCCCGCGACGCCCGCCGGGCCGCCGACGTGATCGGCATCCCGTTCTACGTCTGGGACCTCGCGGAGCGCTTCCGCGAGGACGTGATCGACGACTTCGTCGCCGAGTACGCGGCCGGCCGCACCCCCAACCCGTGCCTGCGCTGCAACGAGAAGATCAAGTTCGCCGCGCTGCTGGACAAGGCCGTCGCGCTCGGCTTCGACGCGGTCTGCACCGGCCACTACGCCCGGGTCGTCGACCTCCCGGACGGCGGGCGCGAGCTGCACCGCGCCGTCGACCCGGCCAAGGACCAGTCGTACGTGCTCGGGGTGCTGGACGCCGAGCAGCTGGCGCACTCGATGTTCCCGCTCGGCGACACCACCAAGGACGCCATCCGGGAGGAGGCCGAGCGGCGCGGTCTCGCGGTCGCCAAGAAGCCCGACAGCCACGACATCTGCTTCATCGCCGACGGCGACACCCAGGGCTTCCTGGCCAAGCACCTGGGCACCGCCACCGGCGACATCGTGGACGTGGACGGCAGCAAGCTGGGCGAGCACGACGGTGCCTACGGCTTCACCATCGGCCAGCGCAAGGGCCTGCGGATCGGCCGCCCGGCCGCCGACGGCAAGCCGCGCTACGTGCTGGACATCTCGCCGGTCGACAACACCGTCACGGTCGGCCCCGCCGAGGGGCTGGACGTGCTGGGGCTGACCGCGATCCGGCCGCGCTGGTGCGGCGCGGCGCCGGTCGGCGAGGCCGCGTACACCGCGCAGCTGCGGGCGCACGGCGGCGAGGTGCCGGTCACCGCGGCGGTGGTCGGCGAGGAGCTGGTGGTCCGGCTGGCCGAGCCGGTCCGGGGCATCGCGCCCGGCCAGGCCGTGGTGCTCTACGACGGCACCCGGGTGGTCGGCTCGGCCACCATCGCGGCCACCGAGCGGCGCGGCGTCCCGGCCTGAGCCGACGGGTTCCCGGGCGCGCCGCCGGCCGTGGTAGACCTGAGGCCATCATGAACATCACCGTCTTCTGCTCCGCGTACTCGCTGGACGCCCACTACACTGCCCCCGCCGCCGAGTTCGCCCGGCTGCTCGGGGCCGGCGGCCACACCCTGGTCTGGGGCGGCTCGCACGCCGGCCTGATGGGCCTGCTCGCCGACGGGGTGAAGGAGGCCGGGGGCCGGCTGGTCGGCATCTCGGTCGAGCTGCTCGCCCACAAGACCTACGAGGGCGCCGACGAGCTGGTGATGACCGTCGACCTGGCCGCCCGCAAGGCGCAGCTGCTGGCCCGCGCCGACGCCGTGGTGGTGCTGGTCGGCGGGCTCGGCACGCTGGACGAGGTCACCGAGGTGCTGGAGCTGAAGAAGCACGCCCTGCACGACAAGCCGGTCGTGGTGCTCGACACCGAGGGCTTCTACGCCGGCCTGCGCACCCAGCTGGAGCGGATGGACGCGGAGGGTTTCCTGCCCCGTCCGCTCGCCGAGCTGATCACCTTCGCGCGGACCCCGGCCGAGGTGCTCGACCGGCTCGACCGGGCCCGCTGACCGGCCCGAGGAGCGCTCCGGCCGGCCCCGCCCGGCCCCGGCCGCCGTCGGCCGCCCGCCGCGACCCGCGCGGACACCGCCACCACGACCCGAGGGACATCATGGGTGTACACCTGATCACCGGCGCCGGCTCCGGCATCGGCGCGGCCGTCACCGAGCGGCTCGCCGCCCGCGGCGAGGAGCTGTGGCTGCTGGCCCGCGACGCCAGGCGCGCGGCCGTGCTGCGCTCCCGCTACCCCGGCGCCCGCACCCTGGTCGGCGACCTCGCCGACCCCGCCAAGCTGTCCTGGGCGCTCGGCCAGCAGGAGATGCCGGTGGAGGTCGACGCCCTGCTGCACATCGCCGGGGTGGTCGAGCTCGGCACGGTCGGCGACCTGCCGGTGAAGGCCTGGCAGTACCAGCTGAACGTCAACGCGGTCGCCCCCGCCGAGCTGACCAGGCTCTTCCTGCCCTCGCTGCGCCAGGCCCGCGGCCAGGTGCTGTTCGTCAACTCCGGGGCCGGGCTGCGCGCGGACGCCAACTGGAGCGGCTACGCGGCCAGCAAGTTCGCCGTGCGGGCGCTGGCCGACGCGCTGCGCGCCGAGGAGCAGGAGAACGGCGTCCGGGTCACCTCGGTCTACCCGGGCCGCACCGCCACCCCGATGCAGCTCAAGGTCCACCACCAGGAGGGCAAGGAGTACGACCCGAGCCGCTGGATCGACCCGGCCTCGGTCGCCACCGCCGTCCTCACCGCCCTCGACCTGCCCCGCGACGCCGCGATCACCGAGATCACCGTCCGCCCGGGAGCCTGACCGGGCCTTCGCGGTGATCGTGCGGGTGCTCGCGCACTAGGCTCGGGCGGGTGAGCACCGAGAGCACCGACAGCACCCAGAACCCCCTGCGGACCAGGCCCGGCGCCGCGACCGGCGTCGGGTCGATGCCCGGCACCGACGCGCGCGAGGCGGCGAGGACCGTGACCGGCTCGCTGGAGCTGCTGCCGCACCTGCCGGAGCTCCCCGCCCGCGGCCCCGGGGCCGACATGATCGGCCGCGGCGCGGGGCTGCTGGTCGAGCTGTTCGCGCAGGTCGAGCCGAGCGGCTGGCGGTTCGCCGACCACCCGGGGCGGGACAGCCGGCGGGCCCGCTCCTGGCTGGGCGAGGACCTGGACGCGCTGGAGGAGTTCACCCAGGGCCACCAGGGTCCGCTGAAGCTCCAGGCGGTCGGCCCGTGGACGCTGGCCTCCTCGATCGAGCTGCGGCACGGCGAGAAGGCGCTCGCCGACCCCGGTGCCTGCCGGGACATCGCCGGGTCGCTGACCGAGGGGCTGCGCCGCCACCTCGACGACGTCCGCGCCCGGATCCCCGGCGCGCAGCCCGTCCTGCAGCTCGACGAACCCTCGCTGCCGGCCGTGCTGGCCGGCTCGGTGCCCACCGCCAGCGGCTTCCAGCGGCTGCGCACGGTCGACCGGCAGCGCGCCGAGGAGGTGCTGCGCGGTGTGGTGGAGGCGCTGGACGTGCCGGTGGTGGTGCATAGTTGCGCCCCGCGGGTGCCGCTGGCGCTGCTGCGCCGGGCCGGGGTGGCGGGGGTCTCGCTGGACTTCTCGTTCCTGACGGAGCGTGACGACGACGACCTCGGCGAGGCGATCGAGGGCGGCACCGTGATCCTGGCCGGTGTGGTGCCCTCCGGCGACGAGGGAATGTCCGACCCTGCCGGTAGTGTCCAGGGTGTCAGGACGTTGTGGCGCAGGCTCGGGCTCGACCCGGAGCTGCTGGGCCGCCGGGTGCTGGTGACGCCGAGCTGCGGGCTGGCGGGGGCTTCCCCCGACTACGCCAGGCGGGCGCTGTCACTCAGCGTGAAGGCGGCGCAGAGCCTGGTGGACAACCCGGAGTAGCACGGCAGGAGGGCCCAGGGTGGCGGGTGTTGAGGGCTGGGAGGAGATCCCGGCCGAGGTGCGCACGAGGCACGCCGAGCTGGCGGCCGAGATCGAGGAGCACCGGGTCCGGTACTACGACCAGGACGCCCCGATCGTCAGCGACGCCGAGTTCGACGCGCTGATGCGGGAGTTGGAGGCCGTCGAGGCCGAGCACCCGGCCCTGGTCACCCCCGACTCGCCCACCCAGAAGGTCGGCGGCACCGCCACCGAGGGCTTCGCCAAGGTCGAGCACCGCGAGCGGCTGCTCAGCCTGGACAACGCGATGGACGACGAGGAGCTGGCCGCCTGGGCGGAGCGGGTCGCCGGCGAGCTGGCCGGGATCGACTACCACTACCTGTGCGAGCTGAAGGTGGACGGCCTGGCCGTCAACCTCACCTACGAGCGCGGCCGCCTGGTGCTGGCCGCCACCCGGGGCACCGGCCGGATCGGCGAGGACATCACCGCCAACGTCCGCACCATCAAGGAGATCCCGCACCAGCTCCAGGGCGAGGACATCCCCGAGCTGGTGGAGATCCGCGGCGAGGTGTACCTGCCCACCGAGGCCTTCGCCGAGCTGAACGCCTCGCTGGCCGCGGAGAACGAGCGCCGCAAGGCGGAGAACGCCGAGCGGGAGCGCGCCGGCAAGCGCCCGCAGGCGCTGCTGAAGCTGTTCGCCAACCCGCGCAACGCGGCGGCCGGCTCGCTGCGCCAGAAGGACACCAAGGTCACCGCCTCCCGCCCGCTGCACATGGTGGTGCACGGCATCGGCGCCCGGGTCGGCTTCGACATCGACTGCCAGTCGCACGCCTACCGGCTGCTGCGCGACTGGGGCCTGCCCACCGCCCGGCACAACCGGGTGGTCGGCAGCCTGGACGAGGTGCGGGAGTTCATCCGGCAGTACGGCGAGCAGCGCCACTCGGTCGAGCACGAGATCGACGGCGTGGTGGTCAAGGTCGACGAGATCGCGCTCCAGGGCCGGCTCGGCGCCACCTCCAAGTCCCCGCGCTGGGCGATCGCCTGGAAGTACCCGCCGGAGGAGGTCACCGCCAAGCTGGCCAGCATCAAGGTCGGCATCGGCCGCACCGGCCGGGCCACCCCGTACGCGGTGCTGGCCGAGCCGGTGAAGGTGGCCGGCTCGATGGTCCAGTACGCGACCCTGCACAACCAGCAGGTGGTCAAGGCCAAGGGCGTGCTGCTCGGCGACACGGTGGTGCTGCGCAAGGCCGGTGACGTCATCCCGGAGATCCTCGGCCCGGTCGAGGACCTGCGGGACGGCACCGAGCAGGAGTTCGTGATGCCCTCGCACTGCCACGAGTGCGGCACCGAGCTGCGGCCGATGTCCGAGGGCGACATCGACCTGCGCTGCCCCAACGCGCAGTTCTGCCCGGCCCAGGTGCGCGAGCGGATCGCCTACCTCGGCGGCCGCGAGTCGCTGGACATCGACGGGCTCGGGTACGTCGCGGCCACCGCGCTGACCCAGCCGCTGGAGCCGGCCGATCCGCCTGTCAAGAACGAGGGGGACATCTTCGGCCTCACCGTCGACCAGCTGCTCCCCATCAAGGTGCTGGTGCGCGAGCCGAAGACCGGCATGCCGAAGCTGGACGACCGCACCGGCGAGGAGAAGGTGGTCGCCTTCTTCGCCAATCTCCGCGGCGAGCCGAAGAAGTCCCTGACGCTCCTGCTGGACAACCTCGCGGCCGTCCGCGACCGCCCGCTGTGGCGGTTCGTCAACGGCCTGTCGATCCGTCACGTCGGCCCGGTCGCCGCCCAGGCGCTGGCCCGGGAGTTCCGCGATCTGGACAGGATCTTCGCCGCCGACGAGGCGGAGCTGTCCGCCGCCGAGGGCGTCGGCCCGACCATCGCCCGCTCCGTCAAGGAGTGGTACGAGGAGGAATGGCACCGCGAGGTGCTGGAGAAGTGGCGCGCCGCCGGGGTGCGCTTCGTCGAGGAGGGCGCCGAGGAGCAGGGTCCGCGGCCGCTGGAGGGGCTGACGGTGGTGGTCACCGGCACGCTCGCCGGCCACACCCGGGACGGCGCGAAGGAGGCGCTGACCTCGCGCGGAGCCAAGGTCACCGGTTCGGTGTCGAAGAAGACCCACTTCGTGGTGGCCGGCGACAACCCGGGCTCCAAGTACGACAAGGCGGTCCAGCTCGGCCTGCCGGTGCTGGACGACGCGGGCTTCGCCGTGCTGCTGGAGCAGGGCCCCGAGGCGGCCAGGGCGCACCTGGGCCTGCCGGCGGAGCCGGCCGGGCCGGCCGCCGCCCCCGCGGCGGTCACCGGGGAGGAGAGCCCCGCCGACCGGTGACGGGCTGTCCACCCCTTGGTCGTTATCCTCCTGATGCGACGTCACCGGCGCCCGCCCGCAAGAGTTCGGGCATTCTGTCACTGTGCGGCGGTGCCGGCCTCTCCCGACGGGGAAGTCCGGCCGGTGGCGCGCTCAGGGATGTCCGAAAGTCTGCCCTCCCGGTCGACCCCGGCATACCCTGGAGCGCAACAGAGAGTCAGCAGGGGTGGGCGGCACCGGTTTCGGCCGGCGCCCGTGGGGACATCCCGTCACCTGACGTCCATCGGCACCGGTACGGTGCCTCACCGTAAGGCGGCCTGACGGGGCGGGCCCGACGGAGGACAGGGCTTATGGATCGTACGACCGGCGGTGCGCCCACACGCCCGCCGCAGGGGGTGGCAGGTGCGGTCCTGCTGCTCGGCGTTGTGCTGGCCGGGGCCGCGCCGCTCATCCCGCTCGCCGTCCTGGTCTACCGCTACGAACCCGAGCTGCTGCCGCTGTTCGCGGTCCCGTTGGCCGTCCTGGTGGCGGCCTGGCGGATCGCCCGCGACCGGGCCAGGGACCAGCTCACCGATCCGCTCACCGACCTGCCCAACCGGCAGGCCCTGCTGCTCGCCGCCCAGGAGGCGATCGCCCAGCACGACGGGGAGGACGGCTACAGCGTCGGCCTGATCCTGCTCGACCTGGACCGGTTCCGCTCGCTCAACGACGCCCTCGGCCACACCGCGGGCGACCGGCTGCTCGTGCACATCGCCCGCCGGCTGAACCGCGCGCTGCGCTCAGGCCCGGCGCCGCAGTCCGGCCAGGCCCGCCCCGGCGGGTCGGACACCGAGGACGTGTTCGGCGCGCTGCCCCCGTCGGTGCAGCGCAGCGGGCAGGCCGTGGTGGCCCGGATGGGCGGCGACGAGTTCGCCGTCCTGCTGCCCGGGGTGGGCAGCCCGGAGACCATGGAGCGGGTGGCCAAGGCCCTGATCGTGGAGCTCGCCGCGCCGATCCGGCTCGACGGGCTGCTGCTGGTGCTGGAGGCCAGCGCCGGGGTCTGCGTCTACCCGACCCACGCGCAGGACGCCGAATCGTTGCTGCGCCGCGCCGACGTGGCGATGGCGCACGCCCAGCGCAGCCGCAGCGGGGTCGAGCAGTACGACGAGTCGCGGGACATCGACACCCCGTACCGGATCGGGCTGCTCGGCGACCTGCGCAGGGCGCTGGAGACCGCCGAGGTCAAGCTCCACTACCAGCCGAAGGTGGCGTTCGACGGCCGGGTGGTCGGCCTGGAGGCGCTGCTGCGCTGGGAGCGGGCCGGCCAGGGCCGGGTCGCGCCGGACGAGTTCATCAGTCTGGCCGAGTCCAGCGGGCTGATGCCGCGGCTCACCGACTACGTGCTGGAGTCGGCGGTCGGTCAGCTGGCGATCTGGCGGGCCCAGGGCCTCAAGGTGCCGGTCGCGGTCAACGTCTCGCCGCGGGACGTGCTCAACCCGGGCTTCGCCGCCCGGGTCGCCGGCCACCTCGACCGCAACCAGGTGCCGGCCGACGCGCTCCAGCTGGAGATCACCGAACGGCTGCTGCTGGACGACTCCCGCCGGGCCGCCGACACCCTGGACGAGCTGCGCCGCTACGGCGTGCGGATGTCGCTGGACGACTTCGGAACCGGGCACTCCTCGCTGGTGCGGCTGCGCAGCCTGCCGGTCGGCGAGCTGAAGATCGACCGCTCCTTCGTCTCCCGGATGGTCGCCGACGACCACGACGCCGCCGTGGTGCGCTGCTCGGTCGAGCTGGCGCACTCGCTGGGGCTGACCGTGGTCGCGGAGGGCGTCGAGGACGACGAGACCTGGGAGCGGCTGCAGGCCATGGGGGTGGACGCCGTCCAGGGCTGGCTGGTGTCGGCCGCGCTGCCGGCCGACCAGGCCACCGCCTGGCTGATGGTGCACAGCACCGGCGCACCCTCGGTGGAGCGGCTGACGGCGACCCAGGTGCGCCCGGCGCCGCAGGTCCGCCCGGGCGCGAAGCCCAAGCCGGAACTGGGGGCCCCGACCAGCCAGCCGTGACCGGCTGCCGCCGCAGGTCCGCTGCCGGCGTCCGCTGCCGGGGGTCCGCCGCCGACGCGCCCCGTCCGCCCCTCGCCGGGGTGGGCGGGGCCGCGGCGTTCCCGGCCCGCCGCGACCGGGCGTTCCTACCCTGTCGCGGCCGTGCTTTCCCGCCCGCCGCCCGGTCGGCGTGGCCGGTGGCCGGGCCGCGCCCCATAGGATGGGGCCACAGACCAAGAGGACGGGGGTGCGCCCGGCGCCCGCCCGTCCGGGCCGGGCACCGCGCAAGCGCGCTCCGGCCTCACCAGAACTCACCTTGAGGATCGCTGCATGCCTGGCATCACGCGCGAGGAGGTCGCCCACCTCGCCCGGCTGTCGCGTCTGGAGTTGCGGGCCGAAGAGCTGGACCACTTCGCCGAGCAGCTCGACGTGATCATCGGCGCGGTCGCCCGCGTTTCCGAGGTCGCCGGACAGGACGTCCCGCCGACCTCCCACCCGCTGCCGCTGACCAACGTCATGCGCGCGGACGAGGTGCGGCCCTCGCTCACCCCGGAGCAGGCGCTGGCCGGCGCCCCGGCCAGCGAGGAGCAGCGTTTCCGCGTGCCCCAGATCCTCGGGGAGGACTGATCACCATGACCGATCTCATCCGCTACACCGCAGCCGAGACGGCGGGCGCGATCGCCTCCGGCCAGGTCTCCGCCGTCGAGGTCGCCCAGGCGCACCTGGACCGGATCGACGCCGTGGACAAGAAGGTCAACGCCTTCCTGCACGTCGACACCGAGGGCGCGCTCCGGGCCGCCCGCGCGGTCGACGACAAGCGTGCCAAGGGCGAGGAGCTCGGCCCGCTGGCCGGCGTCCCGCTGGCGCTGAAGGACGTCTTCACCACCGAGGGCATCCCGACCACCTGCGGTTCGAAGATCCTCGAGGGCTGGATCCCGCCCTACGACGCGACCCTGACCCGGCGTCTGAAGGACGCCGGCGTGGTCATCCTCGGCAAGACCAACATGGACGAGTTCGCCATGGGGTCCTCCACCGAGAACTCGGCCTTCGGCCCGACCGGCAACCCGTGGGACCTCTCCCGGATCCCCGGCGGCTCCGGCGGCGGCTCGGCGGCGGCCCTGGCCGCGTACGAGGCCCCGCTGGCGATCGGCACCGACACCGGCGGCTCGATCCGCCAGCCCGGCGCCGTGACCGGCACCGTCGGCGTGAAGCCGACCTACGGCTCGGTCTCCCGCTACGGCCTGGTCGCCTTCTCCTCCTCGCTGGACCAGGGCGGCCCGTGCGCCCGTACGGTGCTGGACGCGGCGCTGCTGCACGAGGCGATCGCCGGCCACGACCCGCTGGACTCCACCTCGATCGACGCGCCGGTGCCGGCCGTGGTCGCGGCGGCGAAGATGCGCGACGTGCGCGGCATGCGGATCGGCGTGGTCAAGGAGTTCGCCGGCGAGGGCTACCAGGCCGGCGTGATGCAGCGCTTCGACGAGTCGGTCGAGCTGCTGCGCGAGCTGGGCGCCGAGGTCGTCGAGGTCTCCTGCCCGTCCTTCACCCTGGCGCTGCCGGCGTACTACCTGATCGCGCCGAGCGAGGCCTCCTCCAACCTGGCCCGCTTCGACGCCATGCGCTACGGCCTGCGGGTCGGCGACGACGGCACCCGCTCCGCCGAGGAGGTCACCGCGCTCACCCGCGAGGCCGGCTTCGGCGACGAGGTCAAGCGCCGGATCATCCTGGGCACCTACGCGCTGTCCTCGGGCTACTACGACGCCTACTACGGCTCGGCCCAGAAGGTGCGCACCCTGATCTCGCGCGACTTCGACGCGGCCTTCGCCGGCGTCGACGTGCTGGTGTCGCCGACCACCCCGACCACCGCCTTCGCGATCGGCGAGCGCGCCGACGACCCGATGGCGATGTACCTGGCGGACCTGTGCACCATCCCGTCGAACCTGGCGGGCAACGCGGCCATGTCGCTGCCCTGCGGCCTGGCCCCGGAGGACAATCTCCCGGTCGGCCTGCAGATCATCGCACCCGCGATGGCGGACGACCGCCTGTACCGCGTGGGCGGCGCCGTCGAGGCCGCACTCAACGACAAGTGGGGACACCCCCTGCTGGAGGAGGCACCGGCACTGTGAGCACCGTTGCGAAGGCCAAAGGGTTCAAGCACTCCAAGCCCGGCCTGTGGCTGTCCATCGGGACGAGCGCCTTCGGCGCGGTCTCGATCGTCAAGGACGTCAAGAAGGCGCGTGGCGACAACGACACCCTCAAGCTGATCAACGCCCTGGTCGGCGCCGCCGCGCTGATCACCGGCACCGCGCTCCTCGTCCGTGAGCTCAAGCGGCTCGGCGACGACGACGTGCTGCTGGGCTGACGGACCTCCAAGACTCAAGTGAAGGGGACGCTGTGAGCGTCATCAGTCTGGTCTCGTACGAGGACGCACTCGCCTCGTACGACCCGGTGATGGGCCTTGAGGTCCACGTCGAGCTGGGTACGAAGACCAAGATGTTCTGCGGCTGCTCGACCGAGCTGGGCGCCGAGCCCAACTCGCAGACCTGCCCGACCTGCCTCGGCCTGCCCGGCTCGCTGCCGGTGGTCAACGCGGTCGGCGTGGAGTCCGCGATCAAGATCGGCCTGGCGCTGAACTGCGAGATCGCCGAGTGGTGCCGGTTCGCCCGGAAGAACTACTTCTACCCGGACATGCCGAAGAACTTCCAGACCTCGCAGTACGACGAGCCGATCGCCTTCAACGGCTACCTCGACGTGCAGTTGGAGGACGGCTCGACCTTCCGGGTGGAGATCGAGCGCGCCCACATGGAGGAGGACACCGGCAAGTCCAGCCACGTCGGTGGCGCCACCGGCCGCATCCACGGCGCCACGCACTCGCTGCTGGACTACAACCGGGCCGGCATCCCGCTGATCGAGATCGTCACCAAGCCGATCGAGGGCGCCGGCGAGCGCGCGCCCGAGGTCGCCAAGGCGTACGTGGCCGAGCTGCGCGAGCTGATCCGGGCGCTGGGCGTCTCCGAGGCCCGGATGGACAAGGGCCAGATGCGCTGCGACGTCAACCTGTCGCTGCGCCCGAACGGCACCACGACCTTCGGCACCCGCTCGGAGACCAAGAACGTCAACTCGCTGCGCAGCGTCGAGCGGGCGGCCCGGTTCGAGATCCAGCGCCACGCCACGGTGCTGACCGACGGCGGCACGATCGTCCAGGAGACCCGGCACTTCCACGAGGACAACGGCAGCACCACGGCCGGCCGGATCAAGGACAACGCCGAGGACTACCGCTACTTCCCGGAGCCGGACCTGGTGCCGGTGGCCCCCGCCCGGGCGTGGGTCGAGGAGCTGCGGGCGGAGCTGCCCGAGCTGCCGCGGGTGCGCCGGGCCCGGCTGCAGGCCGAGTGGGCGCTGTCCGACAAGGACATGCAGTCGGTGCTGAACGCCGGTGCGGTGGAGCTGCTGGAGCAGACCATCGCCGCCGGCGCGCCGGCCGACCAGGCCCGCAAGTGGTGGCTGGGCGAGCTGGCCCGCCGGGCCAACGAGACCGGCACCGAGCTGGCCGAGCAGCCGATCACCCCGGCCCAGGTGGCCCGGGTCTGCGCGCTGGTCGCCGAGGGCAAGCTGAACGACAAGCTGGCCCGCCAGGTGATCGAGGGCGTGCTGGCCGGCGAGGGTGAGCCGGACGCGGTCGTCGAGCAGCGCGGCCTGGCCGTGGTCTCGGACGACTCCGCACTCGGTGCGGCCGTCGACCAGGCCATCGCCGACAACCCGGACGTCGCGGCCAAGATCCGTGACGGCAAGGTCCAGGCGGTCGGTGCCCTGGTCGGCGCGGTCATGAAGACCACCCGCGGCCAGGCCGACGCCGCCAAGGTCAAGGACCTGCTGCTGGCCCGGCTCTCCTGAGGACCCCTTAGGCCCATCCCGGGCGACCCCGGGCCGGCCTTAGACCGGACGGCCCGTCCGTACCCCCGCCGAGGGGGCGCGGACGGGCCGTCCGGCATTCCGGGGCCGGTCCCTAAGGCGCCGGCGCCCCGGAAGATCGGGCATGCTGCCGATGTCCGGGCCCCCACTGGGACGGAAAGGTTGACCCCGGACGACGGACCGGCCGACCGAGGCCGGGACGCGGCCCGACCAGGGGGACACCACCACCGTGTTCGAGTACGAGATCATCCGCCAGCGCCAGCAGCAGCTCCAGCAGGAGGCCGAGCGGGCCCGGCTGGTCCGCGAGGCCAGGTCCGTGGCGGCGCCCGCCGCCCGCCCCGGCCTGCGGGCCAGGTTCGCCCGCAGCGTACGCCGCACCGACGGCGCCGTGGCCGGCGCCGGCCAGGTCCGCGCCGCCCGCCTCGGCGAATGCTGACAGAAAGGCACATCCCGGGTGCCGGAACCGGGACGGAAGGGGAGGACGCCCACGGCGCCTCCCCTTCGGGCCGTCCGGGGGCCGGGATAACGCCTCGGCCGGGGTCACCGCCCTGTGGCATGCTCGCCGACATGGAGCAGATATCGGTCAGCCCGGTCTTCGTCGGGCGCAGCAGCGAGACCGACCTTCTGGCCGCGGCCCTGCGCCGCGCCGAGGCCGGCGAGCCGCAGACCGTGCTGATCGGGGGAGAGGCCGGGGTGGGCAAGACCCGGCTGGTGGAGGAGTTCCTCGGCAGCGCGGCCGCGGCCGGCGCGCTCAGCACGCTCGGCGGGTGCCTGGAGATCGGCGCCGAGGGCCTGCCGTACGCGCCGCTGGCCGCCGCGCTGCGCCGGCTGCACCGGCTGCTGGGGCGGGAGTTGGAGCAGGCCGCGGCCGGGATGGAGGGCCATCTGGCCCGGCTGCTCCCGGGCTTCGGCGAGGCCGACGGGGAGCCGAACGACGAGTTCGGCCGGGCCCGGCTGTTCGAGCACACCGCCCGGCTCTTCGAACGGCTTTCCGTGGAACGGACGTTGGTGCTCGCGGTGGAGGACCTGCACTGGTCCGACCGCTCCACCCGGGAACTGCTCGCCTACCTGATCCGCACCCTGCACGGCTCCCGGGTCCTGATCGTCACCACCTACCGCAGCGACGACCTGCACCGCCGCCACCCGCTGCGCCCCTTCCTCGCCGAACTCGACCGGCTGCGCACGGTGCAGCGCCTGGAGCTGGACCGCTTCGGGCAGGGCGAGGTGGCCGCCCAGCTGGCCGGCATCCTCGGCACCGGCGCGCCGGACCGGGCCCTGGTGGACCGGATCCACCGCCGGTCCGAGGGCAACCCGTTCTTCGTCGAGGAGCTCGCCACCGCGTACCAGCAGGGCTGTCCGGCCGGCATGACCGACTCGCTGCGGGACATCCTGCTGGTCCGGGTCGAGGCGCTGCCCGACGAGACCCAGCAGGTGATCAGGTTCGCCGCCGAGGGCGGCTCCTGCGTCGAGCACGAGCTGCTGGCGGCCGTCCTGGACGAGGGCGAGGAGCCGCTGATCGAGGCACTGCGCACCGCGGTCGGCGCCAACATCCTGCGGCCCGACCCGGACGGCGAGGGCTACTGCTTCCGGCACGCGCTGGTCCGCGAGGCGGTCTCGGACGACCTGCTGCCGGGCGAACGGCACCGGATCAACCGCCGCTTCGCCGCCGTGCTGGAGGCGGACCCGTCGCTGGTCGGCTGCGACGCCCGGCCCGCCCGGCTGGCCAACTACTGGTACCACGCGCACGATCCGGCCCGCGCCCTGCCGGCCGCCCTGGAAGCCGCCCGGGAGGCCCGCCGCCGCAACGCCTTCGCCGAGCAGCTCAAGATGCTGGAACGCGCCCTGGAACTCTGGGACGAGGTCTCCGAGGAGGTCCTGGAACACACCCTGCGCCCGTACGACTGGGCCGAGACCTACCCGCCCTGCGCCTGCGACCCGGGCACCCACGACGCCTCCTGCGACCGGCTGCGGGTGGTGGACGTGCTGGCCGAGGGCGTGGTCGCGGCCCGCCGCAGCGGTGAGCGCGAACGCGGCCTGAGCCTGGCCAAGCGCGGCATCAAGCTGGTCGACGAGCAGGAGAACCCGACCCGGGCGGCCTGGTTCCGGATGCAGCGGGCCCGGATGCTCGGCCACCTGGACCGGCCCGGCGGCAGCGACGAACTCGCGTACGCGCACCGGCTGGTGGCCGATCTCGGCCCCTCCGCGGTGCAGGCCGAGGTGCTGGCGCTGGACGCCGCGCACGCGATGCTCCGGCGCCCGACCCGGGCCCACCTGGCGATCGCCGAGCGGGCCGCCGGGATCGCCCGGCAGGTCGGCGCGTCCAGCGTGGAGGCGCACGCCCGGATGACCCTGGGCAGCCTGCTCGCCGACTTCGAGGAGCCGGCCGACGGGCTGGCCCAGCTCACCGAGGCGGTCGCGCAGGCCCGCTCGCTCGGGGTGCCCGACCTGCTCTGCCGGGGCCTGAACAACCTCGCCAGCCTGCTCAACATGGTCGGCCGGGCCGAGGACGCCGCGGCGGCCGCCCGGGAGGGGCTGGAGGCGGCCGGCAGCACCGGCCTGCTGGGCAACACCGGGGCGATCCTGACCGGCAACTGGGCCGAGGCGCTGATCGCGCTCGGCCGGCTGGAGGAGGCCGGCGCGCTGCTCGACGGCTGGGCGGAGGACCCGTCCCGGGACTCGCACCACGAGTTCCTCGGCCGGCTGCGCGGCGAACTCGCCCTGCTCGCCGACGACCTGCCCGCCACCGAGGCCGCGTACGCGCAGACCAGGGCGGCCGGGCGCAACCAGCAGCCGCAGCACGTCCTGCCGACGCTCCGGATCGGGATCGCGCTGGCCGCCCGGCAGGGCCGCCCGCTGGCCGCCCGGGAGGACCTGCTCGACCTGCTCGCCGCCGGTACCAACCCGGGGCAGGAAGCCCTGCTGCTGCCGCTGCTGGTGCAGGCCGCGGCCGCCGAGGCGGACGCCCGCGGGCTGCCCGCCACCGAGCCGGGCCGCGAGCAGGTGCTCGCCCGGATCGCCGCCGCCGTCGCCCAGTACCGGCCCCGGGTGGAACTGCAGATCGGCTGGGCCCGGCTGCTGGACGGCGAACTCGCCAGGGCCCAGGGCGCGGACACCGCCGCGCACTGGGCCGCCGCGGTGGACGCCCTGCGCGCCACCGGTCTGGCGCACCCGCTGGCGTACGCGCTGCTGCGCTCCGCGGAGCGGGAGCTCGCCGACGGCCGGCGGGACGCCGCGGCGGAGCTGCTCCGCGAGGCGCACGCGCTGGCCGGCCGGCGCGGTGACCGCCACCTGGAGCGGGAGGCCGCCCTGCTGGCCGAGCGGGCCGCGCTGCCGCTGACGGCGGGCCGCCCCCGACGGGCCACCGCACCGACGGCGGAGGGGAGTTCGCAGCGGCCGCCGGTGCTGGAGGCGCTCGGGCTGACCCCGCGCGAGCGCGACGTGCTGCGGCTGCTGGCGCTCGGCCGGACCAACCGGCAGATCGCCGAGGAGCTCTACATCTCGCCGAAGACGGCCAGCGTGCACGTCTCCAACATCCTGGCCAAGCTGGAGGTCACCGGCCGCGGCGAGGCGGCCGCACTGGCCCACCGCTGGCGGCTGTTCCCGGACCCGGCACCGGTGGCCGGCGAGCGCTGAGCCACCCGCGCTGCCTCACCGGCCCGCGCCGGCGGTCCGGACGGGCGCATTCGACGGCGCACCGGATGGCGGGAGCGCGCCGGGGGGCGTGCGCCGCTGCCGATCGGGCGATCCCGATCCACCGCCACCAGGCTGTCCCTGCACGTCATTACTCTAAGTTGAGTGAGCGTGTCGTTGAGTGACGAAAGTGGTGTAGGGTCCGGATCGGGAACACCGGTACGGCACCGCGGAGCGCCGCACAGCCGAGGCCCGGGCCGAACAGGTCCTGGGGTCGGAGGGGGAGATGTCGATTGAACTCCACCGATGCGGTGCTGCCCGCCTCCCGGATCACCCCGCGCGCCGCCCGGCTGCGCACCTCGCTGGTCCACCAGGCGCGCACCGCAGGCCCGGCCGGCGCTCTGCTCGCGCTGCTCTGCCTCGGGTACACGGTGGGGGCCGCGTTCGGCTGGGGATCCCCCTCGGTCGCCCTGTTCATGGGTGACTTCGGCCTGGCCGGCGCCGCACTGGCGGCCGCCCTGTCCTGCCTCGCGCACGGCTGCTCGGTCGCCGGCCCGTCCCGCCCCGCCTGGCTGCTGTTCGGCCTCTCCTCCGCCATGGTCGCCGTCGGCAACGGCACCTGGGGCTGGTACGAGGTGGTGCTGCGCACCGAGGTGCCGGCCGACTCGATCGCCGACTTCGCCTTCCTGCTGTTCGCCCCGCTCGCCATCACCGGCCTGTTGGTACTCGCCCAGCGCCCGCGCACCGCGGCCGGCTGGCTCTGCCTGCTGCTGGACGGCTGGCTGGTCGGCGGCTCGCTGTTCACCCTCAGCTGGAGCCTGGCGCTCGGCCGGGTGGCCACCGGCGAGGGCGGCGACCCGCTCAAGCTGGCGATCGGCCTCGGGTACCCGGTGCTGGACATCCTGCTGGTCAGCCTGGTGGTCGGGCTGCGCTTCCGGAGCCGGGACGGCAACCGCGCGGCGGTGCACACCGCGATGGTGGCGCTGGCCGTGACGGTGGTCTGCGACGCCCTGTTCACCGCGCCGGAGCTGCACAGCAGCTACCGCTCGGGCGAGCTGCTGGACGCCGGCTGGTTCGCCGGCAGCGTGCTGCTGGCCCGGGCGCCCTGGTCGCACTCCCCGCGCGACTCCGGCCGCGGCGAGCACCCCTCCGCGGGGGGTGTGCCGCGCCGCCGGGTGGCCACCACCTTCAGCGCGCTGACCCCGTACGTGGCCGCCGCGGTCTGCACCGCCGGCATCCTCTACAACGCCATCGTGGGCCACTTCGTGGACCGCGAAGTGGTCGCCGCCGCCTGCACGGTGGGTCTCGCGCTGATCCTGCGGCAGGGCGTGATGCTGCTGGACAACCTCTCGCTGGCGCAGGAACTCACGCAGAAGGAGGCGCACTTCCGCTCGCTGGTGCAGGGTTCCAGCGACGTGATCATGATCGCGGGCGCGAACGGCGTGCTCTCCTACGTCAGCCCGGCCGCGCTGCGGGTCTACAGCCGCGACCCCGAGGAGCTGGTCGGCGGCAACCTGCTCAACCTGGTCCACCCCGACGACGTCGACCGGGTGCTCTCCGAGGTGGGCCGGATCCTCGCCCGCGGCCGCACCCCGTCCCGCCGGGAGGGCGGCGCGGAGCCGTCCGCCCGGGTGGAGTGCCGGATCCGCTCCGGCGAGGGCGAGTGGCTGCACGTGGAGTCCACCCTCAACCGCTACCGGGACGGGCTGATCCTCAACAGCCGGGACGTCTCCGAGCGGGTCCGGCTGCAGGCGCAGCTCCAGCACCACGCCTTCCACGACCCGCTCACCGACCTGCCCAACCGGGCGCTGTTCGCCCAGCGGGTGCGGGCGGCGCTGGGGCTCGGCGAGCCGGACGGCCCGCGCGGGCACCGGCCGGCCGACGGCAGCACGGTGGCGGTGCTCTTCCTCGACCTGGACGGCTTCAAGGCGGTCAACGACACCGCCGGCCACCAGGTCGGCGACGAGCTCCTGGTGCAGGCCGCCCGGCGGCTCCAGGGCGCGGTCCGCTCCGGCGACACGGTCGCCCGCTTCGGCGGCGACGAGTTCGCCGCCCTGGTCTGCGGCCGGCTGGCCGCCACCCAGGTCCTGGAGCTGGCCGAGCGGCTGCGCACCGCGCTCTCCGAGCCGTACTGGATCGGCGGCGCCGAGCTGGGGGTGGCGGCCAGCATCGGGATCGCCTTCGCCCCCCGCGACCACGCCCCGGACGCCGACCCCAGGGCCGCCACCGACGAGCTGATGCGCAACGCGGACCTGGCGATGTACCGGGCGAAGTCCGAGGGCAAGGGCCGGGTGGTGCTGTACACCCCGGCGATAAGAACCGAGCTGGAGCGCCGCACCGAGCTGGAGGAGCGGCTGCGGCTGGCCGTCCGGGAGGGCGGCTTCACCCTGCTCCACCAGCCCGTGGTCGACCTCGCCACCGGCCAGGTCGCGGTGGTCGAGGCGCAGGCCCGCTGGCGCTCCGCGCAGGGCCTGCTGCTCACCCCGGCCGAGTTCCTGCGGACCGCCGAGCACGGCGGCGCGGCCACCAGGTTCGCCCGCTGGATGCTCCAGGAGGCGATCCGGGCCGCCGCCGGCCGCTGGGCCGACCCGAGCACCCCCGACGTCCCGGTCTCGGTCCGGCTGACCGGCGAGCGGCTCTGCGCCCCCGGCATGTACGAGGCGGTGGCCTCCGCGCTGCGGGACAGCGGCCTGCCGCCCGGCCTGCTGATGCTGGAGCTGGCCCGGACCGACGCCGACGAGAGCGCCGACGAGCTGGGCCGCCGGCTGGCCGCGCTGCGCCGGCTGGGCGTCGGCACCGCGGTCGCCGGCTTCGGGGTGGGCGGCGGCTCGCTCGGCACCCTGGCCAGGCTGCCCTTCGACGTGCTCAAGCTGGACCGCAGCCTGGTCCAGGACCTGGCCGACTCGGCGCTCACCCGGGCGCTGGCCGGCAACGCGCTGCGGCTCGGCCGCGACCTGGGGCTGGTCACCGCGGCCGAGGGCGCCGACCACCCGCGCCAGGTCGCCGTGCTGCAGGAGCTGGGCTGCCGCCGGGCCCAGGGGCTGGCCTTCGCGCAGCCGCTGGACGGCCCCCGGCTGAGCCGGGCCCTGGTGCGCCGGGTCTACCCGCTGCCGCGCCCGATCGGGTCGCTCACCGGGCGCCGGCCGCACCTGGCGCCGGAGGCCCGTACGGGTGGCTGCCCGGAGCCCGTCCCGGGCCGCTCCGCGCACCACCACGGGCCCCTCGACCTGCCACAACGCCATACCGTGGGGGGTCCGTCCGGGGGTCCGCATGGCGAGACGTCGATCCCACCAGCTTGACACTCGCCCCCACGCGGGAGGAAGGTCGGTGCCATGCGCACCCGAATTCTCGTACTTGGCGGGCGCGTCGGCTGAGCGGGCTGCTGTGCCTGCCTCATGACAGACCGACGCGCCACCCCTCGCATGCCCTGGGCACGAGGGGTTTTTTGTTGCACTGGAACTGCTCCACCACCGCGATACCCCTGGCCCTGAGCGTCCTAAAACGGGACGATTGGGGCAGAGCCGGAGATCGGCCCCCGGACGGCAGCACCCTCAACTGCCGGGGCCGGCAGAACCCGAGAAGAGACAGGCAGATGACTGAGCACGCCGCATCCCCCCGCCGCGGGGACACCCCGGCAGCCCACGCTCCGGGTCACCAGACCACCGAGACCATGACCGGCGCCCAGTCGCTCATCCGCTCTCTCGAGGCCGTGGGCGCCGACACCGTCTTCGGCATCCCCGGCGGGGCGATCCTGCCCGCGTACGACCCGCTGATGGACTCCGTCAAGGTGCGGCACATCCTGGTCCGGCACGAGCAGGGGGCCGGCCACGCCGCCACTGGGTACGCCCAGGCGACCGGCCGGGTCGGCGTCTGCATGGCCACCTCGGGCCCCGGTGCGACCAACCTGGTGACCCCGATCGCCGACGCCTACATGGACTCGGTGCCGATCGTCGCGATCACCGGGCAGGTCGCCTCCAAGGCGATCGGGACGGACGCCTTCCAGGAGGCCGACATCTGCGGCATCACGATGCCGATCACCAAGCACAACTTCCTGGTCACCGACCCGGCGGAGATCCCCCGGGTGATCGCCGAGGCCTTCCACATCGCGGGCACCGGCCGCCCCGGCCCGGTCCTGGTCGACATCGCCAAGGACGCGCTCCAGGCCACCACGGTCTTCCGCTGGCCGGTGGAGACCTCGCTGCCCGGCTACCGGCCGGTCACCAAGCCGCACGCCAAGCAGATCCGCGAGGCGGCGAAGATGCTGGTCGCCGCGCGCAAGCCGGTCCTGTACGTCGGCGGCGGCGTGCTCAAGGCGAACGCCAGCGCCGAGCTGCGGATCCTGGCCGAGCTGACCGGCGCCCCGGTGGTCACCACCCTGATGGCGCTCGGCGTCTTCCCGGACAGTCACCCGCAGCACCTGGGCATGCCCGGCATGCACGGCTCCGTCCCGGCCGTCACCGCGCTGCAGAAGTCGGACCTGCTGTTCACCCTCGGTGCCCGCTTCGACGACCGGGTCACCGGCAAGCTGGACAGCTTCGCGCCGTTCGCCAAGGTCGTGCACGCCGACATCGACCCGGCCGAGATCGGCAAGAACCGGCCGGCCGACGTGCCGATCGTCGGTGACGCCCGCGAGGTGATCGCCGATCTGATCGTCGCCGTCCAGGCCGAGTTCGACGCCGGCCACAAGGGCGACTACGCCGACTGGTGGGTCAAGCTCAACCAGTGGAAGACCACCTACCCGCTGGGCTACGAGCCCGCCCCCGAGGGCGAGCTGTCGCCGCAGCAGGTGATCGAGCGGATCGGGCAGCTGGTCGGCTCGGACGCCATCTACGCCGCCGGCGTCGGCCAGCACCAGATGTGGGCCTCGCAGTTCATCAGCTACGAGAAGCCGGCCACCTGGCTGAACTCGGGCGGCGCGGGCACCATGGGCTACGCGGTCCCGGCCGCGATGGGTGCCAAGGCC
The DNA here is from genome assembly GCF_040304075.1 of Kitasatospora sp. NPDC094015. Taxonomy (NCBI): domain Bacteria; kingdom Bacillati; phylum Actinomycetota; class Actinomycetes; order Kitasatosporales; family Streptomycetaceae; genus Kitasatospora; species Kitasatospora sp. NPDC094015. Next base: position 341,950 of record NZ_JBEOUL010000005.1, read on the forward strand.
GGCAAGCCGGACACCGCGGTCTGGGCGATCGACGGTGACGGCTGCTTCCAGATGACCAATCAGGAACTGGTCACCTGCGCCCTCAACAACATCCCGATCAAGGTCGCGGTCATCAACAACGGCTCGCTCGGGATGGTCCGCCAGTGGCAGACCCTGTTCTACAACCAGCGCTACTCCAACACCGTGCTGCACGCCGGCCCGGAGCACGACGGCAAGCAGCCGCCGGCCCAGGGCACCCGGATCCCCGACTTCGTGATGCTCTCGGAGGCGATGGGCTGCGTCGGCCTGCGCTGCGAGCGCCCGGAGGACCTGGACGCCGTGATCAAGCAGGCGATGGAGATCAACGACCGCCCGGTGGTCATCGACTTCATCGTCCACCAGGACGCCATGGTCTGGCCGATGGTGGCCGCGGGCACCAGCAACGACGAGATCCTCGCCGCCCGGGACGTGCGCCCGGACTTCGGCGACGACCTCGACTGACGGCCCGACCTCACCGATAGAGAGACCATGACCATCATGTCCAAGCACACCCTCTCCGTCCTGGTCGAGAACAAGCCCGGCGTCCTCGCCCGGATCGCCTCGCTGTTCTCCCGTCGGGGATTCAACATCGACTCGCTGGCCGTCGGCCCGACCGAGCACCCGGACATCTCCCGGATGACCATCGTGGTCAACGTGGAGGACCTCCCGCTGGAGCAGGTCACCAAGCAGCTGAACAAGCTGGTCAACGTGATAAAGATCGTCGAACTCGACCAGAGCCAGGCGGTCCAGCGCGAGCTGGTCCTGGTCAAGGTCCGGGCCGACGCCGAGAGCCGCTCGCAGATCGTCGAGATCGTGCAGCTGTTCCGCGCCAAGACGGTCGACGTCTCGCCGGACGCGGTGACCATCGAGGCCACCGGCAGCTCCGACAAGCTGGAGGCGATGCTCAAGATGCTGGAGCCGTACGGCATCAAGGAGCTGGTCCAGTCCGGGCTGGTGGCCATCGGGCGCGGCGCCCGGTCGATCACCGACCGCTCGCTGCGGGCGCTCGACCGCAGCGCCTGACGGGCCGCCGCACCCCGCCGTCTCACCCCCTGAAGCACCGCCCCGCCCCACCGCCGGGTCCACGTACCGTAGGTACGCACCGGCACCACCACCACGCAAGGAGATGTGCCCCCGTGGCCGAGCTGTTCTACGAAGACGACGCCGACCTGTCCATCATCCAGGGCCGCAAGGTCGCGGTCATCGGCTACGGCAGCCAGGGCCACGCCCACGCGCTGTCGCTGCGGGACTCGGGCGTGGACGTCCGGGTCGGCCTGCTGGAGGGCTCGAAGTCCCGTGCCAAGGCCGAGGAGGCCGGGCTGCGCGTGACCGACCCGTCCACCGCCGCGGCCGAGGCCGACGTCATCATGATCCTGGTGCCGGACCCGATCCAGGCCGACGTCTACGCCGAGTCGATCGAGCCGAACCTGAAGGCGGGCGACGCCCTGTTCTTCGGCCACGGCCTGAACATCCGCTTCGGCTTCATCACCCCGCCGGAGAACGTCGACGTCTGCATGGTCGCCCCCAAGGGCCCCGGCCACCTGGTCCGCCGCCAGTACGAGGAGGGCCGCGGCGTCCCCTGCATCGTGGCGGTCGAGCAGGACTCCACCGGCAAGGCGTTCGATCTGGCCCTGTCGTACGCCAAGGGCATCGGCGGCACCAAGGCCGGCGTCATCAAGACCACCTTCACGGAGGAGACCGAGACCGACCTCTTCGGTGAGCAGGCCGTCCTGTGCGGCGGCACCGCCGCGCTGGTCAAGGCGGGCTTCGAGACCCTGGTCGAGGCCGGCTACCAGCCGGAGATCGCCTACTTCGAGTGCCTGCACGAGCTCAAGCTGATCGTCGACCTGATGTACGAGGGGGGTCTGGAGAAGATGCGCTGGTCGGTCTCCGAGACCGCCGAGTGGGGCGACTACGTCACCGGCCCGCGCATCATCACCGCCGACACCAAGGCCGAGATGAAGAAGGTCCTCGCCGAGATCCAGGACGGCACCTTCGCCAACACCTGGATCGCCGAGTACAAGGCGGGCCTGCCGAAGTACAACGCGTACAAGACCGCGGACTCCGAGCACCTGCTGGAGACCACGGGCAAGAAGCTCCGCAAGCTGATGAGCTGGGTCGACGCGGAGGCGTAACGCCTTCGGGTGGTCCAACTGCCTTGTACAACCAGGCTGCTCCCGTCCGGGTGATTTCGCCGGACGGGAGCAGCCGGGCCCCCAGCCCGTCGATACACTTCGAATGCGCGTCAGGCCCACAGCGTCGTGCGTCTACCTACGCGGCATGCCACCTTCCCCCCGACCGCCACGCCACCTACGTGCCGGGGAGAACCGGACAGTTAAGGACACTGTCGTGAGCAAATCCGTTGTACTGATCGCCGAAGAGCTGTCCCCCGCCACGGTCGACGCGCTCGGCCCGGATTTCGAGATCCGGCACTGCAACGGTGCCGACCGCACCGAGCTGCTGACCGCGATCGCGGACGTCGACGCCATCCTGATCCGCAGCGCCACCAAGGTGGACGCCGAGGCGCTGGCCGCCGCCAAGAAGCTGAAGGTCGTCGCCCGCGCCGGCGTCGGCCTGGACAACGTGGACGTGTCGGCCTCCACCAAGGCCGGTGTGATGGTCGTGAACGCCCCGACCTCCAACATCGTCACCGCCGCCGAGCTCGCCTGCGGCCTGCTGATCTCCGTCGCCCGCAACATCGCGCCGGCCAACGCCGCGCTCAAGCAGGGTGAGTGGAAGCGCAACAAGTACACCGGCGTCGAGCTCAGCGAGAAGGTCCTCGGCGTGGTCGGCCTCGGCCGGATCGGCGTGCTGGTGGCGCAGCGGATGTCCGCCTTCGGCATGAAGATCGTGGCCTACGACCCCTACATCCAGGCCGCCCGCGCGGCCCAGATGGGCGTCAAGCTGCTCTCCCTGGAGGAGCTGCTGGAGGTCTCCGACTTCATCACCGTGCACCTCCCCAAGACTCCCGAGACGATCGGCCTGATCGGCGACGAGGCGCTGCACAAGGTCAAGCCGACCGTGCGGATCGTCAACGCCGCCCGCGGCGGCATCGTGGACGAGGCCGCGCTCGCGGCCGCGCTGCGCGACGGCCGGGTGGCCGGCGCCGGTCTGGACGTCTACGCCAAGGAGCCGTGCACCGACTCTCCGCTGTTCGGGTTCGACAACGTGGTCGCCACCCCGCACCTGGGCGCCTCCACCGACGAGGCGCAGGAGAAGGCCGGCATCGCGGTCGCCCGCTCGGTCCGCCTCGCGCTGGCCGGCGAGCTGGTGCCGGACGCGGTCAACGTCCAGGGCGGCGTGATCGCCGAGGACGTGAAGCCGGGCCTGCCGCTGGCCGAGAAGCTCGGCCGGATCTTCACCGCGCTGGCCGGCGAGGTCGCCGTCCGGCTCGACGTCGAGGTCCGCGGCGAGATCACCCAGCACGACGTCAAGGTGCTCGAACTCTCGGCCCTCAAGGGCGTGTTCGAGGACGTGGTGGCCGAGACGGTGTCCTACGTCAACGCCCCGCTGTTCGCCCAGGAGCGCGGCGTGGAGGTCCGGCTGACCACCTCCAGCGAGAGCCCCGAGCACCGCAACGTGATCACCGTCCGCGGCACCCTGGCGGACGGCGGCGAGGTCGCCATCTCCGGCACGCTCGCCGGCCCGAAGCAGCAGCAGAAGATCGTCGGCGTGGACGCCTTCGACGTGGACGTGGCGCTCACCGACCACATGGCCTTCTTCAAGTACGAGGACCGCCCCGGCGTGGTCGGCACCCTCGGCCGGATCCTCGGCGACGCCGGCATCAACATCGCCGGCATGCAGGTCGCCCGGGACGGCGCGGAGGCGCTCGCCTCGATCACCGTCGACAGCGAGGTCTCCCAGGAGGTCCTGGCCGAGATCGCCGCCGCGATCGGCGCCCGCTTCGCCCGCGCGGTCAACCTCGGCTGACCCCTCGCGACGACCACGGAGGCCCTCCCGCCCCAGGCAGGAGGGCCTCCGTCGTCCCCGGGCGGGGGCGCCCGGGTGAACCTCGTCTCAGATACTAGGAAATCCAACTAATCGTGCAGACAGCGGAGCCGCGCCGTCGTACGGTGAAAGAGCCATACGGTGTGCCACCCCTGCAAGCCAGGGACGGTGGCCCGTGTGCGCCCGTACGCAGCTCGGCAGGCGACCCTTGCCGGCGTACCCACCCCTCCCCACCGCACCGCCGCGTGCACCTGAACTCCGAGGAGACCGGTATGCCCCCCGTCGCAGACCGTCGTAACGCCCCCACCACCGACACCACCCACACCCCGCGCCGCCGGCGCCGCAGCGAGCCGCACCCGCACGCCGCGGCCGCCCTGCAGCGCGCCCTGGACCGCCGCGACAACGGCGGCGCCACCGGCCACGGCTACTGATCCACCGGGCGCCCGGGCCGGCCGGGGCGACGCTCCCGCCGGCCCGATGTGCCTACTGGGCCGAACGCCTGACGGTACGTCACCCACAGGAGTGCAAGCCGTCCACCAACGGGGGACACTGCTCGCGCCCCCAGCTCGATGATCCTAATTTGGTGCCTCCGGAAGGGTGATCGACCTCCGCACGGCGCGGACCGCGGCTGACCGGCACGCAGATCAGTCCACCCCTGCCGGGGGAGACGGACCTGTGCGCACCCCACCCGCCCATCGCCGAGCGGCACCGATCGTCCGGATCGGGCTGGCCCTCGCCCTGCTGACCGCCGCCGCGCCCGCCGGTGCGGCGGCGGCCGAGCCCTCCGACGGCCCGGGCCGGGGCGCCCGCCCCGGGCCCTTCGCCGGCTTCCTGCTGGAACTCGACACCGAGCCGGCCGCGCCCGCCTGGCGCCGGGCCGCCGACGAGGCCCGCCGGGCCCGGCGCAGCCCGGAGGCCGTCCGCGCCGATGCGGCCCGGGCCGGCTCCGCGCAGCGGGCCGCCGCACTGCGCGCCGTCGCGGGCCTGGAGGCGGCGGTGCACCGGGCCGAGCCGACGGCCCGACCGCTCTACCGCACCGGCACGGTGCTCTCCGGCCTCGCCGTGCGCGCCAGCGCCGCGGCGCTGCCCCGGCTGGCCGCGCTGCCCGGGGTCCGGGCGGTGCACCCGATCGCGCTCAAGCAGCGCGCCAACTCCTACTCGGTGCCGCTCACCGGCGCCCCCGAGGTGTGGTCCCCGCCGGCCGGCGAGGGGAACACCGGGCGCGGGGTCCGGATCGGCATCATCGACTCGGGCATCGACTACACCCACGCCGACTTCGGCGGCCCCGGCACCGAGCAGGCCTTCGCGGCCGTGGACGGCGCCCGGACCGCCCCCGCCGGGCTGTTCCCGAACGCCAAGGTGACCGGCGGCAAGGACCTGGTCGGCGACGACTACAACCCGGATCCGTCCGCCGAGGCCTCGCAGCCCGTGCCGCACCCGGACGACAACCCGATCGACTGCGCGCTCAACGGGCACGGCACCCACGTGGCCGGCACGGCCGCCGGGTACGGCGTCACCGCGGCCGGCGGGACGTACCGCGGCCCCTACCGGTCGGGGCTGGACCCGGCCGCCTTCAAGGTCGGCCCCGGCGCGGCGCCCGAGGCGCAGCTGTACGCGATCCGGGTGTTCGGCTGCACCGGCTCCACCGACCAGCTCGCCCAGGCGCTGGACGTGGCCGCCGACCCGAACGGCGACGGTGATCTGACGGACCGCCTGGACGTGGTCAACCTCTCGCTCGGCAGCAGCTTCGGCGACCCGGGGGACGCCGACGCGCTGGCCGCCGACCGGCTGGCCGAGCTGGGCACGGTGGTGGTCGCCGCCGCCGGCAACGAGGGCGACGTCTACGCGGTCGGGGGCAGCCCGGGGATCGCCCCGCGGGTGCTCGCGGTGGCCGCCTCGGTCGACCGGCACACCGACGCGGACGGCATCCGGGTGCTGGCCCCGGCGGCGCTGGCGGGATTGGTGCCGGCCCACTGGAGCGCCCGCTACCAGCAGTGGTCCACGGCCGAGGTCGCCGGCGACCTGGTGGCGCCGGTCGACCAGAGCGACGGCTGCACGGCCTTCGGCGCGGCCGACGCGGAGCGCCTCAAGGGCCGGGTGGCGCTGCTGACCTGGCGCACCAAGGACCCGGACCGGGCCTGCGGCTCCGCCGCCCGGGCCGACCACGCGGCGGACGCGGGGGCGGTCGGCGCGCTGCTCGCCGCGGACGGCGACAACCTGGGTGAGCTGGCGGGCGACGACCGGGTGCCGGTGGCGATCCTGGCCCGGGCGGACGGCGAGCGGCTCACCCGGGCGGTGGCGGCCGGTCCGGTCCGGGTCGAGCTGGCGGCGCCGGGCAACCGGCTGCACGGCGCGGTCTCCCAGGACCAGCCGCAGCGGGTGGACACCCTGGCCTCGTTCACCTCGCGCGGGATCGGGCTGCCCGGCGTGGTCAAGCCGGACCTGGCGGCGCCCGGCGAGACCATCTGGTCGGCCCGGGCCGGTACCGGCAGCGAGGGGATGCGCGAGGACGGCACCTCGATGGCCACCCCGCACGTCGCGGGCCTGGCCGCGCTGGTGCGCGCCGCGCACCCGGACTGGTCGGTCGCCGAGGTGAAGGCGGCGCTGATGAACACCGCCGGCGACACCTGGAAGGGCGACGACCGCTCCGGCCCGGTCTACGGCCCGGAGCGCACCGGCGCCGGGCGGGTCCGGGTGGACCTGGCGGTCCGTACCCCGGCGGTGGCGTACGCGGCGGGGGAGGGGGCCGTGGCCGGCGCGGTCGGGCTGTCCTTCGGCGCGGTGGCGGTCTCCCGGCCCACCGAGGCCGTCCGCGAGGTGGAGGTGCGCAACTTCGGCGACACCCCGCTGAGCTACACCACCGGGTACCTGGCGGCCACCGAGCTGCCCGGCGCGTCCTTCGCGCCGAGCCCGGCCCGGATCGAGGTGCCGGCCGGCGGCACCACCCGGGTCAAGGTGACCCTGCGGGTGCCGGCGCGGCTGGACCGGGTGCCGGATCCGACCATCGACACCGTCCAGGGCGGCCGGGCCCGGGCCTTCCGCGGCGAGCTCTCCGGACGGCTGCTGCTGACCCCGGTCGGCGGCGGTGCCCCGGCGCTGCGGGTGCCGCTGTTCGCGGCCCCGCACGCGGCCTCCGAGCTGACGGCCGGGCTGCAGACCCGCGGCCCGCGGGCGGGCTCCACCCTGCTGGCGCTCGGCGGCACCGCGGCCCCGTCGGCGGCGGGCGGCCTGGTCAGCGCCTTCCAGCTGGGCGGGGAGGGCGAGCGGTGGCCGGACTGCCCGGCCGACGGGCTGTGCGCGGCCACCCCGGCCGACCTGGCCGCCGACCTCAGGGCGGCGGGCGCGGCCAGTGACGCCCCGGCGGTCGGCGACGACCCGCTCGGGCGCGGCACGCTCTACCTGGCGGCGGCGCTCTGGGGCCCGGCGGCCACCCCGGCCGGCCAGTTCGGCGTCCGGGCCTCGCTGGACACCGACGGGGACGGCCGCACCGACGCGGTGGTCACCGCCGACCGGATGACCGGCAGCGACGTCCTGGTGGCCCGCACGCTGGACGCCAGGACCGGCGAGCAGCTGGACGTCCAGCCGCTGAACGGGCGCTGGGGCGACACCGACACCGGGCTGCTGGACGGCGACGCGCTGGTCCTGCCGGTCCGCCTGTCGGCGCTGCCCGGCGTCGGACGGGACACCTCCCGGATCCACTACGCGCTGTGGACGTCCTTCGGCTCGGGCGGCGTGCCGAGCGAGGCGGACGCGATCTCCTCGATCGGTCTGGACGGCGAGCGGCCCACCCTGGCGATCGACGTGCTGCACCCGGCGCTGGACGTGCGGGACGGGACCGACGGGCGGGCGGCGATCGCCACGGCGGCCCGCTCGGGCTCGGTGCTGGAGGTCCGCCGCGGGCCGGGCGCGGAGGGCGCCCGGCTGCTCCTGCTGCACCACCTCAACGCGGACGGGCACCGCGCGCAGCTCGTCACCCTGCGGTGAGCGGGAGTCGACCGGGGTCGCGCCCGCGGGCACGACCCCGGTCGACGCTGCGGCACCGCTCGCGCGCTGCCGGGAATGTCCGAATGGTGGACGCAGGATGTCACCCCATGGGACGCGGGAGTAGGGTCACGACCATGTCACGCACCCTTCGCCTCGCAGTGATCCCCGGTGACGGTATCGGCCAGGAAGTGGTCGCCGAGGGCCTCAAGGTGCTCAGCGCCGTCCTCCCCGCCGACGTCAAGCTGGAGACCGCCGAGTACGACCTCGGCGCCCGCCGCTACCACCGCACCGGCGAGACCCTGCCGGACAGCGTGCTGGCGGAGCTGCAGGGCCAGGACGCGATCCTGCTCGGCGCGATCGGCGACCCGAGCGTGCCCTCCGGGGTGCTGGAGCGGGGCCTGCTGCTCAAGCTGCGGTTCGCCTTCGACCACCACATCAACCTGCGCCCGGGCAAGCTCTTCCCCGGCGTGCGGTCCCCGCTGGGCGGCGACCCGCAGATCGACTTCGTGGTGGTCCGCGAGGGCACCGAGGGCCCGTACGTGGGCAACGGCGGGTCGCTGCGCACCGGCACCGAGCACGAGGTGGCCACCGAGGTCAGCCTGAACACCGCCTTCGGCATCGAGCGGGTGGTGCGCGACGCCTACCGCCGGGCCGCGGCGCGTCCGCGCAAGAAGCTCACCCTGGTCCACAAGAACAACGTGCTGGTGCACGCCGGCCACCTGTGGACCCGGATCTTCCAGCAGGTCGGCCAGGAGTTCCCCGAGGTCACCACCGACTACCTGCACGTGGACGCGGCGACGATCTTCTTCGTCACCCAGCCCGAGCGGTTCGACGTGATCGTCACCGACAACCTGTTCGGCGACATCCTCACCGACCTGGCCGCGGCCGTCACCGGCGGCATCGGCCTGGCCGCGAGCGGCAACATCAACCCCACCGGCGCCTTCCCGTCCATGTTCGAGCCGGTGCACGGCTCGGCCCCGGACATCGCCGGCCAGGGCAAGGCCGACCCGACCGCCACCGTGCTGTCGGTCGCCATGCTGCTGGCCCACCTCGGGTACGCCGCCGAGGCGGCCCGGGTCGAGGCCGCCGTCGAGGCGGACCTGGCCGAGCGCTCCGGCGCCCGGTCCACCTCCGAGGTCGGCGACGCGCTCGCCGCCCGAGTATCCGGCTGACGGGCCGGAGCAGGACGAGACAGCCCACCGGCTGTTCGGCACGGCCCTCTGGATGCGAGTATCGACAGTGGGCCGTGCCGTCGTGCGTTCTCCCCCGGGGAGGTGCAACCGCGACGGCGGCGGCCCTGACCAACCCCACGGTGAAGGACAGACAGCCATGAGTACGCCCACCCAGGCGCCCATCACGTTCGACCTCAAGCCCTCCGCGCACCCGCTGTCCGACGCGGAGCGCGAGGCCCGGCTGACCAACCCCGGCTTCGGGCGGGTCTTCACCGATCACATGGTGACCATCCGGTGGACGGAGGGCCTGGGCTGGCACGACGCCCAGCTGACGCCGTACGCGCCGCTGGAGATCGACCCGGCCAACATGACCCTGCACTACGGGCAGGCGATCTTCGAGGGCCTCAAGGCCTACCGCCAGGCGGACGGCTCCATCGCCACCTTCCGGCCGGAGGCCAACGCGGCCCGTTTCCAGGACTCGGCCCGCCGGCTGGCGATGCCCGAGCTGCCGGTGGAGACCTTCGTCGAGGCGGTCGAGCTGCTGGTCGAGCAGGAGCAGGGCTGGGTGCCCTCGGAGGCCGAGCAGAGCCTGTACCTGCGGCCGTTCATGTTCGCCACCGAGGTCGGCCTCGGGGTCCGGCCGGCCAACTCCTACCTCTTCATGATCATCGCTTCCCCGGCCGGTGCCTACTTCCCCGGCGGCATCAAGCCGGTCTCGGTCTGGCTCTCCGAGGAGTACGTCCGGGCCGCGCCCGGCGGCACCGGCGCCGCCAAGTGCGCCGGCAACTACGCCGCCTCCCTGGTCGCCCAGGCCCAGGCCGCCGCCAAGGGCTGCGACCAGGTGGTCTGGCTCGACGCCGCCGAGCACCGGTGGATCGAGGAGATGGGCGGGATGAACCTGTACTTCGTCTTCGGCGAGGGCAAGGACGCGAAGATCGTCACCCCCGAGCTCTCCGGCGCGCTGCTGCCCGGCATCACCCGCCACTCCCTGCTCCAGCTCGCCTCGGACCTCGGCTACGCCGTCGAGGAGCGCAAGATCTCCACCGACGAGTGGAAGCAGGCCAACGCCGACGGCACCCTCACCGAGGTCTTCGCCTGCGGTACCGCCGCCGTGATCACCCCGGTCGGCTCGGTCAAGTCGGCCCGCGCGGACTGGACGGTCGGCCAGGGCGAGCTCGGCCCGGTCACCATGGAGCTGCGCAAGGCCCTGCTCGCCATCCAGGGCGGCCAGGCGCCCGACACCCACGGCTGGCTGCACAAGATCGTCTGACCCCCACCCGGGCGTCCCGCACCCCGGGACGCCCGGCCGGGTAACGTCGAAGACCCCCACTCGTTGAGCAGGACGACTTGAAGGAGGGGCTGTGAGCGCGTTGACCCACGACTTCGCCGAGGCCTGGGACGACCAGGACGGCGACCTCCTCGACGCATTCCTGGCCCTGGACACCCCCGAGGGGTTCAAGGCCGAGCTCATCGAGGGGGAGATCGTCGTGACACCACCGCCGGACGGGGATCACGAGACCGTGATCGGCCGGATCGTGTGGCAGATCGCCCGGCAGTGCCCGGAGGGCGTCGACTTCGCGGGTGGCAAGGGGCTGGTCGTGCCGAACGGCCGCTACATCCCGGACGGCACCTTCACCGCGGCCGGCGCCATGCTGGGCCGCGAGCCCTGGTCCAAGCCGGACGGCGTCCTGATGGTCCTCGAGGTCACCTCCAGCCGGCCCGGCAAGGACCGCGAGGCCAAGCGGCTGGGGTACGCCGCCGCCGGGATCCCGCTCTACCTGCTGGTCGACCGGCAGGCCAACCGTCTCGTGCTGCACAGTGATCCGGCCCGGGGGGACTACGCCACCACCACCGGCGTTGCGGTCGGCGACCCGCTGGTGCTCCCCGCACCGTTCGGTTTCGGACTGGCCACCGACCGGCTGACCTGAGGCGTTTCGCATCGCGAGACGCGTGCGCCGGGGCCCGGACGGTGTGCCACACTGCAAACGTGTCCTCGCTCTCGCTGATTATTAGCAGCAGGCGCGCCGGTCCGCAGTGACCGTTCCGCAGTACCCGAATGCGGAGCGACCACCAGCGTCCAGACCCGCGCGCAGACCTCTCGCACCCGCGAGGGGTCTTTTGTTTTGCCCCGGACCGGCCGGAGCCCCCACAAGGGGCCGAGGGACACCGGGTGCGCGCGGGATGCTGGACAGTGGAGCCGGATCCCGACCGGCAACAGCAGTAACTCCACCGAACGGAGAACCCAGGGCCATGACCGAGGCCAGCAACAGCCGCCCCCACGACAGCTTCCACGTCTTCGACACCACGCTGCGCGACGGCGCCCAGCGCGAGGGCATCAACCTCACGGTCGCGGACAAGCTGACCATCGCCCGGCACCTGGACGACTTCGGCGTCGGCTTCATCGAGGGCGGCTGGCCCGGCGCCAACCCCCGCGACACCGAGTTCTTCGCCCGCGCCGCCGCCGAGCTCGACCTGCGCCACGCCCAGCTGGTCGCCTTCGGCGCCACCCGCCGGGCGGGCGGCAAGGCCGCCGAGGACCCCCAGCTGGCCGCGCTGGTCAACTCCGGCGCTCCGGTCATCACCCTGGTGGCCAAGTCCCACGACCGGCACGTCGAACTCGCGCTGCGCACCACGCTCGACGAGAACCTGGAGATGGTCCGCGACAGCGTGGAGCACCTGCGGGCCCAGGGCCGGCGGGTGTTCATCGACTGCGAGCACTTCTTCGACGGCTACCGGGCCAACCCCGAGTACGCCCTCGCCGTGGTCCGCACCGCCCACCAGGCCGGCGCCGAGGTGGTGGTGCTCTGCGACACCAACGGCGGGATGCTGCCCGCGGGGGTGCGTGAGATCGTCGCGGAGGTGCTCGCCCGGACCGGGGCCCGGCTGGGCATCCACGCCCAGGACGACACCGGCTGCGCGGTCGCCAACACCCTGGCCGCGGTCGACGCCGGCGCCACCCACGTCCAGTGCACCGCCAACGGCTACGGCGAGCGGGTCGGCAACGCCAACCTCTTCCCGGTGGTCGGCGCGCTGGAGATCAAGTACGACCGCCGGGTGCTCCCGGCCGGCCGGCTGCCCGAGATGACCAGGATCTCGCACGCCATCGCCGAGGTGGTCAACCTCGCGCCCTCCACCCACCAGCCGTACGTGGGCTTCTCCGCCTTCGCCCACAAGGCCGGGCTGCACGCCTCGGCCATCAAGGTCGACCCGGACCTGTACCAGCACATCGCGCCCGAGCTGGTCGGCAACACCATGCGGATGCTGGTCTCGGACATGGCCGGCCGGGCCTCGATCGAGCTCAAGGGCAAGGAGCTCGGCTACGACCTGTCCGCCGACCGCGACCTGGTCGGCCGGGTGGTGGCCCGGGTCAAGGAGCAGGAGAACCTCGGCTACACCTACGAGGCCGCCGACGCCTCGTTCGAGCTGCTGCTCCGCGACGAGGTGCGCGGCAGCCGGGAGCGGTTCTTCACGCTGGAGTCCTGGCGGACCATCAGCGAGCAGCTGCCCGAGGGAAAGGCGGGCAACGAGGCCACCGTGAAGCTCTGGGCCAAGGGCGAGCGCAAGGTCGCCACCGGCGAGGGCAACGGCCCGGTGGACGCGCTCGACAAGGCCCTGCGGGCCGCCCTGGAGCGGATCTACCCGCAGCTGGCCGCGCTGGAGCTGGTGGACTACAAGGTCCGCATCCTGGAGGGCCAGCACGGCACCGGCTCCAAGACCCGGGTCCTGGTGGAGTCCACCGACGGCACCGCCACCTGGTCCACGGTCGGCGTCGCCGACAACGTGATCGCCGCCTCCTGGCTGGCCCTGGACGACGCCTACACCTACGGCCTGATCCACGCCGGGCTGGACCCGGCGGCCGACTGACCGCGACGCACCCCCGGGGGGCCCGTGGACCGTGGTCCGCGGGCCCCTTCCGCTGTCACCCGACTATCACCCGAACGGGTGAGGGTCGGCCGTGCCGGTCCTCAGCGGAGGCGGGCGAGGAGGGCGTGCTCGACGAGGGTGATGAGGGCGCTCTTGGCGCTGTCCCGGCGTCGGGCGTCGAGGGCG